>REEB01000244.1 GCA_007695295.1 Puniceicoccaceae bacterium
CTCCGCCCCCGGAGCCGCCACCCACCCGCAAGGTCGAGCTGACTTACCAGGGATTTTTCGAGAACAGCCGGGGCGAGCGGGTGGCCTGGATCCTCAAGGACGGTGAACTCGGGTTGGTGGCGGTCGAGCAGGAGGTGGCCGAGGGCTGGATGCTCACGGAAGTGCGGCCGGAAGGGATCGTGCTCCGGCAGGACGAGGAGCATCAGTTGGAGTTGCGCTTTAATCAGCGCACCGAGGTGGCGGTGCCGCAGTGAGCGGGGGCGACCGGTGGGATTTTATTGAAGCGGAGTGCTTTGCCGTCTTGGCTGGTGGGCAGATGTCCCGCCAATCCGCCATCGGCCTGCGGCCCGGTCCCCACGCCCGCCAGCCTTCCGCCCTCTCCTCCCCCGGCCATGGATGAAGCCCGGGATCTGGGTGAGCTGCTGGTGAAGCGCGGAGTGCTCACCGCCCGCCAGCTCGACACCGCCCGCCGGCGGGAAGTGCGCCAGAAGATTCCCCTTCACCGTGCGCTCACCGATCTCTCGCTTGCTTCCGAGGAGGAGATCTATCGCGCCCTCGCGGAAATCACGGGGTTGGTTTATGTCGACCCCAGCGAGCTTTCGGTGAACCGGGAAGTGTTGGAGGCGGTGCCGGTCAAGCTCGCCCTGCATTACCGGATGGTGCCGGTCAGCCTGGAGGGAGGCCTGCTGACGCTGGCCTTTGCCGAACCTCCGGGCGCTCCGGAACTCGGCCGGCTGCGGCTGCTGCTCACCCACCGCATCCAGGTCCGGCTCACCACCCCCAGCGCCGTCCACGCCTTCATCCGCCGCAATTACGGCCTCGGCGCAGAAACCATTCTCCAGCTCCGCCGCCAAGACGACGAGCCCGACTCCTCCCGGGAAATTGTCTTCGATGTCCACACCCCGGCCGAGTCCTCCCCGCTCGATGCCTCCATCTCCCAGTTCGTCAATCAGATCCTCTCCGAAGCCCTCCGCCTTGAAGCGACCGACATCCACCTCGAGCCCTACCTCGAAACCGTCCGCCTGCGCTACCGCATCGACGGCCTCCTCCAGGACATCCCTCTCCCGGCCGGCCTGCGCCAGCTCTATCCTTCTCTCGTCTCCCGGCTCAAGGTCATGGCCGACCTCAATATCACCGAGCGGCGCATCCCCCACGACGGGCGCATCTCCATGAAGCTGGGCGACCGCGACTACGACCTGCGCGTCTCGATCATTCCGACCACCTTCGGCGAGGCGGTCTGCCTGCGCATCCTCGGCCAACAGAGTCTGCTCATCAACCTGGCCCAGCTCGGCATGGAGCCGCCCCAGCAGGCGCTCATGGAGGAGCTGACCCGCCTCCCCCAGGGCCTCGTCCTCCTCACCGGTCCCACCGGCAGTGGAAAGACCACGACCCTCTACGCCGCTCTCGCCCATGCCAGCGACGAGGCCCGCAAGATCATCACGATCGAAAATCCAGTCGAGTACAAGCTCGCCGGCGTCAGCCAGATCCAGGTGCGCGAGGAGGTCGGGCTCGGTTTTACCAGCGGGCTGCGCTCCGTCCTCCGCCACGATCCCGACGTCATCCTCATCGGCGAAATCCGCGACACCGAGACGGCCGAGATCGCGATCCGCTCCGCCCAGACCGGCCACCTCGTTTTCTCCACCCTTCACACCAACGACAGCGTCAGCGCCATCACCCGCTTGATCGAGATGGGAGTGGAGCCGTTTTTGGTCGGCTCTTCGGTCGTTTGCAGCATCGCGCAGCGGCTGGCGCGGCGGATCTGCCGCCACTGCCAGGAGCCGGATCCGGACATCCCGCAGGAGATGCGCGATGAAATGGTCGCCGCCCTCGGCATTGATCCCGGGGAGGTGAAGGCGATGGTCGGGCGCGGCTGCGTGGAGTGCACGGGCCGCGGGACCCGTGGCCGGGTCGCGTTGTACGAATTTCTTGTCCTCACCGATCCGCTGGCCGACGCGATCGAGCCGGGCCTGAAGACGGGGCGGCTGCGGGAGCTGGCCCGGTCGGAGGGCTGGCGCTCCCTGCGCGAAACCGCCTGGACCAAGGTCCGGGAGGGGCTTGTATCGATCGATGAACTACAGCGGTTGACCCGTCGGCTTGGTCCACCGCCGCTGCCGCTGACGGGGCCCGGATCATGAAGACCGAATCGGATCGTGAAGCCTGGATGCGCCGCGCCCTCGCCGCCGCCCGCCGCGGTTGGGGCGAGACCCATCCCAATCCGATGGTCGGGGCGCTCATCGTGGAGGGCGGCGAAGTGGTGGCGGAGGGCTGGCACCGGCGGGCCGGGGAAGCCCACGCGGAAGTGGAGGCCCTGCGGGCGCTCGGGCGGGATCCCGCTCCCGATGCCGTGCTTGTGGTCACCCTCGAGCCGTGTTCAACGACCGGCCGCACCCCCCCCTGCACTGAGGCGATTCTCCGCTCCGGCATCCGCCGGGTGGTGGTGGGGGCGATCGACCCCAACCCGGCGCACGCCGGCCGCGGCCTCGAGGTGCTCCGGCAGGCGGGCCTTACCGTCGAGTCCCGGATTCTCGCGGATGATTGCAGCGACCTGAATCTCCTTTTCAACCACTGGATGGAGCAGGGCGGGCCACTCCTGGCCGCCAAGTGCGCCCTCACCCTCGACGGCCGCATCGCCACCCGCACGGGCGCCTCGCGCTGGATCACCGGGCCGGAGGCGCGGGCCGATGTCATGCGGTGGCGCAGGCTTTTCCCCGCCATCGCGGTCGGCGCGGGCACGGTCCTGGCCGACGATCCCCGGCTGACCAGCCGGATCGAGGAGGAGGCGGTGACGTGTCCGCGGAGGATCATCTTCGACGGCCTCCTGCGGGTGGCCATGGCCAAGGAGTTGCCGGGCGTTTTCACCGATGAATTTCGCGACCGCACCGTGGTGGTGACGACCGAGCAGGCCGGGACCGGTTATGCGCGCCGGCTGGAGCGGGAGGGGGTCGAGGTCTGGGTGCTGCCTGCGCAGGGCCGGCGGGTGGACTTGGGGGCCTTTCGCGAGCGCTGCCGGGAGGAGGGTATTCTCGGGGTTTATTTCGAAGGCGGCGCGGACTTGATGAGCGAACTGCTGCGACGTCGCCAGCTCGACTACCTCTTCTGCTACCGGGCGCCCGTGCTGTTGGCGGATGAAAAGGCCCGGGCCGCTTTCCGCGGGCTGCGCACCGACCGGCTCGAGCAGGCCCTGCGCCTCGAGGAGGTGCGCCACGCCACTTTCGGCCCCGATCAACTTATCCGTGGCCGGGTCTGTTTTCCGGGAAAAATCGATGTCGACGAAGCTCTATTTGGCGACGGGGAACCGTCATAAGGCGGAGGAGCTGGCTCGCTGGATGGAGGGCCGCGGCCTCGGCTGGGAGGTGCGGTCGGCGGATGCGGTCGGCGGCATGCCTGCGGTCGAGGAAAACGCGGCCGACTTTGTCGGCAACGCCAGCCTCAAGGCCCGCGCCCTCGCCGCGGTCGTGGCCGGGGCCGGTTGGGTGCTGGCGGATGACAGCGGCCTCTGTGTCGACGCTCTCGATGGCGCTCCCGGAGTGCACTCCGCGCGCTATGCAGGCTCCGGAGCGAGTGACGGAGACAACCTGAGCAAGCTGCTCGCCGCCCTCGAAGGCATGCCGGAGGAGCGGCGCAGGGCGGCCTTTCACTGCGTGCTCTGCCTGGTCTCTCCGGAAGGCGGTGAACGCTTCTTCGAAGGCATCTGTCCAGGGCGGATCATCGGGGAAAGGCGCGGCGGGGGCGGCTTCGGCTACGACCCCGCGTTCGTGCCGGAGGGGGAGACGCGGACCTTCGCCGAACTGGGTGCGGAGACCAAGGACCGGATCAGCCACCGCGGCCGCGCCCTCGCGTCCCTGGCGGAGTGGATATCCCGCGACCCATCTTAATCGTAATCCTACTCATAGCGCCCCATCATAATCGTAATCCTACTCGTACTCATAATCCACTGATCACGTGCCATTGACTGCATTTCACCTCATGAAAACACACTTTGATCATGTAACGTTGGATGTGTGCCGGGAGGCCATCGGGTTTGGGATTCCGATTATGAGCAGGGTTATGAGTAGGATTATGATTAAGAGTACGAGTAGGATTATGATTACGAGTGGGATTACGGGCTTGGAGAGGGTGTCTCAGTGTTGAGTTCGGGTGAATCTCGAGGACAACAGATACCGTGAAACGCGATCCGACCATCCCTTTCAGCTTTTTCGCTCTCCTCGGGATTTTCATCGCCCGGCTGGCCTTCGGGGTCGAGCTGTGGATTGACCTCGGGGCGCCCGTGACCCACCAGCTCTTCGGCTGGTTTGTGCTGCTCGTCCTGCTGCGGACGGTTGTTCTCTGGGGGCAGAGCCTGGTGCACTCCGTCCGGCACGCGCCCTTCGGATCGCCGCTGGGGTGGGCGGCCACGCACCTGCTCTTCGGACCCCTCGCGGCCTGGATTTATTACTTCATCTCCGATCCCGCCATCGACAAGGAGTGGGCGGAGAAAGGCCGGAAGCAGTAAGGCGCCACCGGGCCTCCCGCCTCATTCCATCGCCCAAAGTTTCAACCCGGGAGAACGGACTCCGGAGTGTGGGCTCACCGGTGGGATCAACGAGCCCTCCGGAAGGATGGGAAGGAGTCGACGCGCGGCGCTAAAGCCTCAGAATGCCGGCATGCTTCGCCTCCCCCTCTTGCTGGTTGCACCGATCGTGCTGGCGACGTCGCCCTCCGTCGCCCTTGCCCCCAAAGACCTCAACCCCACGGACGAAAATTCCTGGGTCTTCCCAACTGAGACGGACCCCTGGGCGCCGAGCCCCATCGACTTGCGCCATCTGAACGAGGAAGTCGCCGGTCAGAGTGGGTTCATCCGCCGCAGTGAGGACGGCAGCGGCTTCGTGCGCGGCGACGGCGAGCCGATCCGCTTCTGGGCGGTCCATGGCCCGCAAGGGACCGGCGAGCGTTTGAGCGACGAGGACGCCGCCACCGCCGCCCGCTGGTTGGCGCGGATGGGCGTGAACATGGTGCGGCTGGGCGCAAACCTTAACCCGAAGCATGAGGGTGCCGCCATCACGGACGTGGACGAGGAGGCCTTGCACGCGACTTGGCGGGCGGTGGCGTTCTACAAGCAGGAAGGCATCTACGCCAACATCTCGCCTTGGTGGGCGCACTCTTACCCGGTGCAACACATCCCCCCTGAATGGGGCATTGAGGGCGTTGGTGGCCGCAACCCGCAGGGCCTGTTCGGAGCACTGTTTTTCGAACCAACCCTCCAGGAGGCCTACCGCAACTGGATGCGGCGCCTGCTGACGGAAACCAACCCCTACACCGGCATCGCACTGCGGGACGACCCCGCCTTGGCGATCATCCAGATCCAAAACGAGGACACGCTGCTGTTTCACACCCTGCACGGCATGGCCGTCGGACCCCGCAGGATCATGGAAACACAGTTCCACGATTGGGCGGTCGAGCGCCATGGCTCGCTGGAAGCCACCCTGGCCGCCTGGAACGACCATGCCGTCGATGGCGACGATGCCGACGCCGGCCGGTTGGGTGTGCCGCACCCCTGGTTCCTCACCGACGAGGGGCGCGGGCGCATGAACGAGCAACGCGCCCGTGACACCTTCCGCTTCCTGGCCGAAACGCAGCGCAGTTTCTACGCCGACATGAAGCGGTTCATCCGCGAGGACCTGGGCTGCCCGCAGCTCATCGACGCCTCGAACTTCAAGGCCGCCGACGGGCGGTACATGGACGATGCCGAACGCTGGACCTTCACCGCCGTCGATACCATCGCCAACAACGACTACTACAGCGCTACGCACGTCGGCGATCATGCCGGCTACATGATCGAGCCGGGCGACCACTTCACCGCCCGTTCGGCCACCCGGGAGTTGCGCCTGCCGGTCGGCAAGAAGCAGGTGGCCGGCCATCCCTTTATCCTCACCGAGACCCTGTGGGTGCCGCCGATTCCTTACAAGGCCGAGGGGCCCATCCTGCTGGCCGCCTACGGGGCGATGAACGGCATTGACGGCATCTTCTGGGCCGGCCCGCGCCGTCCGACGTGGACGCACGGATCACCCTACAGGCCGTGGATTCCCGACCGGGGCCAAGGCCACCCTATAAGCAAGTGGGACAGCGCCGACCCGGCTGCCATGGGGACTTTTCCCGCCGCGGCCCTCATCTACCGTCTCGGGCTTGTCGCTCCGGGACCGGTCGTCATCCGCGAAGCGCGCAGCCTCGATTCGATCTTTGCCCGCGAAGCGCCCGTGATCGCCGAGGGCTTCAGTTTCGACCCCAATCGCCACACCCTTGAGCAGGCGGTCCAGGCCGAGGCCCGGCAATTCGACGGCCTGGCGTTTCTGGTTGGCCGGGTCGAAGCCCTCTACGACGCCGATCCCGGCTTGACTATGATGATGGACCTCGCGCCCGCCATCGATGCCGGCACGGTCCGCAGCGCCAGCGGCGAGTTGTCGATGCGGCCTGAGCCGGGGTTGTTCACGTTGAATGCTCCGCGTGCGCAAGGCGTGACCGGCTTCCTGCGCGAAGCGGGCGGACGGTTCGAACTCAGTGACGTGACGATCGAGAGCAGCGACCCGTTCGCCTCGGTCACCGTCGTCCCGCTCGATGGGCAGCCGCTGGCCCAGTCGCGGCAGGTCCTCGTGCAGATCGGCACGCTGACGCGGCCCACTGGCTGGCGGACGGTGCCGGCAGCCTTTCAACGCGGAGAGCAGCAAATCGAAGGGCTGCGGATCGAGCACACCGGCACCCTGCCTTGGCGCGTTGCCAACACAAACGTGACCGTCACCATCAGCAACCCTCACCTCTCCCGCGTGACATTGCTGGATGCCAACGGCGTTCCGGGCAAAGCCCTGGAAGTGGACGGCGGCGAGGGCAAATTGACGATTCTCTGCCCGCCGGAAACGATGTACCTCGTTGTCGAGTAGCAGGGACCCGTGGTTTCACAGGCACTTGTCAAGTGACACGAACTCTTGCACAATGATTTGATACGAACCATTGCGCATCCGGAGGGAGGGAATCGGCGGTCATGGTTGTTGGCTGGAAGTGACCCCGCGGGCGCTGTGAAAGCGAGGGGAGGTGGTTTGCGAGATCCGGCGTCCGTGTGTAGCGGAAGTGCGGAGCGCTTTCGTGCATAGGGCCGAGGTATGAACCACAGATTTCTCAGATTCCACAGATGGGAACGAAACCCCGCGGGCGCTGTGAAAGCGAGGGGAGGTGGTTTGCGAGATCCGGCGTCCGTGTGTAGCGGAAGCGCGAATGCGCTTTCAGGAAAAGGGCCGAGGCATGAATCACAGATTTCCCAGATTCCACAGATGAGAACGAGACCCCGCGATCGCGGAGAGGGGTGGGGTCCGCCTTCGCTCCGAGCAAAGGCTGAGGGGAGGTGGCCGCCTTGGTAGAGATTTACGGCCTGACGCGAATACTGCTAACGTATGCCCCAACGGGGCTTGCATCCAACAGCCCAGCCCAGGGCAAGCGCCAGCGCCGCCCTGCGTCTTGGGGGAAGTGCGTTTCTGCCCTGTAGGGGCGGCATCCCAAAACTGGCTTAAGTTAGCGCCAATCCGGTCGGATCCCATTATCTGGCCTGCAGCTTGTGCAGGGCTGAAGTGGTGTCGAGGTTGCGCAAGTTGCGCGTGTTTCGTAGTTCCCTCATCCCACCGCCGATTTCCTCACCCCGCATGCGTAAAAGTTCGTATCAACTAACTGCGCAAAGGTTCGTATCTCTTGACAGACCTCAGCCCGAAATGCTTCTCCCCAGTTTGGAGACTCAAACACTGCAGGCTGGGATCGTCCGGCTGGTTATGTTCTCCAAGCCGCTCGACCCAGCGAAGGCAGCTCTCCCGCCTGCAAGGTTAGTCGGCGAGGCTCCGCCTAAGCGTTGGGCAAGAATAGATGGACAAATTCACGAAATCCAATAGGTTTCGAGGATGAGTTCCACTGTTCAATACATAACCGACGAGCATGGCCAGAAGAAGGCCGTTCTAATAGCTATTGCTGATTATGAACAGCTTATGGAGGATCTTTCCGATCTGGCCGCCATCGCGGATCGACGGAAAGAGACAACTGTGTCCCATGAAAAGTTCGTCGCGGAGCTGAAAAAGGATGGCATCCTACCTGATTGAGTGGCGAAAGTCCACGAAGAAGGATTTGCGACGGATTGCCCCCGAGACGGTGAAGCGAATTCTGTCAGCGGTAGAGGATCTCGCGGAGAACCCTTACCCTTCAGGGTGCCAGAAGCTGGCCGGAAGTAACTGCGCCCACAGAATCAGAATTGGCGACTACCGCGTGCTCTAAGAAATTTTCGAGGGGATTCTGGTCGTCGAGGTCGTAAGGGTCGGCCATCGCCGAGAAGTGTATCGAAAATAGCTTAACCCTGTAATTATCATTAGGCATGGGCGAAGTGACAGACGTCCAGTGGTGCGAACTTATGCGCAGAGATCAGATTCAAATTGCGCTGTTCCACCCCCAACGCACCAAACAGAAAAACGATCTCCGACAACGCCTGGTTCTGCGTCGAGGCCGATATCCCGGTCTCCACCGCGAGCTTGGTCAAAAAGGCCTCCAATCGCTCCACATGCCAAGCCTCTGAATCCTCCCCCGCAAACCGGGCAAACCGCTCCGCCCACTCCAGATAGGTCCGTTCCGTCCGGATCGCATATTGGCGGACCCGCAACGCCTCCACCATGCGCTTGCGCCATCCCCCCGCCTCCACCGCCGTGCGCCTCGCCTCCGCCGCCGTTTCCTCAAATGCCACTCCCCGCGTGGAAGGCACCCCCGTCTTGAGGCGGAATTTCGGATGCCACCAGACCCGTCCCTCCGCTTCCTTTCTCTCCATCCTCCAGCCATGGACCCCGCGGTAAAACACCGCCAGCGCCTCCCTTGCCTGTCCTACACGATAGTCATTCGTGCTCGATTGCCGCAGCTCGTCCAAATGCAACTTCGCCAACCCACCCAAATCCATCCGGTCCGCCCCTTCGCCCAGCCGCCGACACCAGGCAAGAAAATGCTCGATATGAACCCCGTTCCATGCCAGTTTTTTCTCAGTCAGATGCAACCCCGCCCCTGCGTACATCCGTCGCACCCAGTCAGGCACCTCTTTGGGTGACGCATTTCCGCCGCGTCTGGCCCCATTTCCCCGACTTTGTTCCGAAAACTTCATCTCTTTACGCCTCAGTCAAAACGCTTGAAAATACGACTAAATCCACATTAGCAAGAAATTTTTCTTGCTCTGTATTTTTCGCAAGCATAATTTCTCGCCATACAACGTTGGGCAAAAAAAATAGCGACATTCTGGCTTGATAACCTCATT
>REEB01000226.1 GCA_007695295.1 Puniceicoccaceae bacterium
GTGAGGAGGAGGTGGTTGTGGTTGGTGAGGCCGTTGGGGCTGGTGAGGATGCCGTCCTGGCCGGAGACTCCCTGGACCTCGATGGACTGGCCCTCGTGGATGTCGCCGTTGAGGGTGACGCTGCCCCGCAGGATGAAGTCGCCGCTGCCGGCGGACTCCGGGGCGAGATTGAGGGTGCCGGTTGACAGGACCGGTCGGTTGCCGGCGAGCGCGCCGCCGTCGAAGTTGAAGGTGATGCTGGCGAGGTTGAGGGCGCCCTGGATGTCGAGGGTGCCGCCGGCCTGGGTGAGGACTTGGCTGGAGCCGGTGATGGAGAGGGCGGCGTCCTCGTCGATGCGCAGGAGGCTGCGGTTGGTGTAGGTGCCGTTGCCCTTGTTGAACTGGGTGTCGGTCTCGATGAGGAAGTCGCCGCGGTTGTCCAGCTCGGCCTGCCAGGTGCGCGGGCCGCCGGCGCCAACGGCGAGGCGGACGGTTTTGCCCTCGGGATTGTCGAAGACGCCGTTGGTGACGCGGAACTGGGAGCCGCGGTTGGCGATGGAGGTGAGGAGGAGGTGGTTGTGGTTGGTGAGGCCGTTGGGGCTGGTGAGGATGCCGTCCTGGCCGGAGACTCCCTGGACCTCGATGGACTGGCCCTCGTGGATGTCGCCGTTGAGGGTGACGCTGCCCCGCAGGATGAAGTCGCCGCTGCCGGCGGACTCCGGGGCGAGATTGAGGGTGCCGGTTGACAGGACCGGTCGGTTGCCGGCGAGCGCGCCGCCGTCGAAGTTGAAGGTGATGCTGGCGAGGTTGAGGGCGCCCTGGATGTCGAGGGTGCCGCCGGCCTGGGTGAGGACTTGGCTGGAGCCGGTGATGGAGAGGGCGGCGTCCTCGTCGATGCGCAGGAGGCTGCGGTTGGTGTAGGTGCCGTTGCCCTTGTTGAACTGGGTGTCGGTCTCGATGAGGAAGTCGCCGCGGTTGTCCAGCTCGGCCTGCCAGGTGCGCTGGCCGCCGGCGCCAACGGCGAGGCGGATCGTGCTGCCCGGCGTGTTGTTCAAGACGCCATTGGTGACGCGGAGCTGGGAGCCGCGGTTGGTGACAGAGGTGAGCTCGATGGTGCCTTGGTTATCAAATCCGGTGGGGCTGGTGAAAATCCCATCGGATCCCGAGCGGCCTTGTATGCGGAGGGTTCCCTCCTGGTCGAACGTTTCGAAGTCAAAGGTGGAGCTGCCCTCGGCCGTGATCAGACTCTGGTTAACGAGGTGGTTGCCGCGCCATGTGCTCCCGTTCCAGAAAACGGAGCCGGACAGGATTTGTGCGAGGTTGCCGACTTCAAAAGTCCGGCCGCTGGCGGCGAAGGTTCCGACGGTGGTGTTAAGTAGAAACTCGCTGATGGTGACATTGACATTGAGGGTGACGGTGAAGTCGTCCAGCGCCCCGAGAGTGATGGAGGCGGTGTCACCCGGGTCGGAGGGCCAGCCGCCGGGCAGCCAGTTGGCCGGATCGGACCAGTCACCGCTGAAGTTGATCGTGGTGGGGGCTTCACCGATCCAGGTGAAGATGGTGGCGGACATTGACCGTGGCGTGAAGGCGATGCCGGTGAGCAGGATGCAGAACGAAAAAAGCGAAAACGGAGCGAATCCGGAAGTACGGGCACAAGGGTGCTGGGAGCCGGGGAGAGGCATGGTCGATTGAGGTGGAGGGTGGGGAGGCGGCGCGACCATGCCCGGATCACCGGGAGGGGCAGGGGGGCAGGCTCGGCGCAGACAATGGTACGGTGAGGGAAGCGGAAGGAGGAAACGGCTGTCGATACAGCCGGAGATCATAAGATGGGAGCGCAGTCACTAGCAGGAGAAATTATCGATGGCAACCTGATTCCGGAATAAAAGTGCGGTTCGCAGACTCGGTGGCGGATTCCGAAGGGTAAAGGCGAACCGAGGAGGTTTCCGTGCTTGGAGGACCGCGGCCTCCGTCCCCCGCGCAAAGGCTGCGGGGCTGGTCGTGAGAGGTCGGTGGCGTGTGCTGGGGAACGGGTCCAAGTTGTGATGGCGTCGCCAATTATCGGATACAAAGCACGCAGCAACACCGCTCGTCATGCCGGCTTGCCTCCATTCCATGGCGGCCGCCGGGGCGTGGCGCTTCGGTTCAGTTCCGGGGCTCTCGGAGACCGTCGGGTGGAAGGCAGGGAAGGGTCGGGGACAATCGAACACCGTCCATGAACCATGGAGAGCCGCAGCGGGTGTTGGCGCGCGCCGGTTTTCCCCGCAGATCACGTCTGCGCGAACGGGTTGGAAGGCGAGGGACAGGCGGGCGGAGCGATCGGCATCCGGAGGGGCTGCAGTGCGCCTGAGCCGGCGAAGCGGGTTGACAGAGCGTCATGACCGCCCCCAGCATACCATTTGGTACGTATGAAAACCGAAGCCGCCCAATCCCGCCGGCGCCGTGCTCCGGAGGCGACCCGACTGGCGCTGGTCGAAGCCACCATCGACCTGGTGCGGACTGCGGGGGTGCATGCCACGACCGTTGACCGGATCTGCGCCACTGCCGGGGTCACGAAGGGGGCTTTTTTTCATTACTTCCCGTCCAAGGAGGACGTTTTGGAAGCGGCGATTCTACACTGGTGTCAGGGGCGGGTGGAGTTGTACGGGCGGGATTTGGGCGATACCGCCGATGATCCGCTGGTGCGCCTGGAGCGAATGCTTGATGGGTTGGCTGCGAGTGTGCGGGTGCCGGGCGAGAAGACGGCTTGCCTGCTCGGAATGGTGGCCCAGGAGTTGGCGGGTTCCAACAACCGGGTGCGGACGCTCTGCGAGCGGATGCTGGAGGGGTGGACGGATTTCGTGGCCGGACTGCTGGCGGAGGCGAAGCGGCGGCATCCGCCCGCGGTGGACTTTGATCCGCGCGACGTTGCCTGGATGCTCAACAGCCTCTGGCAAGGCTCGCTGCTGGCGGCCAAGACGCGCCGGGATCCGGAGCTGGTGGCCGCCAATCTCGAGCACGCCCGCGCTTACCTGAGCGGTTTCTTCGACAAGAGATCTCCACCGTAGAGTGCAAGGACAGACTGACCAAAGAAGTGTCCTTTTTGCTTCGGCCCATTCGTCATCCCATTGAAACACCCAACCAACACAGCGATGAATACTGACCAAACCCCCACTGAATTCATGGTGCTCTTTCGCAGCACCGATTGGCACCAGGACCTCTCCCTCGACGAGATGCAGCAAGTCATGGACCGGACCTACGCCTGGTTCGACCGCCTCCGGCAGGAAGGCAAGTTCAAGGCTGCCCAGCCGCTCTTCAACGAAGGAAAAGTCATCTCGGGAAAATCCCGGCGGATGATTACGGACGGACCCTTTGCGGAGTCGAAGGAGAGCGTCGGGGGCTACCTCATCCTGAACGTGGCGACGATGGAGGAGGCCTTGGCCATTGCCAAAGAATGGCCGCTGCTGGATTGTGGCTCCACTCTCGAGGTGCGGCCGATTGCCCCTGAGTGCCCTGATTTTCACCGCCTCCGCACCCGAATGGCGAAGGCCGCTTCTTGAAGCGGAAGCGCTCCGATCATGATGCCATCGACCCGGCAAAGCCCGCCCGGTGACGAGGCCGTCACCCGGCTCGCGGACAAGCTCTTCCGTCATGAGGCGGGCCGGCTGGTCTCGGTCTTGACCGGCATCTTCGGGGTACATCGCCTGCAGATGGCGGAGGATGTGGTGCAGGAGGCCTTGGTGCGGGCGTTGAAAACTTGGCCGTATTACGGAATACCTGAAAACCCTCCGGCCTGGCTCATGCAGACCGCAAAAAACCTGGCGCTCGACCGGGTGCGCCGGGAGCGTCGTTTCCGGGAAAAGCAGCCGGCCATCATGATTGATCTCGAGCAGCGGATGACGGCTCTCTCAGGCGAGAGCGGCCCAATGTTGGAGGACGAAATCAAGGATGCCCGCCTGCGCCTGTTGTTCACCTGCTGTCATCCGGTGTTGTCGCTCGAGATGCAGGCGGCGCTGGCCCTGAAGGTTCTCGGTGGGTTCTCTCCGGCGGAGATCGCCCAAGCTTTTCTGATCCGCGAAGCGGCGGTCGCCAAACGCCTCAGCCGGGCCCGGCGTCGCCTGAAAACGGATACAATCCCCTTCGAACTGCCTTCCGGCCCGGATCTTGCTCCCCGGCTCGACGGTGTCCTCCACACGCTCTACCTGCTTTTTAATGAAGGCTACAAGGCCTCCGCGGGGGAGCGGGTCGTGCGGCGTGATCTCTGCGCCGAGGCCATTCGGATGGGGTCGTTGCTTGCCGACCATCCGGTGGTGGGCCGGCCCTGTGTGCATGCTCTTCTGGCCTTGATGCTGTTGAACGGCTCCCGGCTGTCATCGCGGACCGACGCCGAAGGCGCCTTCGTCCGCCTCGAAGACCAGGACCGATCGCTCTGGGACCAAGCCATGATCCGGCGGGGCATTCTGCATCTTTCCAAAGCCAGCGTCGGGGAAACTCTGAGCGAGTACCACCTCCAGGCCGGCATCTCGGCCTGTCACTGCTTGGCGCCGGATGATGCCTCCACGGATTGGCCGCGAATCCTCTCGCTCTACGACCACTTGGCTGAGCTGAACGATTCCCCTGTGGTCGCGCTCAATCGGGCCGTGGCGGTGGCCAAAGTGCATGGGCCCGAGAAAGGCATCGCCGAAGTGCAGACCCTGCTCGAGCAAGGTGCGCTCGAGTCCTACCACTTGGCGCACGCCGTCCTCGGTGACTTTGAACACCAGCGAGAGCAACCGGCCGCGGCCGCGCATTATTTCAAAAAAGCCCTTCACCTTGCCGTTTTGAGGTCGGAACGAGACTACCTTGCGCGCCGCCTGCGGGAGTGCGAGGCAAGTTGAAACCACCCCTGCCATCACGGACCTGCGAAGAGAGTGATCTGAATCATCGCACAGCCCAGACGATCCAACCAAAGAATCAACCATGCCCATTGCACCCATACCCACTGAAGGAGAATTACAGAACCACCGGGTCGTTTCAGCCAGGGAATGGCTGGCGGCCCGCCGTGAGCTCCTCGCTCAAGAAAAGGAAGTCACAGGGATGATTGACCGGCTGAGCGAAAAGCGCCGGGCCCTTCCTTGGGTGAGGGTTGAAAAGGACTACGCCTTTGCCACTTCGGAGGGAAAGAAATCGCTCGCAGATCTCTTCTGCGGGCGCAGCCAATTGATCGTGTACCACTTTATGTTCGGACCCGAGTGGGATCAGGGTTGTGACGGGTGCTCTTTCCTCTCTGACCATTTCGATGGGGCGAATCTGCACCTCCCGCACCACGACGTGACCCTGCTGGCGGTTTCGCGGGCACCGCTGGGAAAGCTGCTCCGCTTCCGGCAGCGGATGGGCTGGCGCTTTGAGTGGGTTTCCTCGGAGGGAACGGATTTCAACGAGGACTTCCATGCGTCCACTCCTCCGGGCGCAACGACGGTTCTCTACAATTTTGAGGAAATCAATGCGTCCGATGCCGGCGAAGAGCACCACGGCATCAGTGTATTTTACAAAAACGACCGGGGTGAAATATTCCACACCTACTCGGCCTACTCGCGCGGGGTCGATATTTTGTGCGGCACCCACAACCTGCTCGACCTGACGCCGAAAGGGCGCAACGAGCGGAGTACCATGGACTGGGTGCGGCTCCACGATCAGTATGATAATGAGTCGAACAAGTGAAGCTGTCGGTGCGAGGAGTATCCGGCTAAATCGAAAAAGGACAAGCGATGAATGGACTGCCTTACATTGAAATCCAGGCCGACGACCCGGAGCGAGCCATACACTTCTATAGTCGCCTCTTCGGCTGGACGTTCGAGGCGGCGCCCGAGGTTCCTATTCCATACTGGCGGTTGGACACAGGAACAATCCGCGGCGGTCTCCTGCAGCGACCGGCAAAGTCACCAGGCGATGAATGCGGGACCAATGCTTTTGTCTGCTCCTTTCAGGTCGACGACATCAATGCCATGACCGACACAATTTTGGAATTGGGCGGGCGGATCGCTTTGCCCAAATTCGCGGTCCCGGGCGTCTGCTGGCATGCCTATTTCGTGGACATGGAGGGCAATACTTTCGGAATCTACCAACCCGACGAAAACGCCGGCCCTGCCACTGATCATGATTAAAGTCATCACCGGTGGCCTGCCGGCCCACCATCTGAAGTGCTCCATCCGGTGTTTCACACAAAGCGGATGCGCCTTTGACGATGCGATCATCGATCGAAGGGCCGCCTGCGCGGGCGTTGGTGGAGACAATCAAAGCCGATGGTGGGTCGGTGCGTTCTTCAAGAGCATTGCGGAGCAAATAACCTGCGCTCTGTCCCGAGGGAATGAGGCTCTCCTCGCCATGGGGTGGAGAGCCGGGAAGCATTCCATGGAATGGTGAGCCGAACCCGGGAATCCGGTGCAACCATTTCCACCAAACCCGAAACCAAGAAGACCAAGTGAAAATCGCCGTCGCCATAATTCGCATCCTGCTCGGAGTTCTCTTTCTGTTTGCGTCAGTTGCCTATTTCCTCAATCTGGTGGAACCGCCCGAACTCGAAGGTGCCATGGAGGACTTTTCCGCGGGCCTGGCGGCATCCGGCTATGTCTTTACGGTGATCAAAACGCTGGAGCTGCTTTGCGGCTTGGCGTTTGTCAGTGGGATTTTCGTTCCGCTCGCCACGGTTCTCATCTTTCCCGTCACGGTCAACATTCTCTTCGTACACCTTTTCCTGGATCCGGCCGGTCTCCCGGTGGCGGTCTTTGTGACGGTGGCGAACCTGTTTTTAGCCTACGCCTGCCGAAAGCATTACCGCCTGCTATTCTCATCGAAAATCCAACCCGCCTAAAGCATGAACAGACCCAAAACCAAGCCCGTTCCTCCCGGCTATCACAGTGTCACCCCCTACCTGATGGTCCGCGATGCCGCCAAGCTGATTGAATTGCTGGCCAAGGCCTTCGGAGCCGAGCTGCTGGAGCGCCATGACCATCCGGACGGCAAGATCATGCATGCCGAGGTCCGGATCGGGAACTCCCCGATCATGATCAGTGAATCCTGCGACACCATGGAGGGAATGGGGTCGGTCCAATCGGTTCTCTACCTCTATGTGGAGGACGCCGAAGCCGTCTTCAACCAAGCCGTGTCGGCGGGTTGCCGAGAAGTCATGCCAGTCGATGACCAGTTCTGGGGCGATCGCATGGGCGGTGTGGTCGATCCCTGGGGCAACCGCTACTGGATCAGCACGCACATCGAGGACGTTTCGAAGGAGGAATTGGACCTGCGCGCCTCCGCCTTCGCCGCATCCATGAACCCACCAACCCCATGATCACCGGTGGATAGAAGGTCGTCGTTAAACATGGACCAACCACTGAAAGAGCGCATCGACCGCTTCAAAGAGGGCGGAATTCGGGCCAAGGGGACCATCTCCGCGGACGGTACGCTCCACGGCCTTTGGGAATGGTTCCGCAAGGATGGCACCAAGCTGCGCTCAGGCCATTTCCTAGAGGGAGAGCAAACCGGTGAATGGATCACCTACGACCACAAAGGTCGTCCTTACAAAACCACCATTATGAAACCAACTAGAAGAAAGGAAAAGCAATGAGCAAATACATTGACGGATTCGTCATCCCAGTCCCCACGGCTAAAATGCCCGAATACAAACGCATCGCGGCCCTTGCCTCCAAGGTCTGGAAGGAGCACGGCGCATTGGAATACATCGAAGCCGCGGGCGACGACTTTCCGGTCTGCGGCGACGGCGGAAAACCGGCGCCCGAGCTGATCGGAGCCTCCGGTGAGGAAACGATTATTTTCTCCTACATTGTCTATGAGTCCCGCGAACACCGCGACACGGTGAATGGCAAAGTAATCGAAGACCCCCGGATGAATGAGATTTGTCCGGCGGTCAATGGGGTCTTCGATTTCAAACGCATGATCTACGGCGGGTTTCGGGTCATCGTGGACGCGTGAGTAGTGCCGCTTGTCCCACCTAACTGATTTGATTTCTTAGCCTTTTAAGATGCGTATGGGCAAACTGACTGTTGCTGAATTCGTTACACTTGACGGTGTGATCCAAGCCCCCGGAGGACCTGAGGAAGATCCCAGCGACGGATTCCGATTCGGCGGCTGGATCGTGCCCTACGACGATGACGCCATCGACCAAGCCGTGCTCGACCTTTACGCACAGCCATTCGAGTTGCTCTTGGGGCGCAGAACCTACGACATCTGGGCGTCGTATTGGCCGAAAATCAGGCCTGGGCACCGCATTGGGGACTGTTTCAACCGCGTGCGCAAGCATGTGGCCACTCACCGGCCCGATACACTCGATTGGGAGAATAGTCATGCGCTTGAAGGCGACCTCCCTAACGCGGTGGTTAAACTTAAACAACAAAGCGCATGCAATCTCTTGACCCATGGCAGTGGGAACATGGTTCGCCAGCTACTCGCCGCCGGACTGGTGGATGAACTTCAGCTCATGATCTATCCCGTCGTCCTTGGGCGCGGCGAGCGTTTGTTCGGCGACAACGCCATGCCATCCGCCTTCACCCTTGTCCGGTCAACCACCACTGCCAAGGGCGTCCTCATCACCCGCTACACGCGCGCTGGCGAGGTGCGCACAGGTTCCTTCGAGTCCCACAACTAACTAATAGCAATTCTAACCAACAAGTCCCATAACCGAATGAAAACCATGACACCAATGAAGTCGATCACACCCTGTCTCTGGTTCGCCGGCGACGCTGAGGAAGCGGCGAAATTCTATGTCTCCCTGCTGCCCGACTCGCGCATCGACGCCGTCTTCCGTTCTCCGGCCGACACACCGAGCGGGCCGGCGGGCACAGTGCTCACCGTGGAGTTCACGCTCAACGGCAGTCCTTTACTCGCCTTGAACGGTGATGAGAAGGCGGACTACAGCCACGCCGTCTCCTTTCAGATCCACACCCGCGATCAAGCGGAGACCGACCGCGTGTGGGAGGGCTTCCTCGCCCATGGCGGCAAGGAGGTCCAATGCGGCTGGATCACCGACCGCTGGGGCCTCTCCTGGCAGATCGTTCCGGAGCGGCTCACCGAGCTGATCAAGGATCCCGATCCGGCGCGAGCCCGCCGGGCGATGGAAGCCATGATGAGCATGGTCAAGATTGACATCGCCGCGCTCGAAGAAGCGGTCGGCTAACCCTGCCAAGGCCACAACCCATGCCGCCCGCTTCGCCCCGTATCCAGCGGATTGCTCCAGATGAGATCGGTGTGCTGGAGGCTATGCTCGACCTTTTCGC
>REEB01000247.1 GCA_007695295.1 Puniceicoccaceae bacterium
AGACAGCATCGGGCTACCCGACCCACCGCACCAAAAACCCGCCCAAAGCCATCTTTCGCACTTGCGTGGGCGACCCGAAAGTGACTGAAGCTTAGCTTAAGGACTCTAAATGAAATTCTAATCCTCGTGCGCTTCGCCGGCCTTTCCTCCACCACAATCCCACGTTCATCTCCGCCCACTCCGGGAAGGCGCTCCCGCGGCGGTGACTGATCCCTCAATCCGGCTTCCCCGCAACCACCGCTCTTCCGGCCCGTCCGCCCTCTCCACGATCCCGCCATGTCCCGCAAGCAACTGCTCGTTCCCCTGGTCCTTGTCCTCGTCGCTGCCGCGGCCCTACTGGTGTTGACACCGGTTGCAACCCGGGATCAGGCGCCGCATCCTGCCGGCGAAGCTGCCCGGGATTCCGATGGCGGTCCGCGCTCCGAAGAAACCCAACCACCGACGGCCATCGCCATCGCCGCCTCCACCGAGTGGCCCGGCGGTCGGACCGCCACCGGGGAGCGGCGGCCGGTTTTTGCCACGCCCCTCCTCGCCACCGGGCGAACCGCCGATGCCTCCGAGGACGCCGCCCTCGCCGTGCTGGCGACGGACTTTCTTGCCGTCGGCGGGCCGGCCCACCCCGCTTCCGCTGCCCTCATCGCCGACCACCTCCAGTCGTATCCTAATTCTCCCTACGCCCTGACCCTCCTCCAGGAACAGGCCGCCATCGAGTGGCGCCACGGCTGGTTCATGCAGGCACTCGACACCCTCCAGGAAGCCTGGCACCGGGGGCGCAGCCTCAGCGAACCCGACGAGCGTCGTCTTGCCGAAGCGGCCCTCTCCGACCTCCTCACCCGCCTCCACCAGCTCGGCCGGCGTGATGAACTCCAGGCCCTCATTGAAGAAGTCTCCGGACGCCCCATGGGTGGATCCGCGGCGGAGGCTCTCTGGCGCGGCAAGGAACTCCTCTGGTTTCTCGAAAACCAAGCCGAGCAGAACGTCTTCTGCGGCTTCACCGCGGCCAATGCCATCTGCGTCCCCGCCGGTTTCCCCCCCATTTTCCCGGATGTCCACGACGAGGAGGAGGAAGCCGAGTTCATCGCCTTCGGCCTTTCCCTCTACGAACTGCGCGAACACAGCCACGAGGGCGGCGGCGACCTTGCCATCTACCGGCGCACCGATCCCTCCGCTCCCCTCCCGGTGCCCGCCGTGGTGCATTTCGACTTCGAGCACTATGCCGCCGTCACGGAAAGCGTGGACGGCCGCTACCGCCTCGTGGATGAACAGCTCCGCTTCGACAGTTGGGTCGAGCCGGAGGCACTGGAGCGCCACTTCAGCGGTTATGTGCTCGTCACCGCCGCCACCCCCCTCCCCCCGGGTTATGTCGAAGTCGACGACGACGAAGCCAAGTCCGTCTACGGCCGCCACTGCAACCACGGCCGCGACGACGAGGGCCAGGACGAACCCTTTCCCGGTGATGAACGCCCGCCCAATGAAAACGATCCCGGCGCCTGCCCGATGGCGGCCTACCGCTTCAGCCTCATGAATCCCGGGCTCATCATCGTCGACACACCGGTTTCCTACCAGCCCGCCTTTGGTCCGCCGACGTCCTTCCGCGTCCAATACAGCCAGCGCAGCACCGTCATCCCCGATCTCCAGCAACAGGGCAATTTCGGCCCGCGCTGGACCTACAACTTCAGCGGCCACATCGAGCTCCTCGGCACCGGGACCCCCAACACCAACGTGCGCGCCGTCTTCGGCGACGGCGTCTTCTACCGCTACACCTACGCCACCGCCACCGGATCCTACACCTCCAAATACGTCGACCGGCCCCGCCTTGACTATCTCGATGCAGCCGGCGGCGGCCCGGGCTTCCGCCTGCTCTTCGCCGACCGCTCGGAGTTTCGCTACACCACCCCCAACAGCCCCGCGCCCACCCGTTTCCTGCTCACCGAAGTCCGCGATCCCCGCGGCAACTCCGTCAGCCTTGGCTACGACGAAGCCCTCCGGCTGGTCGCCATCACGGATGCCCTCGGCCTCACCACGACGGTTTCCTACACTCCCGAGCCCGGGGACGGCGTGCCCGGGGATCTTTCCAAAATCCGCGCCATCTCCGACCCCTTCGGCCGCACCGCCACCTTCCGCTACACCACCACCGGCCAGCTCCGCAGCATCACCGACCCCATCGGCATCCTCTCCGAGTTCACCTACGCCACCGGAGATTTCATCGACAGCCTTACCACCCCCTACGGCACCACGACTTTCGCCTGGGGAGAGCTTCGCGGCATCAACCAGGAACCGGGCCGCTTCATCGAGGCCACTGATCCCGATGGGGACCGGGAGCGCGCCGAAGCCAACGACTTTGCGGGCTTTCCCGCCGGTGGCGTCGATCCCTTTCCCGCACCTACCAGCATCAACGTCGCCGGGCAGGCCGTGTCCTTCCTGCCCAAAAACAACAACCTCTTTTATCGCAACACGTACTACTGGACCCGCCAGATGATGCGCGAAGGGGCGGGCGACTACTCCCGGGCCATCGTCTACAACTGGAAAGCCCCGGGCAACATCGTCACCGGCCTGCTCAATAGTTACAAAAACCCGCTCGAAGGCCGGATCTGGTTCAACTACTCCGGCCAGACCAGTGTCGAAGGTCTCGGCAAGGTCTTCAAACCTTCCAAAATTGTCCGTGCCATCGAAGGTCCCACCCAAGTCCCCACCTGGACCATGGAGCAGAACGACTACGACCCCGTCCATGGCCTCCTCCGACGCAGCGTCGACCGCCTCGGACGCGAGATGATCTATGAGTACAATGACCACGGCGACGTCCCCGGAGCCGTCAAGGACGTTGACCTCACGGCCATCAAAGTCCGAATCGCCGACGGATTCCAAACCATCGCCCGCTTCTCCCACTACGTCTCCCACCAGCCCACCCGCGCCTACGATGCCGCCGGCTTTCTCACCACCTTCACCTTCAACGATGCCGGCCAGATCACCTCCATCACCAATCCGCTCGGTGAAACCACCGCCTTTGTCTATCATGAGACCGATGCCCCCGGCCAGCAACGCCGGGGTCGGCTCGCCCGCATCGAACAGGCCGCACCCCTCGCAGCCACTTTGGCCGTGTTTGGGTACGACGCTTTTGGAAACGTCGCTTCCGTGACCGGGCCCGACGGCCATTTCGTTGCCTTCACCTACGACGCCCTCGACCGGATCACCCGCTTCACGTATCCGGACGGCACGTACGAAGAACTCACCTACCGTCACCTCGACCCGGAAATCCTCCTCGACCGGCTCGGGCGGGCCACCCTCTTCGAGTTCGACCACCTCCGCCGGCCCTACGCCATCACCGATCCCGCGGGCCGCACCACCCGGATGGATTGGTGCCCCTGTGGCGGCGTCAACCGGCTGGTCGATCCCATGGGGCGCGAAACCCTTTGGCACTACGACCTGCAGGGCCGCTTGACCGGAAAAACCTATCCCGACGGTTCGACCGTGGAGCTTTCCTACCAGCCCTCCTCCGGCCGCCTCCACCGAAGGATCGACGAACGCGGCTTCGCCACCCTGCTCTCCTACCACCTCGACGATACCCTCCACGCCCAGCACCACCCCGACTCCCAGCCGCCCACCCCGTCCATCACCTTCGCCTACGACCCCTTCCTGCTCCGCCCCACCCGGATGACGGACGGCACCGGCGACACCATCTTCACCTACCACCCGCTAACGGAGGGAGCCGAAGGCGCCGGCCAAGTGGCTTCCATGCACCGCCCGGCAACCGGCGAAACCATCGCCTACAGCTACGACCCGCTGGGCCGCCGGGTGGGCCACACGCTCAACGGCAGCGGCGAAACCCTGAGCTACGATGCCCTCGGCCGGATCACCCGCGTCTCCGGTCCGCTCGGCGTTTTCGACCTCGGCTACCACGGGGCCACCGAACGCCTCGCCACTCTCGCCTACCCGAACGGGATGCTGGCCTCCTATCAGTACCATCCCCTCGAGCAGGACTTCCGCCTGCGGGAGATCACCCACACGCTCCCCGGCCCATCTCTGCTCGCCCGCTTCGCCTACGAACAGGATGTGGTCGGCAACATCCTGCGCTGGACGCAGTCCATTCCCGCCGCCGGTCTCGACCGGTCATGGACTATCGAATACGACGACGCGGACCAGGTCACCGCCGTCGATTCCCAGCATCCCGTGACCCTCGCCCCGCTGCCCGCAGGCCACTACAGCTACACCTACGACCCCGCCGGCAACCGGCTCACCGAGACCATCGACGGCGTCACCACCACCGCCTCCTACAACGCCCTCAATCAGCTCGTCAGCCTCAGCGGACCCGGCTCCGCGGGCTTGCCCGACCTCACCTACGAGTGGGACGCCAACCACCGGCTGCTCGCGGTGGAACAACCCGCCGCCGGCCTGCGCAGCCAATTCACCTACGACGGGCTTGGCCGCCGCCGCACGGCCAGCGAATTCGCCCAGGGCCAACTCGTCGCGCAAACCCGCTTCGCCTGGGAAAGCTTCCGGATCATCGAAGAGCAGGATGCCCCCGGTCCCGCCGTCGCCCGCCGCATCTTCAGCCTCGGCATGAGCCTGGCCGCGGATGCCGAAGCGACGCCGTACTACTTCGCCCGGGATCATCTCGGCTCGGTCCGCGCCGTCCTCGATGCCTCCGCCGCCGTCGCCGCCGCCATTGATTACGATCCCTGGGGCCGCCACTCGATCCTTGCCGGGCAGGATCCCAGCCGGCTGGCCTTCACCGGCCACTGGCACCACATTCCGACCGGCCTCGCCATGGCCCCGTTTCGCAGCTATGCCCCTTGGACCGGGCAATGGCTCAATCGCGATCCCGCCGGCGAGGATGGCGGCCTCAATCTTTACGCCTACGCCCTCAACAACCCCCTCTCCCTGCACGACCCGCTCGGCCTGTGGGCGGGCATCGATGATCTCATCTTTGCCGGCGGCGGGGCCGTCATCGGCGTGGGCGGCCGCTTCGTGGGCGACCTCTTCACCGGCAACCGCAGCAGTTGGCAGGACTACACCGGAGCGGCCGTCGGCGGGGCGACCGCCGGGATGACGCTGCTCTACACGGCCAATCCCTTTCTTGCCGGCGCGGCGGGCGGCCTCGCCGGAAACCTCACCACCCAGGGCCTCAATGTCGCCACCGGGCGCCAGTGCAACTTCGATGCCGGCAGCGCCCTTTTTGACACCGGCTTCGGCGCCGCCACCGGTTTCATCCCGGGACGCCCCCGCATCCAAGGCATCAACGCGGGCCGCGGCAGCGACGTCGCGGTCTTCCGGCAAATGGTCACCAAGTTTCGCAACGGCACCATCAGCAATGTCACCCCGCGCACCGCCATGCGCATGTCCCGGGGCGCCTTTTACGAATACGCGGCCGTGCCCGGGGCGGCCGCCTCCGCAGCGGGGTCCACCGGCTACAACTATGTCTTCGGACCGTGACACCTGCCACCCGGCAATCGGCACCAACGTCCTCATCATGCGCGCCTCGCCATTCAGTTACCTCGCTCTCGGCGGTGTCTGGTTTGCCCTCGCGGCCGGCTACGCGGTCTTGGTCGTTGGCCATCCCGATCAAGGACTGGAGTGGGGCCTGGCGCTGGCCGCCACGGTCGCCCTGCTCTGGGTGGTCTGGCTGCGCGGATTCAAAATCGTGGTCCGCGGGACTTCCATCAGCTACCGCGACGGACTCTACCGCACGACCACTGTCGCACTGAACGACCTGGCCCGGGTTCGCGATGAATACATCCAATGGACCATCACCGGTTCCCGCCTCCGCATCCCCAGGATTTCCTTTCTCCGGGCGGACGGCAGCCGCGCCCTCGTCATCAATCCCAAACCATTCCAACGGCAGGACCTGCTCAAACTCCGTTCCCTTTGCCGCGAAACCCGGGCCGCATCATGAACCCACCCTCCAACCGCGCCCCTTCCCTGCGTATCCTCATTGCGGTGACAGTTTCGATGGTCTTCGCCGCCGCCGCCGGCACCGTCCGGGCCGCTTCGATGGAGTATGACCTTTCCGGCAACACCGTCCTGCAAGCCGGGGCGCCGGCGCCCGCCGCCCCTCTCATCCTCGCCCAGCCCACCGACGCCCTCCTCCAGCCCGGCGACGTGGTCCGCTTCTCGGTCGTCGCCTCCGGCCCGGGACCCCTCGGCTACCGGTGGCAGCACAACGGGACCGATATCCCTGGGGCCGACCGCGACTCCCTCCTGCTCACGGGCCTGCCCGCCACGCTTGCCGACTACGGGCACTACCGGGTCATCATCACCACGCCCGGGCACAGCCTGGCCAGCCACAACGTCACCATCTTTCCCGACACCAACCGCAACGGCATCCCCGATTGGTGGGAGCTGCAGCACTTCGGCGATCTCGCCCAGTCCGCCTACGGCGACTTCGACGGCGACGGCGTCAACAACCGCGACGAATGGCTCGACGGCACCGACCCCGCCGACCCGGAAGACCGTTTTTTCCGCCTCCGCCTCAACGCGGCCCAAGGGCACATCGCCGCCGAGCCCCGCAGCCCGACCGGCCGCTATCCGCCGGGTACGACCGTCCACCTCCGCGCCCATGCGCTCGGGGAAGGGGTCTTCGCCTACTGGTGGGGTGATGCCGAAGGCTTGGCCGAGACCATTACGGTGCTCATGGACCGCAACCGGACCATCAACGCCTCCTTTGGCGATATTCCGCTCCCCGATGCACTCAACAACGCCGACCTCGTGTTCACCACCAGCCTGCTTTATCCATGGGTCGGCCTCTTCAGTCCCGATGCCCACGACGGCATCGACCTCGCCCGCTCCCGGCCCGATCTGCCCGACAACGCCGAAAGCTGGTTGCAGACCACCGTGCAGGGACCGGGCACGCTGCGCTTCCACTGGAGCGTCTCCTCCCAGTCCAATCGGGACTTTCTCCACTTCGAAGTCGACGGAGTCAGTCTTGCCGCGATTTCCGGCACCCAAGCCTGGCATGAGGTCGTCAAAACCTTCGGTCCCGGCAGCCACACCGTGCGGTGGCGCTACGCCAAGGATGCCTCCGGTGCTTCCGGCCAGGACGCAGGGTTTGTCGACGCCGTGAGCTGGACGCCCGAAACCCCGCCCGCTCTCGAAGCCGCCCTGGGCGGCGCTTTCGGCCGCCTCCTTGGCATCGGCCCGGTCGCCATGACTGCCCAAGACGAGGTGTTCACCACCGGCCCGACCGCCGTCGAGTCGATCACTTCCCGCAACAGTCAGACCACTTGGCTCCAGCCCCTCGATCCGGTCGGCCCCGGCACCCTGACCTTCTGGTGGCGCGTCGACCCGCGCCAAAACCTGCAGCTCCGGATCGACGGCGCCGTCGTCCGCACCCTCACCGGCGGAGCCGGCGGTCAGGACTGGCAACGCGTCGACCACATCCTTCCGACCAATTCGACCCTTCGCTGGGACCACGTCAGCACCACCCTGCCCGGAACTGCTTGGCTGGACGCAGCGTCTTTAACGCCAGCGATCGATCTCGCCACCGCCCTCGACATCGAACCCGCCGACCTCCCTCTCACGACCGGCGGCGACGCCCCCTGGCTGGGCGCAGCCTGGATCGCGGCCAGCGATGGTGTCGACGCCGCCCGCAGCGGAGCCATCGGCACCAACCAGGAAAGCTGGATCGAAACCACCGTGACCGGTCCGGGAACCCTCGCCTTCAACTGGCGCGTCTCCTCCCGCACCACGCACTTCCTGCGCTTCGAAGTCGACGGGGTGGTCCTCAAGTCGATCGCGGGAGAGCAACCCTGGGAATCGGTCGTCCGCACCTTCGGCCCCGGCACGCACACCGTCCGCTGGCGTTATGAAAAACCGAATACATCCACCGGACAGGGTCTCGACGCCGGTTTTCTCGACCAAGTTCGCTGGACGGCGGAGACCCCGCCCGCCCTGTCCGCCGCCATGGGCGAACCCCCGGTCCCCATCCTCGCCGGCGGCCCCGGCCCCTGGCTGGCCCAGTCGGAGGATGTTTTCTCCGGATCCACCGCCATCCGCACCGACCGCCCCGCCGGCAGCGCCAACCTGAACTGGTTGGAACTCCAGGACGTCGAAGGCCCGGGCACTTTCAATTTCTGGTGGAAAGCCGGTCCTTCCCAAACGCTCCGCCTGCGTTCCAACAACACCATCGTCGCCACCTTGGCCCCCGGCGCCGCCGGCAGCGACTGGCTGCCGGTTGCCCTTGTGATCGACTCCGGGGTGCGCACCCTCCGCTGGGAGCTGAGTGGCGGAGCCACCGCAGGATCGGGATGGATCGATGGGGTTGAACTTCTGCCCACGCTTTCACTCACCGAAGCGCTCGACACGGCCGGATCCGGCCTGAGCTGGACCACCGGAGGCGACGATTCCTGGGCCGGCCTCCAATGGTCCGAGGCCTACGACGGTGTGGACGCCGCCCGCAGCGGTGAGATCGGTGCCAACCAGGAGAGCTGGATCGAGACCACCCTCTCCGGGCCCGGCACGCTCGCCTTCCACTGGCGCGTCTCCTCGCGCACCACCCACCCGCTGGAGTTTCACGTCGACGGAGTCCTTAACGCCGCCATCGCCGGCGACCTGCCCTGGCAGCAGGTGGTCCGCACGTTCGGCCCCGGCGAGCACACCGTGCGCTGGCGCTATCTGCGCCCCAATACCACCGCCGGCCAGAACCTCGATGCCGGTTTTCTCGATGCGGTCGTCTGGACGCCGCAAGATCCGCCGCCGCTGGCCGCCGCCCTCGGCCAGCCGCCCTCCCCGGTCCTTACCGGCGGTCCCGCCGGGGTCGCCATGCGGGCGCAGTCGGAGGTCGTTTTCGAGGGCGCTTCAGCCGTCGCCTCCACCACCATCGCCAACAGCCAACTGATCTGGCTGGAGCAGCAGGAGGTCGAAGGCCCGGCCACGCTGGGTTTCTGGTGGCGGGCCGGACCGCAGCAGACGTTTCGCCTCCGCCTCAACGGCACCGTCGTCCAGACCCTCACCGGCGGCACCGCGGGCCAGGACTGGCAGCGTGTCGACTACGTCCTGGATTCCGGACTACACACCCTCCGCTGGGAGCATACCAACAGCACCACCCACGGCTCTGTTTGGCTCGACCAGGTCGAACGCCGCCCGCCCATCCCACTCGCCACCGCCCT
>REEB01000153.1 GCA_007695295.1 Puniceicoccaceae bacterium
GAGGGGTGCCAGCAGACGTCTCCGCCCCGAGAACGCGGAATTACCCACAACTCATTATTCCTTACTCATCACCCCTTGGTCCGATTCGCTGGCGCGCCCCGCCTGCCCCGCGACCACAGAATCGGCACTGCGTGCCTCGGAACAGCGTTGGTCCGGTTCGCTGGCGCGCCCGGTCTTGTCGGCACTGCGTGCCTCGGAACAGCGTTGGTCCGGTTCGCTTCGCGCCCGGCCTGCCCCGCGTCCGCGGAGCCACTCATCACCCGCCACCCCTTACTCACCTGCCCCGCGACCGCGGGGTCACCCGCCACCCTACTCCCCCTCCACTTCCCGCCCGCGGTGCTCAGTGAGCCGGAACAGCCGCACCGGGTCGGGCGAGGGCGGCACCACTTCGAGCTCGGCCAGGTTTTCCACCTGCCGCGGCCAGTAGAGTTTGACCGCCTCCCCGTTCCCGGCCGGGAAGGTGAGCTTTTGCCATGACTTGCCGTCCACCGACACCTCCAGCTCGTAGGCGAAGGGCGGGGTGAGCCGGTAGTCGAAGACCGCCCGGCCTTCCACCACCCGCACGTTCCGCAGCGAGGGTGTGCGATGGCGCCAGTCCGCCAGTTCATCCGCGGTCAGCACATCCGGATCATCATACACCGAGCGGACAAAGTCCGGGTCCTGGCCGCGGGTGAACTCCCCACTCCAGGGGCAGAACCACGACCACCAGGTGCCGAAGGTCCGCACCAGATCCGGCACGGGCAACGTCCCCGTCTCCGCCAGCGCGACCAGCTTGCGCCCTCCGAAAAGGGTCATCATCTCGTCCCACTGCGAACTCATGCTCGAGCCGTGCTCGGTGTAGATGTCCACCCCCACGATGTCCACGTAGTCGTCGCCCGGATACCAGTCGGCATGACCGATTTCGTGGGTGTAGACCCAGATGAGGTGGTTGAGATCGTGGTGGTGGGTGTAGCGGTCGAACATCAGCCGCCAGAGCTCGATGAAGGCGTCCTTGCCCGCCGCCCCCCACCAGAACCAGGCCCCGGCGGCCTCATGCAGCGGCCGCCAGAGCACGGGGATGCCGGCGTCCCGGAACTTCTTCAGCTCCTCCGCGATCGCATCCATGTCCCGCAGCAGCAATTGGTAATGCTCGCCCTCCGGATCGGCCAGGGCCTCCGCGAGATCGAAGGTGGTCGCCATGGTGTAGAAGCCCCGCCACCAGATCTGCTGCGGGGTCGGCGGATCCGGGTAGTAGAGACCGGCGGGCGCGTTCCAATGCCACATCAGGGTCACGATGCCGCCGTGCTCGCGTTCCCATGCGATCCAGTTCTCGGAGTTCTCCAGTCCGCCCTCCGGATTCGTGCCCCGCTCCACCCGCGAGGGCGAGTAGTCCATGAAATCAAACGCCCCCAATGCCGGCATCTTCCCGGTGACTTCATAAATCCACTGCACGTCCCGCAGGCTCTGCTGCCCGGCAAGCATTTTGCGCCCGAAAAGATCCACCAGGTAGGCCTGCAGGTTGCGCGCGGCCTCCGAAGCCCGCGGATTCACCAGCTCCCGGGGCGGCTCCGGCGGCAGCTCCGCCACCCGCGGCCGCAAGCGCAGAAAGTCGATCCAATACCAGCCCCACTCGGCTCCGATCTCGATCGTGTTGGTCCCTTCGGTCAGCAGCAGCGTCCCGGCCGGATGCACCGCCCAGGCCCCGCCGGTGTCGGGAAACATGCCGTGGTTGGCCGCCCCGTTGTGCCAGAGGCCGTAGCCCTTCGGGCCGCTCGGGGTCGCAAAGCCGAGCTCCACTTCATAAAGGCCCGCGGCCGCTTCGAAGGTCCAGACCGCAGCATTGGCCCGGCTGTTGGTGAACCCGGTCAGGTAGCCGCTCCCTTGGTAGCCGCCGGGCGAGGTCGCGAGTGCGACCGAGCCGGTGCGGTGGGCGTCCTCCGCGTTCAAGAGCAGTTCGCCGTCCGCCCGCAGGGCGGCGGCGTGGCTGAGACCGGCGGCCAAAGCCAGACGGAGGAAACAGGAAAAATAAAGGGGCATGGGGCGGGAAGGACCGTGGTCAACCCTACCCCGGATTCGCTCCAGCCCAACCCAAAATCCGGTTTACCTGAAAAACCCCCGGCTCACTCCCATTGGCGCTACCTTGTTTCGGCCTCCGGGCTTGCCCCGGTGGTTGGTATCATTGCTTCCAGATTGCGTATTCCCAAAAGCATCCCACCACCTGGACTTGCTCCAGTGGGAAATTGATTGAATCCTGCCAGCCGAGATGAGTTCACCTGCTCCCATTTACACTTTCAAAAATTGCAGGTTTGCCTGCCCACTTTCGTGGAGCTTATCCCTGTTCTGGAGGCACCCGGCGAACAGCACTGCATGGATAGCTCCTCTGACTTCAATGCTTGAGCCCGACGGAATTCGCCTTATCAATCACCGATTTTGTCATCCGAACACCAGCCAGTTTTTTATCAATGCCAACCCGGATGTTTCAGCGTGTCTCATTGTGCAACGTGTCAAAGGCCGTCTGCAGTATTTGATCCGCTCGCATCACCCCAAAGCCTTTCAACGGAATTTCGCGATCCGCAGTGTCGGACGAGTGCGTCGAGATGTTGTACAACACTATGTGGCCTCTCAACTCGGACATCATCCGATGGCAGATCAGCGCGTTCAGAAACGCTTTGAAAATTATCAGATCGCCGACCCGACGGTTGATCTATCTGAAAAGCGCATGACTTCGCATGGCATTTATTGGCATGTGCTTCATGTCGTCTTGGTTCATCAGGATCGCTGGCGGGAGATTCGTGATGAAAAGCAGCGGAAAGCTGTCGAAATGATCCGCAAGGTCTGCAAATCCAAGGGCTATTTACTAGGTGAGGCTGGAATATTGCCAGATCACGTCCATCTGTTGATGGGCTGCGGTTTCGATGATTCTCCCGCGGATGTCGCCCTCTGCTTTCTCAATAACCTTGCTTACGCGCAGGGGATGAGTCCGGTCTATCAATTCGGTGCCTACGTGGGAACCTTGGGTGAATATGACTTCGGGGCTCTTCGTCATCAATCCCTGCCCCATCCCGGCAAGCGGGATGGGGGCACTTAGTTGGAGGACTTCGTTCTGATTAGCAAGTTTCTCTCCACCGGGACGAGCCCGGGTGGAATCTCTATCAAGTTAGCGCTTGTGCGGCTCACTCCTCGGTCCGCACCAGGCCGTAAACCACGATGCTTCGATACCGGCCGTCCTTGCGGACATGGTCCCGCAGCACGCCCTCCTTCACCATTCCGGCTTTTTCCATCACCCGGCCGGAGGCGGGGTTTTCCTCCAGGTGGTGGGCGAGGATGCGGTGGCAGCCCAGGGTTTCGAAGCCGCAGGCGAGGACCGCCCGGGCCGCTTCCGTGCAGTAACCACGATTCCAATACGGGACGCCAATCCAGTAGCCCAGTTCGGCCCGCCCGTGGCGCGGCTCCGCGGCCAAGCCGATCGCGCCAACCAGCTCGCCGTCTTTCTGGGTCACGGCCCAAGTCATGCCCCGGCCCTGGAAAAACTCGTGGGCATGCGAGGCGATCCACCGCTCCGCCATGCCCTCCTCGTAGGGATGCGGCACGTTCAGCGTGGTTTCGTAGATCGCCCGATCTCCCGCCAGTTCCCGCACCCGCCCGGCATCCGCCAGGCGAAAGGGCCGCAGGACGAGGCGTTCGGTCTCCAAGGTGGGGGGATGGCGAATCATCCGCGGCATCGTGCCCCATCGACAGCGCCCGGCAATCCCCTTCTCCAACCGCGCCCTCCGCGGGAGGGAATTGCCGTTGACCCGCCGCGCATTTCACGGCTCATCAATCCCCCCATGCCACGGCGCAAACGCAAGCCTCGCCCACGGCCCGGCCGCCCACGGTCCGGTCGACGCTGGTTGCGCTGGGGCGCCGCGGGAGCGGCCGGAGTTCTCCTGCTCTTCACCGCCCTCGTCCTGCTGCGGCAGCCTTCCCTCGACCGCGACTGGCGCCCCGAGCAGGCGGTCCTCGCCGAGATCGATTTCGACCACCACCAGGTCACCATCCGCAATATCCGCGACTACCGCCACCCGCCGGCGGCCGAAACCGAACCCGGCTACTACGACGCCACCTTCGACCTCCACGAGCTCGAGTCGGCCTGGCTGGTCCTCTCCCCCTTTGCCGAACGCTGGCGCGGCCCGGCCCACAGCTTTCTCAGCTTCGGCTTTGCCGACGGACGGTTCCTCTCCATTTCCGTGGAAGCCCGGCGCGAGCGCGGGGTGGACTACTCGGCCTTCCGCGGGCTTTTCAACCGCTACGAGCTCTTCTACGTCGTCGGCGACGAGCGCGACTTGGTCGCCCTGCGGGCCGCCACTTGGGAGGACCCGGTCCACCTCTACCCGGTCCGCGCCACTCCGCGGCAGATCCGCGAGGTCCTCGTCACCATGCTCCGGCGGGCCGAACGTCTCCGCCACGAGCCGGAGTTTTATCACACCTTCTTCAACAACTGCACCACCAACATCATCGCAGCCGTCAACGAGGTTTCCCCGCGGCGCATCCCCCGCACCATCGCAGCCGTCCTGCCCGGTTATGCGGACTCCGCCGCCCAACGCCTCGGCCTCATCCCCGACGAGGTCGACTTGGCGACGCTCCGCGCCGAGTCACTCGTCGATCCGGCCGTCGCCGCCCGCACCGACGATCCCCACTACTCCTTGCGCATCCGCGGGCTCAACCCCCCGGAGTAGGCCGCCGGTCCACCAGCAGCTCCACCTTGCGGACTCCCGCCACTTCGAGCCGGTGCCGGCCCGGATCCAGCCGCACGCGCTCGACTTCGCGCCAGCCGCCGTTGGCCCGGGCAACCACACGGTAGGTGCCGCTGCTTTCAACGTCGACTTCCCAGAGGCCGTTCCGACCGTTCACCGCCCGCGCCACCAAGGGCGCCGGCCGCCAGTCCGCCGGCCGCTTCGGATGCGGTACAAAGCCGCCCCCGGGTCCGGCATACCAGGCCTTCAGCTCTTCCGGATAAACATCCAGAACCCCGCGACTGAACCAGTGCACATGCCCCCCGCCCCGCGCCGCCGCGGTCATTTTTTTCTCCATGTCCGGCCAAGTCGTGTCCGGTCCATCCCCGACCAGGCGGATGCCGGCGATCAGATCGCGCTCCCGGCCGGGCATGTGCGCGAGCTGGCGGTCCCAGTCGCGCGCATAGGCCTCGTAGTTGAAGCGGTAAACCTGCGGAATGTATTCGTCGAACCACCCCGCCGCCGCCCAGGCCGGCCAGTCGCAGGCGTAGTTGGCATAACTCCATGGATACACCGCGGGGCTGACAGAGAGAAGGATGTCCGGCCGCTCGGCGCGCAGTTCGCGCTCAAGCTGCTCCGCGAATTCCGTGACCTTGTCGGCCCGCCAGCGCGTCCACTCCGCGTCGCGCGGGTCCTCCGGCGGCTGGCGACCGTCGTGCTCGCGCGCGAAGGCCTCGCGGGTGTAGGCGTCGTAGCCCATGGTGTAGTGCGGCCAGGCGAGGCGGTCGTCGAGCTGGATGCCGTCGAGGTCGTAGGCGCGCACGGCATCGAGGATGAGATCGAGCAGGAAACGCCGCACTTCCGGCCGGAGGGGATTCATCCAGATGAAGCCGTTGGGCGCGGTCAGGTTGCCGTCCGGCCCTTCGCTGAGCCACTCGCGCTTCTCCCGCAGAAGGGCGTTGTCGCTGCCGGAGAGCGCGGCCATGAAACCGTACTCGAACCAGGCGAGGTAGAGCAGGCCGTTGCGGTGGGCTTCGATCAGGCTCTCTTCGAGCAGGTCGCGGCTGCGCCCGTCGCGCCGGAGATCCGGGTGGCGGTCCACCCCGACGGTCCGCTCGAGGGCCGCGGAAGGAAACTGGGTGTATCCATTTTTCCACGTCTCCACGTAGACGGTGTTGAGGCCGATCTCGCGGAGCCGGCGCATCGAGGCTTCGATGTTGGCCGGATCGGCGAGGGCCTGGTTGGCGGTGGTCGTCATCCAGGTGCCGCGCACTTCGGGTGCGGCGGACGGAGCGGGAGAAGTGTCGGCGCAGGCGGTCATGGGCAGGACAAGAAGCGGGACGGAAAGGTGAAGCAGGCGTTTCATGGGGAGGCGGGGTCGGTCAGGGCGGGGGTTCGGCATCGGGTGTCCAGTCCACCCGGAGGCGGTAGTAAGCGGCCGGCGGTCCTTGCTCGGGCACGGTCAGCACGACCGTTTCCCAGCCGGGCTCGGGCCCCGGGCCGACGGTGAGGTCTTCACCCGCCACCGGCACCCACTCCACCAAGTCGGTGGAGCATTCGAGCCGGTAGGCCAGGTCAAAGGTCTGGGCCCGGCGCACAAAGCGCAACGTGCCCGGCGAGGTGCTCTCCCAAGCCGGGCCGGGAAATCCCGCCGGGGGCGCTTCCCGCGGACCAAGGCCGAAAGCGTAGCGCCAGACGTTGGGCACACCGTGGCCTTTCGGGTCGGCCCAGGGACCGGAGACGGCGGGGTCGGCGCGCTCCGCCGGCGTAAAGACTTCCTCCTGCCAGCGGGCAAAACGCAGCGCCGGCGGCCGGCGGTCCACCAACAGCTCCACCTCGGCCGCGCCCGGGACTTCGATGGAGTGAAGGCCGGCGGGGAAAAACCGGCTTTTCACTTCCCGCCAAGGACCGCCGGAGCGCGCGATCACCCGGTAGCGGTTGGCTTCCCCGACCTGCACCACCCAGCTCGACGGACCGTCCGGGCTCGCGTGAGCCCGCAGCGGGGCCGGGCGCCAGTCGGCCGGCCGCCGCGGGTGGCGGGCCTGCCCGCGGTCCCGGTAAAACGCCCGCAACTCCCCCGGGTACAACTCCAGCACGCCCCGGCTGAACCAGTGGGCGTGGCCGCCGCCGTGCACGGAGGCGAGCATCTTCTGGCGGAGGTGGTTCCAGCTCGTGTCCGGCCCGCTGCCGACGATCCGGATGCCCGCCACCAAGTCGGAAGCGCGCCCGCCCGCATGCCCGAGCTGGGCCGCCCACTCCGAGGCAAAGGCGCCAAAGGTGGTCCGGTAAACCTGGGGCACGAACTCATCGAACCAGCCCGCCTCCATCCAAGCCGGCCAGTCGCAGGCGTAATTGTGATAACTCCATGGATACACCGCGGGGCTGATCGAGATGAGCAGATCGGGGCGCTCGGTCCGCAACTCCGCATGGAGCTGCTCGGCGAATTCCGTCACTTTGTCCGCCCGCCAGCGCAGCCACTGCGGATTGGAGGGATTGGCCGGAGGTTGCTGCCCGCCGTGTTCCGCTGCATAGACCGCGCGGGTGTAGGCGTCGTAGCCCATGGTGTAGTACGGCCAGGCCAGCCGGTCGTCGAGCTGGATGCCGTCGAGGTCGTAGGCGCGCACGGCATCGATAATGAGGTCGATGAGAAACCGCCGCACCTCCGGCCGGAGCGGATTCATCCAGACAAAGCCGTTCGGAGCGATGATGTTGCCGTTGATGTCCTCGCTCATCCACTCGCGCTTCTGCTGGACGAGAGCGTTCTGGGTCGTGCCGAAGGCGGCCATGAAGCCGTACTCGAACCAGCCGAAATAAAGCAGGCCGTTGCGGTGCGCCTCGATCAGGGTTTCCTCAAGCAAATCGCGGGCGGGCGCATTCCAAGGCCGGAGGGCGGGGCTGCGGTCCACCCCCACGGTGGCTTCCAGAGTCGGCGAGGGGAACTGGGTGTATCCGTTTTTCCATGTCTCGACATAGACGGTGTTGAGCCCAATCCGGCGAAGCTGGCGCATGCTGTCATCGATCGTCGCGGGCGTGGAGAGGGCGGTGTTGGCCGTCGTGGTCAGCCAGGTGCCGCGGACTTCGGCGAGCGGCTCCGCCGCCAGGGGAGGGCCGGACGCGAGCAGGGCGGCCGCGCAGAGCAGAAGGATGGGTCGTCGAATCGGCATGATGGAGGATCAGGGGGCGCCCGGCGGCATCCAGAGGATCCGCAGGCGGTGAAAGAGGCGCTCGCCGGAGTCCGGGGCCAGTTCGACCCGTTCGAATCCGGGCCGTTCCGAAGGGGTGACGACCAGTCCTTCGGTCACCGGCTCCCACACGAGCAGGTCGCTGCTGCGCTCGGGCACCACGGCCACGTCGGCCGCCTCCACCCGGCGCTCGAAGCGCAAGAGTCCGTCGTCGAGCACCGGTCCGGGAAAGCCCGGGGGCGGGGTCTCCCGCGCACCGAGGCCGAAGGCATAGCGGACCACGTTGGGCAGGAGGTCTCCTCCGGGCGCCGCCCACGGTCCGGAGACGGCCGGATCGGCGAGCTCGGCCGCGGTGAAGACTTCCGCCTGCCAGGCCGCGAAGGTCGCCCGCCCGGGCCGCAGAAAGTCCACCGCTTCCGCCATCAGCGCCGTCCGCACGGCCGCGTCGACCACGCTTTCAAAGGGGAAGGACAAAAAAAGCACGCCGTGACCGCCGTCGTACTCCAGCCCGGCCACGCCCGCGGTCGCGCCTTCGCCACTGCTCGCCACCGCCCGGTCGAAAACGAGCGATCCCGACGCCGGGCCGCCCGTTGTCCTGCGAATTTGGATACTGTCCAGGGCGACTTCCGGGCCGGTGATGACGCCATCCCCCGGCAGCGCCCAAAAGAAGCCGGGGTTGTCCCGGATCGACGGCCAGGCCAGCTCCCGCCAGCCCGTGAAGTCGATCACGGTCCAGGCGTTGACCCAGATTTCGCTGTCGCTGTCGCGCAGGGCGAGGCGCACTTCATGCCCGGAGGCGTCCCCATATATCCAGAGGCTGAAGTCGCCGTCGGCCGCAAAGGTCGGTTGGGTGGAGTTGAAGAGACGGATGAAGTTTCCCCCGCCCCAGACGTAGTCGAGCCGGCCGGCACTGCCCGCGGTCAGGACTGGGCTCGCGGTCAGGGCGAAGGAGCTGGCGGGATCGGCGTTGGTCTGCCCGGAGAAGGAGGGCTGGCGCCAGCCCCCGAGGGTGGTGAAGTCGTCCACCGTCGTTTCCGGGCTTTGGATGTAGTTGATAATTGGATGCGAGCCCCCCACGGGTGCGAGGCGGTTGACCGGCCCGGCCCGGTAAGCGCCGCCGGAGCCGTCGTCGAGCCCGAAGCTCTCGAGCGCGGCAAAGCGGCCCCCGGCGGCCGCTTCCACTTCGAAAACGCCGGCCTCCCGACCCGCCACTTCCGCCTTCAGCCACTCCTGAAGAAAGGCCTGCTGCCCGCCCTGACCGAGGTCCCAGGCGAAGTCGCCCCCGGTGAGAAAGAGCCGTCCGCCCTGCTCCAGCCAGGCCGTCAGCGCGGCTTCCGCACCGTCGGGCAGGGCCGCAAAGAGATTCGGGCCCAGCGCCCCCGCCCGTGATTGCATGCCCCCCATCCAGATGATGCCACGGTAGCGGGCCAGGTCGATCCGGCCGCGCCGGAGGGCTTCGAGGTCGGCGGTGTCGGCCCCGCCGGCAAAGCCGGCCGCCTCCAGGGCGCGCAGGTGGGGCACCACGTAGTCAAAGGTGTTCATCTGCCGCAGGATCCCGCGCCGCGCCGGCTGGCTGCCGAAGGGATCGGGCTGGACGACGTTTTGCAAGCGGTCCAAACGGTCGAAGCCCTGCACCAGCAGCAGCGGGGAAACGCTCGTCGCTCCGCCCATCACCGCCAGGGTCGCGGTCGGAAAGGATTCGCCGCCGGCATTGGTCGCGGTCACCCGGTAGTAGACGGTTTCCCCCGGCGTGGGTGCGGGCACGGTCCAGGTGGTGCCGCCGACCGCCGTGCCGTTGTCGAAACCGTGGCCGTTGGCCGACCGGTAGACCCGGTAGCCGGTGGCGGCATGGCCGAGCAGCGAGTTCAGCCCCACGCCGAAGTCCGGCGCATCCCAGGCCAGGGTGACGGTGCCGTCCGGGTTTTTCACCACCCGGAAGGCTTCGGGCGGCTCGGGCAGGTAGACCGGCAAGTCAAAACCGGGCACGTGTTCATAATAATAGCGGACGATGCCTTTGTAGACGGCCCGCGCCATCTCCCTCCGGAATTCCGGATCGAGCAGAAACTGGGCGTCGACGGCGTTGTCGTGAAAGCCGATCTCCACCAGCGCGGCCGGCATGTGCGGGTTGTTGGAAGGATTGATCTCACCGAAGTTGGCGGTTTTCACGCCGCGGTCCGGCCAAGTGGCATCCCAGGACCGGCGAATGTCCGCCACCACCATCTGGTGCACGGCGTTGCGGAGGTGGTTGCCCCCGGGCACGCCGTTGAAGGCGCCCCCGACCCCGGCGCTGGAGTAGGCGAAGGTCTCGGTGCCCCGGGCCAGGCCATTGGCGCCGTTGGTGTGCCAGGAAAGGTAAACGGCGCGCCCGTCTTCCCAGGTCTCGTGGTTCCAGGCCGCAAACCGGGGCATGGCGTTGACGATGCCCAGGGAGGTCCAGTTGGGCATGCCCATGAAGCCGGCGTAGTAGCGGCCGGACTCCTCCCAACGGGGCTTGCCGCTGATCGTCCCCGAAGCCGGATCGGCCACGTCGCCCATGCCCCCGCCAAAGCGGACCGCTCCCGCCACGATCCGCTGGCCCGCCACGGAGGACTGGTTGTCGATCACCACCGCCGCGCGCTCCGGATCCTGGCCCGCCTCGAAGTGGTAGGTGCCGAGGTATTTCCACGTGAACCCGTCGCGGTTGAGGTCCTGCCGGTGCAGGGTCTCGCCCCCACTGTGACGCACCGTGATGCGGGCGTCGGTTGTGGTAGCGCCCCCGGTCGAGGGACGGTACCAAACATAGACGGCGTAATGGCCCGCAGCCGGCACCGCGGGCGCAAAGGTCGCCGTGGCGGTGGCCGGGCCGGCCGTGGTCAGCGCCCGGCGCTGGGTGCCGCCATAGGCTCCGGAAGCAGTCTCGGTCGTCCAGACGCCGGTCTCCTGGTAGCCGGCGCCCCCGTGGGGCAGGTTGACCATGTGGGTATTGAAATCGCGCTCCCGCGAGGGATGCACCCGGGCCCCCGCATTGCGGAGGTAGGGCACGAGAAACTGCAGCACCGCTTCGCCGGTGCCATGGTCCTCGATGATGCCGTGGGTATTGCCGCGCTGGGTCGCCCACCGCCCGAGGTTCGAAGAATAATACCAGCCGTGCCCCGGACTCACATGCACAGAGGCACCCGCCAAGGCCCCGGGCCGCTCCCGCGGCGTCTCCACCGGAAATCCCGCGGGAGCGATCACCGGTCCAAGCGCGTCGGAACGACCGGGCGGCGGCGGCAGCCGGCCCGAGCCCAGCGCCCGGTCCACCGGCACCCACTCCCCGCTCTCCCCGTGCCGGAGTGAAACCAGCAGCACCTCCAGTCCCTCGATCTCCCTCACCCAGTCGACCGCTTCGTCGACGAGTAGCGCGGCCAGTGGCTCCCAGACCGGATCGTCGAGCCGAGCGGCCGCATCCGCCTCCAGGCGCACCTCCGCCCGGGCGGGCGGCTCCAGCAGCACCCCGGCCAGGCGAAATCCCGCCGGCAGGGCCGCCGGCTCGAAGCCCGCCAGCAAAGCCTCCGCCCGCTCCTTCAGCGCGGAGCGAAGAGCTTCGGGATCAGGCGCTTCTTCCGCTCCCAGAGCGGGCGGGAAGAGCAGCGGAAGTCCAAAGAAGGCGGCGAGGCCATGGCGAAGGACGCGGGGAAATGTAAACACGGAAGGAGTGCGTGGGGGCATGCGGAGCACGGGGACCGGGCGGACGACCGGTTCCTGTTGTCAGAGAGGAGGAAAGTGCGGTGACTCTCCGGGGAATCAGTTGCGGAACTCGCGGCGGAGCTCGCGCAGGTAAATTTCGTCGAGATCGGTCGCGGTGTAAGCCGAAACATGGCCGTCGGCAAAAACCGTGTTCAACCGGTCGCCGGAGTGCCAACCAGCCCGGGGCCGGACGTCGTCCCCGGCAGCCCCGCCGGCATCTCGGCCGCGGTCATAGAGCACCGGGAAGCGGGAGGCTTCGCGGATCGTGGTCAGGGGCCGCCCCCGGAAAACTTGGTGGCCGTCTTCGGTCACGGGCAGGTTCTCCCAAACAAAGCGGTTCGCCCAATAGTTGTATTGCATGTCCGCGCGTGGATGACGGCTCGGGCAGCGCCAGACTCCGGTGGTGAAGCGCAGGGAGGGATTCACGTTCGAGGTCGGATCCTGGAACTCCGAGGTGAAGGGCTCCAAGACCTCCGCCATCCGCACCAGTTTCTCAAAGTCGCCCATGTTGGTGCCGGTGGAGCGAATCGTCGGGAGGCGGTCCTGGTTCTCATTCGCATAGGCAATCACCGCCATGCCGATCTGGCGCAGGTTGCTGACGCACTGGGCGGCGCGCGCGCTTTCGCGCACGGCCGCCACCGTCGGGATGAGGATCGCGGCCAGAATGCCGATGATCGCGATGACGGTGAGGAGCTCAATCAGGGTGAAGCCGGAGCTTCCCCGGGGAGATGGGTGCTTGATCATGTGTTTCGCAGGTTGGCGCAAGGGTATGAAGTCCGTGGTGCGGGGCAACGCACCGGTATTTACTAACACCGAAGTTAATTTTGTTTGTCAGGTCAAGAGAATTGGTTTCTTTCCCAGACAGGTTTCTTTTCCCCGCCCCGCGCCATCCGACCCGCAGCATGAAAATCTCCGGCACCTTTCTCGACGAGATCACCCACGACATCCCCAGCCAGAATTGGGGGCCGCAGGAGTGGGCGCGGGATTTCGACGCCATGAAGGCCGCCGGGATCGACACCGTCATCCTCATCCGCGCGGGCTACCGGCGCCAGGCCACCTTTCCCTCCCGGGTGCTGGAAAAAGAAGTCGGCATGCTGCCCTGCTACCTTGATCTGGTGGATGTTTTTCTGATTGAGGCCGAACGCTGCGGGATGGATTTTTTCTTCGGCACCTACGACTCCGGCAGCCACTGGGTCGAGGGCCGCTACCAAGAGGAGGCCGACCTCAACCGCGCCTTTTGCGATGAGGTCATCGCGCGCTACGGCGGGCGGGCCGCTTTCAAGGGCTGGTACATCTCCCACGAGATCAACACCTTCAACGAGGGGGTGATGGGCGTCTACGAACAGCTCGCCCGGCACCTGCGCGCCCTCAAGCCGCTGCCCATCCTCATCTCGCCCTATGTGAAAGGCGTGAAGCAATTCGGGGCCGAGGCCATCTCCCTCAACCGCCATGTCGAGGAGTGGAGCCGGGTCTTCGCCCGGATCGAGGGCTTGGTCGACATCGTGGCTTTTCAGGACGGCCAGATGGACTTTCACGAGCTGAGCGATTTCCTTTCCGTCAACCGGGAGCTGGCGGCCCGCCACGGTCTCCGGAGCTGGAGCAACCTGGAAAGCTTCGACCGCGACATGCCGATCAAATTCCCCCCCATCGCCTTCCCCAAGCTCCGCTACAAGCTGGAAGCCGCCCTTCGCGCCGGTGTCGAAAAGGTCATCACCTTCGAGTTCTCGCACTTCATGAGCCCGAACTCCATCTACCCCGCGGCCCACCATCTCTACCGCCGGTACCTGGAAATGCCGGATCCCCGCCCGTGATCCGCCTCCCCCCAGGACTGGCCCGGCTGGCGCTGGCCGCCTCCGCGCTGGCTTTCGCTTCCCTCCCCGCTTTGGCCGAAACCACCCCCGCGGGCGGCGAGACGGTGACGTTCCGGGCCCAGGGGCTTCCTTCGCCCACGGACACCCGCGTCACCGCCCTTGCCGCCCGCACCGTCCTGCGCGCTTTTCTCGACCAAAACCCCGGGATCGAGATCCAGGCCTTCGCCATGCCCCAGATCGGCGGCACCGTGGCCATGGACGCCGCTCCGCTCATGGCCATCTCCGCCGGGGTGCCGCCGCACGCGATTTACGTCAATTTCCGCCAGTCCTCCACCTACCTCGCCCAAGGCTTTCTCGCCCCCATGGAGGTCCTGCTCGCCCGGCTGCTCAGCGACAACCCCGCCGTACGCCAGTCCCGGCCGGATGGCTCCTGGCTCGCCGACCCCACCGCCGGGGAGATCGCCGCCGCACTGGAAAAACTCCGCGCCCGGGTTCCGGCACCGACTTGGCCGGTGGTCTTCCGCGAGGACGAAAGCGGCCTCACCCGCGAACGCCACGTCTGGGCTCTGCCCACCAGCAACCTCGTTTCCGCGCTTTTCTACCGGCGCGACCTTTTCAACGAGGCCGGCCTCGACCCCGAGCGCCCCCCCGAAACCTGGGCCGAGTTGCTCGAATACGCCCGCATCCTGCGCGTCCCCGAGCGCCAGCAGTTCGGCATGCTGTTCGGCTCCGGCCAGACCACCAGCTACCAGGCCTACGCCTTTCTCGTCTCCAACCGCGCCCGCGCCGTCGCGCTCGGTGAGGACGGCGAATGGCGGGCGGTGTACGATTCGCGCGAGGCGGCCGAGGCGGTGGAGTTTTTCTGGCGGTTGATCCGGGAGCCTTTCGAGCGCGACGGCCGCATCATCCGCGGCGCCGCCGGGCTCACCGCCGGCGCACTCTCGCTGGAGTGGGAGCGGGGCAAGGTCGGGATGCAGTTCGGCTACCTCGACGAGGAAATGCTGGAAGCCATCAACCCCCAGTTGGTCGGCATCGCCCCCGTCCCACGCTCCCCCCGCGGCGCCGCCGCCGGCGAGCTCAACGCCCGCATGCTCGGCGTCTTCAGCGACGCCACCCCCAAGCAGCAACTCGCGGTCATGCGCTACATCTGGTTCCTCACCGGCCGGGAGGCCCGCGAGCTGCGCACCCGCGTCTTCGTCGAAAATGGCTTCGGGCAGTTCGTCAATCCGGATTTGTTGGAGGAATTTGGATACGAGCGCCTCCTCGCCCGCATCCCCGAGGGCTGGCGAACCGCCTTCGAAACCGCGCTCGCCGAAGGCGTGCCGGAGCCCTACGGCCGCAATACCCAGAACATCTACCGCTGGATGTCCGAGCCGATCAACCGCGCCCTCGACGAGTCCTTCCCCGGCCTCGACCAAGAGAGCCGCATCGACGTCATCCAGGGCTACCTCGCCGAGTCCGTCCGCGAGGTCAACCTCAAGGTCATGGGCCTGATCCCGCCGGAGGAAATGACCAAGCGGCGGATCGTCGGCGGCCTCGTGCTCGCCCTCGTCGCCGCCGCCTTCATCGCCGGGCTCGGCCACATCTGGAACTACTTCTCCCGCGCCGCCCCGCCGGTCAGCCTGCGCAACAACTGGAACCGCTACGTCTGGGGCTACGTCCTGCTCGTACCCGGCTTCGGCCTCATCCTCATGTGGCAGTACCTGCCGCTGCTCACCGGCGGGCTCACCATCTCGCTGATGGACTACCGGATCGTCCAGGATAGCATCTGGGTGGGGGTGGATAATTTCGCCAACGTGCTCTTCGACGACAAGTTCTGGTCCGCCCTCGGCCGCAGCTTTCACTTCGTCGCCCTCGCCATCGGGCTCGGCTTCTGGCCGCCCATCCTGCTCGCCATCCTCCTCCAGGAGGTGCCGACCAAAACGGCCAAGTACATCTACCGGACCATTTTCTACCTGCCCTCGGTGCTCATCGGGGTGGTGGTGATGTTTCTCTGGAAGCAGCTCTACGACCCATCCGAGGAAGGCGTGCTGAACAAGATCCTGCTCAGCCTCAACTACCTCGACCCGGCCTCCGCCACCGTGGTCAAGCTGGCGTTCTTCGGGCTCTGGGTTTCTTTCGTCTTCGTCCTGCTCTGGCTGCCGGTGAAGCTCGAGGAGCTGCCGCGGCTGTTCAAGGCCGGGCTCTGGGCCGCCGGGGGCGGCTGCCTGATCCTCACACTCTGGCCGGTCCTCGGGGCCGGCTCCGCCGGGGCCGCCGCCGGGGCCATCGGCACGCTTTTCGGACGCTTCGATCTCGAACCACTGGAGTGGATCCAGTCCCCGCGCCTGGCCATGCTTTGCATCATCATCCCGATGGTCTGGGCCAGCACCGGGCCGGGCTGCATCATCTACCTCGCCGCCCTCAAGGGCATCCCCAACGAACTCTATGAGGCCGCCGAGATCGACGGCGCCAACCACTGGCACAAGGTCTTCTACATCGTCCTCCCGCGGCTCAAATACCTCATCGTGATCCAGTTCGTGGCCGCGGTCGTGGCCGCCTTCAAGGGCGGTGAGGAATTCATCCTCGTCATGACCGGCGGCGGCCCCGGCGACGCCACCACCATCCTCTCGCTGGAGATTTTCTTCCGCACCTTCATGGACCTGGAGTTCGGCCTCGGCACCGCCATGGCCTGGCTCATGGGCGCCCTTCTCATCGGCTTCTCCGCCTACCAGCTCAAAATCCTCTCCCGGGCCGAGTTCCGGGCCGGCGGCTGACCCGCACGCCCTCCCGCCATGCCCATCATCTCCCCAGTCGAAGCCAAAACCCCCAAGGGACGCATCCTCCTCGGCGCCATCTTCGTCATCCTCACCCTCGGCGGCCTCACCATGGTCTACCCGTTTCTGCTCATGGTCTCCGGCGCCCTCCGCAGCGAGCTCGATGAAACCGACCTCGACCTCGTCCCCGCCTACTGGACCGACACCGCCGCCCTTTACAAAAAGTATGCGGAAACCAAATACAACCAAAGCATCCAGCGCTTCAACCGCGCCCACCGGCGGCAGGACTTCAGCTTCCGCGACGCCTCCCTCCCCCCGGGCGATCCGGAAGCCGAGGCCGCCCTCCTGACCGCGTTTTTCGAATCCGTCGAGATCCCCGGCCACTGGGTCGCCCTCGGCGGCGTCGCCGGCATCCGCACGGTCCCGGAAAACCTCCGCGCCCTCCGCAACCGGCTCGCCGACCGCTTCGACGGCGACCTCGACGCCTTCAACCGCGCCACCGGCGGCATCGTGCCGAGCTGGCAGGCCATCACCCTCTCCCCCCCGGACTGGGTCTCGAGCCGCTTCACCGGGCCGACCGGACCCGTCGCCGAGGTCTACCGCGAGCTGCTTGCGCAAGCCCCCCTCGCCGAGCAAGACCTCGTCTCGATCAGCGGGTTTTTCCTCGAAACCATGGTCTACCCCGCCTTCGGCCAGACTTCCCCGGAGGCTTTTAATCTCGCCTTCCCCGCCGGCGCGATCGACCGCTTCCGCGACTTCGTGCTTCCACCGCGCCTCGAGGAGGTCGCCGACCCCGGCCTGGCCGAACTCTGGATCGAGTTCACGCGCGAAGAACTCCACCCGTCTTTCGTGCTCCTCGATGGCGTGCCCGAGGCCGCTTTCCAGGCTTTTCTCCGCTCCCTCCACGGCACCATCGACATCCTCAACCGCGTCTGGAATGCCGACCACCCCGACTTTGCCGCCATCTCGCTGCCCGCCGGCGAATGGCTCCAAGGCAGCCGGCTCACCGATTACCAGGACTTCCTCCTCGAACTCGATCCCGCCGCCTACCGCCTCGTCGGCCCCGAATACGCCTGGCGCGATTGGCTCGCCGGCCGCGAGCCGGCCGCCCACCCCGCCGCCCCGCCGCTCCACCCGCCCATGGATGCCCTCGAGAAAATCCATGTGCTAGAAAACGCCTGGAGCCTGCGCCGGACCTACTCGGTGCGCAATTTCATCAATGTCTTCGACGAACTCTTCCTGCGCGGTCGTGCTTTTCTGAATACGATTATTTTCTGCACCCTCTCGGTGATCTTCGCCCTCCTCGTCAACCCCATGGCGGCCTATGCCATGTCCCGCTTCAAACTCCCGGGCAGCTACAAGTTCCTCCTCCTCATGATGGCCACCATGGCCTTCCCCCCCATGGTCACCCTCATCCCCACGTTCATCATCCTCCAGCAGCTCAGCATGATGAACACCTTCGCAGCCCTCGTCCTGCCGACCATCGCCAACGGCTACCTCATTTTCCTGCTCAAGGGTTTCTTCGATTCCCTGCCCACCGAGCTCTACGAAGCCGCCACCATCGACGGCGCCTCCGAGCTGCGGATCTTTTTCCAGATCACCATGATGCTGAGCACGCCGATCCTCGCGGTCGTCGGGTTGATGGCTTTCAACGGCGCCTACACCATGTTTCTCTACCCGCTGCTGGTCGCCCCGCGGGAGGACATGTGGCTGCTCAGCGTCTGGCTCTACCAGTTCCAGCTGACCTCGTCCATGGGCGGCGTTTTCGCCTCCGTCCTTATTTCCGCGGTACCGACGCTGCTCGTCTTCATCTTCGCCCAGAACATCATCATGCGCGGCATTGTCATCCCTGTCGAAAAATGAACCACACCCTTCGCCCCTGCTTCCACTTGGCCGCCGCACTTTTGGCTGCCACCACGCTCACCCAGGCCGCTTCCGCCGGCTCCCCACCCGAAGACCGCCCGCCCGCTCCATCCGTCCTCGCCGGCGACCTCGCCACCGCCACTTGGAAGGCCGGCCCCGGTGGTCTGCTCGTCCTTCCGGACTTCAACGCCTCCGATCTCCCCCTCGCCGACCTCGATATCCGGCCCGCCCCGGGACCGCAACTGGTCTTCTCCGACATGCCGGAGTACTTCCGCACCGGCGACGGCATCGCCATGCAGGAGGATGTCGAGGCCGGGGATGTCCGCCTCTACGTTTACCACGTTCCCACCCCCGACGGCGGGCCCAAAGTCATCACCACCGTGCTGGAAAACCTGGGCGACGCGCCCCTCCGGATCTCTTTCCAACGCTACGTCTTCCCCACCCCGGACGGCTACTACCTGCGGATCGGCAAACAGGGGCTGATCGGTTTTTTCGAGGGCGGCGAGGTGCCGGAGGACCGGATCGTGCCGCCCGGCGGCCGCATCCCGGTCGACCCGGTCATGGACCAGACCATCGTTTCCTACAGCGATCTGGTGCACGGGTTTTATGAATTCAGCATCGACCAACCGGCCCGGCTGACCGTGCTTCAGCGCGATCCGGAGGCGGACTCCGCCGCCGCCGTCGACACCCTCCCGCTGCTGCCCCGCCGCCTGCCCGACACCCGCCCCAGCGGCGCCGGCCGCGGGCTGTTCCCCATTTCCAACTACGAGGTCGAACCAGCCCCCGGCGCCGCGCCCCTCGACACCGCCGACGGCCCCCGCCGCATCCTCGTGGCCGACGGCCGCATCGACCCCTGGATTACCGGGCGCGACCAGATCACCGGCCTCGAAGACGGCGAAAACCGCGGCAACTACGGGGTTATTTACCGTATCCGCATCCCGCTTACATCCAGCGACGGCCGCTCCTGGGCGGTCCTCATGCACAACCTTTATCCGCACAACCAGTTCTGCCGTGCCCAGGCTTCGGCGGTGCAAGTGAGTGCCGGGAAATTTCCCGCCGGCGTCGTGCCCATCCCGGCCGGCCAGGTCTTCTTCCGCGAGGTGGGGGAAAACGTCCTCCTGCAGATCGTGACCCCGTCATCCGACGGGGAGCCCGCGGAGCTGGAGCTGCTCTATTCACCCCCGGGAGCCTCCTGCCTGCCGACCCCGATCCTCCTCTTCCCGCTCGAACCCGGCCGGAGTTGAGCCGCGCCGGGACTGCAGCGGCCGGCTCAGCCGCGGGCTTCCAGTTCCGGAATGCAGGGGCGGGTGACGCCGGGCAACTTGGCTAAGGCCCCGTCGACGACGAACCCTTCCGGAAAATCCCGGATGGTTTCGATCAGGCGGTCCCGCCAGAGCTGCAGCCGGTCGGCCTGCGCCGGATCGGCGGCGAGATTGCGCAGCTCCCGCGGGTCGGTCGCGAGGTGGAAAAACAGCTCCCGGCCCAAGCCGGGCTCCCAGATGTATTTCCACACCCCGTCGGTCAGAAACTGCATTCCGGTCGGCTCCCCGCCGCAGCGGGCGGCTTCCCCGTGCAACCACTCCCGCCATGGAATTTCGCCGCGCAGCCTTCGGACCAGGCTGGCACCCTCCACTGTTTCCGGAATGGTTGCCCCGGCCAGGTCGAGCAGCGTGGGCATGAGATCGCGCAGTTCGACCACCTCGTCGCGCACCACCCGGGAGGGGAGCCCGGCGCCCGGAGGGAAACGGATCATAAACGGAATCCGGGCGGAGGGCTCCAGCGCGCGGGTTTTGCGGATGAACTGATGGTCGCCGAGCATTTCGCCGTGATCGGAGGTGAAGACAACCACGGTGTTGCGGGGCAAGTGGGCGAGAATGCGGCCGATTTGGTCGTCGATGTGGTTGATGCAGCCGTAGTAGCCGGCCCGGAACTGCCGCATTTGGGCCGGCGGCAGCACCGTCCGCCAGGACTCCACCGGCAATCCCGGCTGGTAGTCGTGTCGCTCCACCCAGTCACCCATCACCGGCTCGGGCAGATCCGCGTTGATGTAGCGGTCCCAGTAAACCTGGGGCGGCGTGCAGGGCTGGTGGGGCTGGTGGTAGCTGACGTTGAGAAAAAACGGCACCGTCGGATCGCGGCGTTCCAGGAAGCGAAGGGTGCGGTCCGTCACCCAGTTGGTAAAGTGGCACTGTTCCGGGAGGTGGAAAGGCCGGGCGACCCAGCCATTGGCGAGGGCGCCGTGGGCCATGCCCGCATCCGGAATCCGGATACCCTGTTCTGCCAGCCAGCGGCCATAGTCGCCGGCTCCGCGGTGGTGGGGGGCGTCGGCCCAGTCCGCGCTCATGAACCCATGCAGCTTGCGCTCCGGATGGAGATGGAGCTTGCCGCAGAGGTGGGTTTGGTAGCCGGCCCGGGTTAGTTCCCCCGGCAGCGTCGGCCCGTGGAGAGGGGCATGGTAGTTGGTGAAAACCCCGTGGCCCCGTGCGCTCCTCCCGGTCAGCATGGTGCGGCGGGCCGGGATGCATTGGGGATGAGCGGAGTAAGCCCGGGGGAAGTAACAGCCCCTGGCCGCGAGGTGGTCGAGGTGGGGCGTCTGCAGCACGGGATGTCCGGCAAAACCCAGGCAATCCCCCCGCTGCTGATCCGTCATCAGAAGAACGATATTCGGCCGATCCATCCTCCAGTGAACTCCCTCCACCCACCCACCGCCACCCAAATCCAAAATAGGGACAGGCTATATATGCTTGCCATGAGTGGGGAGAAGGGATGCAGTCGGGAGCATGCGCACTCGCCGAGTCAAGGTCCTGGGACAATCCGCCTGCTACCACGTCATTTCCCGGACGGCGGGCGGGCTGCATCTCTTCGGTCCCACTGAAAAGGAGGTCTTTCGAAAAATTATCCGCAAAGTCGCCCGGTTCTGCGGAGTCGAGGTGCTGACCTTCTGCATCATGAGCAACCACGTCCACCTCCTCCTGAAAGTCCCCCCTCCAAGTCCGGTGACGGATGAAAACCTGATCGAGCGGACCAAACGCCTTTACGGCGCCACCCGGGCCCAAGAAATCAAAGCTGTTCTCCGGGGTCCGGACGCCGCCGAAGCAGCCCGCCTGCGCAGCTCCCTGACCCGCCGCCTCTTCGACCTGTCCGTCTGCGTAAAGGAAATCAAACAGCGCTTCAGCATCTGGTACAACCGCACCCACAACCGCTACGGGACCCTCTGGGCGGACCGGTATAAAAGCGTTCTCGTGGAGGGGCGCCGCAACAGCCTTCAAACCGTGGCCGCCTACATCGACCTCAATCCCATCCGGGCCGGCATGGCTAATGATCCAAAGGACTACCGCTACTGCGGCTACGGGGAAGCCTGCGGCGGGGTGCGCTCAGCCCGGGAGGGCCTCGGCACCATCATGGAATCCCGTGATTGGCGCACGACCGCGTCCGAATACCGGCTCATGCTCTATGGAAAAGGATCCGGCCCGGCCGCCTTGGGCACGGGCGGCGTGCTGCCGGCGGAAGAGGCGCGCCGGGTCATGGCCAAGGGAGGTTGCCTTCCCCTGCCCAGCGCCCTGCGTTGCCGGGTGCGGTACTTTTCCGACGGAATGGTGCTCGGAAGCCGCTCATTTGTGGAAAACTTTTTCCAAACCCGCCGGGACCTTTTTTCAAAAGCCCGCAGGTCGGGTGCGCGTCCGATGCGTGGCTCCGAGTGGGGGGATTTGTCGGTGGCGCGGGATCTCCGCCGGGAGACATTGATCCCGCCCCAACCGGCGCCGCCGTGATGGCCTTCGATCACTGAGAGGGGCTCCGATCCTGCGAAACCAGCCCCACGCAGCTCCCGAAACGGGTTGTCAACCGATCCCGCGGAACCCCAGTCTTCCGACACCGCTCATGGCATCGCATCGCACACTGGTGATCAGCCCTGCAACGGCCGGGTGGGACGCCGGGACGGTGGGCCTCAACATCAACGGTCCGTCATTGGTCCGCGTGCCCGAATGGGTGGCAAACCCGCTCGGGCGTTACTATCTTTATTTTGCCCACCACCAGGGGGACTCGATCCGGCTGGCCCACGCCCCCCGCCCCACCGGGCCCTACACAATCCACCCCGAGGGTGTGATGCACCTCGCCCAGACCCCCTTCACCCATCACATCGCCTCGCCCGACCTCCACTTCGACCACGGGCGCCGCCAATGGATTCTTTATTTTCATGGCGATCCCTCCCTTGATCCCCAAAACCCCTGGACCCAGTCCAGCATGCGCGCCGTATCCGAGGACGGACTACGCTGGACCTGCGAAAACGTCGAGCTGGGGGAGTCCTACTTCCGCGTCTTTCACCACGACGGCCAGTATCATGCGATAGCCAAAGGCGGCCTGCTCTACCGGTCCCGCGACGGCCGCGGCCGCTTCGAGGTCCGCCACGGCCAGCTCCTCGTCGACGGCGGCCCCGGGCGCCACTGGGCGGTGCTCAAGGAGGGCGACCGCCTGCGGGTCTGGTTCAGCCGGTTTTTCGATGCTCCCGAGCACATTCTCGAAGGCGAGATCGACCTGACCAAGCCCTGGAGATTCTGGCAGGTGGAGGCCATCCGCAGTCTGCTCAAGCCCGAGCACGACTGGGAAGGAGTCCTCCAACCAGTCCGGCCCTCCAGGGTCGGCGCCGTTCACGAACCGGTTCATGAACTCCGCGACCCTGCGGTCTTTCGGGACGCGGACGGTTCCCTCCACCTGCTCTACAGCACCGCCGGTGAGTCCGGCATCGCCATCACCCGGATAGAATAACCCTCCCCGGAGCGGCCCCGTTTGAGCCGCTGTCAACCCATCGCCATGCCCAACGTCCTCATCTTCGGCACCAGCCTCGATCCGAACTCCAAATCCCAGGTCCTGGCCCGCGAAGTCGCCCAGCGCCTGGCCGCAACCCCGACTCCGCACGCACTCGTCGATCTTCGCACCCTCCAACTCCCTGAAAGCGGCCGGCCCGGCGCCACCGACCATCCCGAAGTCGCTGCCCTGCGCAACCAAGTTTCCCGGGCCACCCACCTCGTTTTCGCGGTCGCCATCTACAATTACAGTGTATCCTCGGCCGCCAAAAACCTCGTCGAACTCCTGACCGATGAAGTCATGAACGACAAAGTCGTCGGCTTTCTCTGCGCGGCGGGCGGCCGGGGGTCGTAGATGGCGGTAATGTCCTTGGCGAACTCGCTCATGCTCGATTTCAGGAGCTGGGTGGTGCCGAGGTTTGTGTATGCCGTTGGCCGCGACTTTGAGAACGGAGCGCTCCTCAGCAAAGAAATCCACCAGCGCCTGGACCAGTTCGTCGCCACCCTCCTGGCCGGGCCATCACGGTGAACATTCGCAATTCCCGGCTCCGTCCGGAGGTCGGTTGTAGTTGCAGACAGGCTACGGTTCGATAAAATCCACCCCCGACCCGGCCTCCACCTCCCCGGCTTTGCCCTTGATCCGGCAACGCCTCCCGCCACCATGCTGACGAGATGTCGTCCGCCTCTGCCACCCAGCCCGCCTCCGACCGATTTTGCCGGCGCATCGTCTGGGAGGATCTCGACCCGGCGTACCTGGGCTCGCTCATCCGCCTGGCCCGCTCCGAGGACATGAATGGCGCCGGCCTCCTCCATCCACCGGCGGCCCACGGCGACCCCACCACCCGGATCCTGGTGCCATCCTCTTCCGAAGCTGCGGGAGAAATCCGCGCCCGGGAAACACTCACTGTCTGCGGCCTGCAACTCGTGCCGCTGATTTTAAAAGCGTTCGGCGGCAAAGCGGATTTTGAGCCCGCTCTCCGCGATGGGGACCGTGTCCAGGCCGGTGCGGTCCTCGGGAGCTTCTCCGGCCGGGCCACGACGCTGCTCCGGGCGGAGCGCACCCTGCTCAATTTCCTCCAACACCTGTCCGGCATCGCAACCGCCACTGCCGCCCACGCCGCCACCCTCGGCTCCTCGGGCACCCGGCTCCTGGACACACGCAAAACCACCCCAGGTTTTCGAATGCTGGAGAAATACGCCTTCGCCTGCGGCGGCGGCTGGAACCACCGCCTCGGCCTCTTCGACCGCATCCTCGTCAAAGACAACCATCTCGCCGCCCGTGGCGCCACCGCCGGCGAAGCGCTCTCCGCGGCCGTCGCCCGGGTGCGCCGACGGTCCAGCCTTCCCGTCGAGGTGGAGGTGGACCAGCTTGATCAGATACCTCCGGTGGTGGAAGCCGGGGCCGACATCATCATGCTCGACAACTTCACACCGCATCAACTCCGCGAGGCCGTGGCCCTGATCGGCGGCCGCGCCGTCACCGAAGCCAGCGGCGGCATCACCCTGGACACCCTCCCTCTGCTTGGGGACCTCGGGCTCGATTTCATCTCCACCGGCGCACCGGTCCATCAAAGCCGTTGGATCGACCTCGGCCTCGACTGGCGCTGAACACCAGCCCGCTGATGTCCGAGGCCGAATTCACCCCCGTTTCCCCACCCGTCGCGATTCTCGGCGCCCTTCTTGGTCAGCGCGAGGGCTACGTAAGCGGCACCCAGCTCGCCGCCCAGCTCGGCATCTCGAGAGTGGCGGTCTGGAAACACCTCCGGCGGCTCGAGCGCCAAGGCTTCCGCTTCGAAGCCGCCCGCCGCCGCGGCCACCGACTGCTCGAAGTTCCCGACCACCTTCACCCTCTCCTGCTTGAAGCCCTCCTGCCCCCGGAGCGGCGCCCCCCGACCTTCCTCTTTTTCACCTCCACCGACAGCACCAACACCCGGGCCGACCGCGCCTTGGCGGAGGGACATCCCGATCCCATCGTCGTCGTGGCCCGCGCCCAGGAGGCCGGCCGCGGCCGCCTCGGCCGCAGCTGGCACAGCGGCGACCACGGCAATCTCTACCTCAGCCTCGGACTCCGGCCCCGGCTCCCCCCGGCCCGCATGGGGCTCTTCACCTTGTGGATGGGGGTTTCCGCCGGCTCGTATCTGCGCGGCACGACCGGCCTCCCGCTCGGCCTCAAATGGCCCAACGACCTCATGGCGGACGGAAAAAAAGTCGCGGGCATGCTCACGGAGGCGAAAATGGACGCCGACCAGACCCGGGAAACCGTCTTCGGCCTCGGGCTCAACATCAATGCTCCGGCCGACACCTTTCCGGCCGAACTCCGCTCCCTCGCCACCTCGCTCGCCATCGAGCATGGCAGCCCGCTGCCGGCCAACCCCCTCGCCGCCGGCCTCATCGCCCGCCTGCTCGAAGCCTACGAAACCTTTCTCCGCGACGGCCACCGCGACCCGCTCGCCGACCTCTGGCCCCAATTCGATCTGCTCAAGGGCCGGCCCATCACCCTTCACCAAGGCACTTCCACTTTTTCCGGCACCGCCGCCGGCATCGACGCCCGCGGCAGCCTCATTCTCAAATCCCCCTCCGGCGGCCTGCAAACCTTCCGCGCCGGCGAGGTGACGATCGCAAAAACCGCGGCTCCATGAACCATCCCCCGCTCATCTGTATTGACTGTGGCAATACACACACCCACCTCGGCCTCGCCACCGGCGACACCCTGGCCGGCAAGGGGGAAGTCCCCACGCCCGCCCTGGCCGATCCGCAGGCCGGCCTCGCCGCCACCCTGCGGGGATGGCCGGAGCTCGCCCGAGCCACCACGGCCCCCGCCGCCGCCTTCTGCACCGTGGTGCCCGCGGCCGCTCCGGCCATCCGCCAAGCCCTGGAGCAAGCTTTTCCCGGCTGCCCCTGCTGGCAGCTCACCTGCGAAGCCGATCTCGGCCTTCCCATCACCTACCCCCAGCCCCGGGAAATCGGCCAGGACCGCCTCGCCAATGCGGCCGCTGCGGCCGCCGCCGGCACCCTGCCAGCGGTTGTCATAGACCTCGGCACCGCCGTGACCTTCGACATCCTTTCGGCGGACCGCGGCTACGAGGGCGGCATCATTGCCCCGGGCGTCGCCATCATGCACCGTTACCTCCACGAGCAGACGGCTCTCCTCCCCCTCCTCGACCCCGCGCCCGCGCCCCCCCCCGAAGCGGTCGGCAAATCCACCCGCGAGGCCATGCGCATCGGTTGCGCGATTGGCTTTGCCGGCATGATCCGCGCCTTGCTCGACCATGTTCTGGCGGAGTTCGCCCGCCGCCCCGGAAGCCCCCGGCCCGCCCTTTTCACCACCGGCGGCAGCGCCCACCTGCTCGAAAGCTCGCTGCCGCCGGGCATACGCCACGATCCCCTGCTCACACTCCGCGGCCTCGCCGCCGCCTGGAAAAGGAACTTCACCCCCGGCCCGGTTTCACCATAACCGGATCGGGTGCAATCCGGGGCTTGGCGCATGCGCGCCGGTCCGGTAATGTGACCCTTCCAGCATTCTTTTATCACCAGAGTGGAAAACCTTCCCCACGCCATCGAAGTCGATCGGCTCGTCAAACGCTATGGCAGCCAAGTCGCGGTCAACCAAATCTCCTTCACCGTCGGCCGCGGCGAAATTGTCGGCTTTCTCGGGCCCAACGGCGCCGGCAAAAGCACCACCATGCGCATCCTCACCGGCTACCTGCCGGCGACCTCCGGCAGCGCGACCGTCTGCGGCTACCCGGTCGCCGCCCAGCCGGTGGAAGTGAAGAGCCGCATCGGCTACATGCCGGAAAACAACCCCCTGCCCGAAGACCTCCGGGTGGTCGAATACCTCCGCTGGCGAGGCCGGCTCAAGGGCGTTCCCCGCCGCCGCCTCCGCCGCCGCATCGACGAAGTCCTCGAAGTCTGCGACCTCACCCGGGCCCGCCGCCGCATCATCGGCAAACTCTCGAAAGGCTTCCGGCAGCGCGTCGGCATCGCCGATGCCATCCTCTCCGAGCCGGAAGTGATCATCATGGACGAGCCGACCATCGGTCTCGACCCCCACCAGATTGTCATGATCCGGGACCTCATCGCCGGCTTCCGCGGCCGCATGACGGTGATCCTCTCGAGCCACATCCTGCCCGAGATCGAAATGACCTGCGACCGGGTCATCATCATCAACGCCGGCCGCATCGTCGCCACCGGATCCCCGGATGAACTGCGCCGCGAGTTTATCGGCAGCCTCGCCTTCGACCTCGAGCTCGCCGGCCCCACCCCTTCCCTCCGCGATGCCCTCCTGCCGCTCGACCCGGCTCTCCGGATCGAGGCCGGGGAGCCTTCCGAGAACGGCTCCTTCCGGACCGTGCGCATCCAGACCAGCCACGGACCCGAGTTCGGCGAAGCAATCATCAAGGCCGTCACCACCCGGGCCGACCTCCGCCTCCGCAGTCTGACCCGCCGGACCGCCTCCCTCGAGGAGGTCTTTCTCGCCGCCACCCGCCGAAGCTGGGAAACCGAACTGCCGCTTCCCGCCGCCCCCCCTTCGCCCTCCAATCCCACCCCCGACGAACCCTCTCCCGAACCTGCCGCCGCCGCAGAATCCCCCACCGCCGCTCCCGACCGCGATCCGCCCGGCGCATCCGACCAGTCCCGCCCTTCGCCATGAAACACTTCTTCGTGCTTCTGCGCCACGAAATGTGGGCCCTGCTCATCAACCCGGGGACTTACATCGCCGCCTTTCTTTTCCTCATCGTGATGGGCTTCATCTTCCAGGATCTGCTCACCGCCCTGGTCCGCAATCCCCAGGAAAATCCACCCGGCGTCACTTTTTTCCAGCTCTTCTGGCTGCCCGTGTTCTTCCTCGTCCCGCTGCTCACCATGCGCAGCCTCGCCGAGGAGCGCCGCATGGGCACCCTCGAAACCCTCATGACCACCCCGGTGACCAGCGTCGAGGTCGTAACGAGCAAATTCGCCGCCGCCTATTTTTACTACCTCATGCTCTGGCTGGCCACCGCCTCCTTCCATTTCATCCTGTATCAATTTTCCAGGGACATCCGGCTGGTCGACTGGGGGGCCCTCGCCGGCGGTTATCTCTTCGTTGCCCTCAGCGGGCTGCTCTTCATCGCCCTCGGCATCCTCGCCAGCGCCCTCACCCGCAGCCAGCTCGTCGCCGGGATTTTCGCCTTCACCCTCGTCTTCACCACCATCATCGGCGGCCGCTACCTCGAGGAACTGGTCCTGCTCCAGGAGGCCCGCGCCGAATGGGTCGGCCGGGTCGTGGAGCACCTGCAGATCTTCCAGCACGCGGAGGATTTCACCGCCGGCGTGATCGACTCGCGGCCGATCGTGTTCTACATTTCCGGCGCCGCCCTGCTGATCTTCTTCAGCATCCTCGCGGTCGACCTCAAAAACAACCGTACCTGACGCCATGGCCGCCTCCAGCTTCCAGTCCAACCGCTGGCTCCGCCTGCTCAATGTCGCCATCCAAGTCGTCCTCGTGCTCGTTGTCTTCGGCGCGGTCAACTACCTCGGCTCCCGCTTTTTCCATCGCACCGATCTCACCACCGACCGGATCTACTCCCTCTCCGCCGAAACCCAGTCCTACATCCGCCAACTCGAGCATCCCGTCACCGTGGTCGTGACTATTATCGCCGATGACGCCGGCCCGGAGCTCGAACAGGCCTTCCGCGACGTCCGTGGCATCCTCCGCGAATACGCCTACGCCTCCCGCAACAACCCGGAGGCGACCATCGAGGTCGAGTTCGTCAACGTCTTCCAGCAACGCCGCCGGGCCGAAGCCCTCGGCCTCGACCAGCCCAATGTGGTCCTCTTCCAGTCCGGCAACCGCCAGCGCACAGTCTTTCTCAACGACCTCTACCGCACCCGCGATCGCCAGCGGAAGGAGTTCCAGGGCGAGCGCATCTTCACCTCCGCCCTCCTCGACGTCACCAGCCGCCAGCGCCCGGTGCTCTACTTTCTCACCGGCCACGGGGAGATGCGGCTCAACGATGTCGACCCCATCCGCGGCCTCTCCCAGCTCGAAGGCGCCCTCCTGACGCGCAATTTCGACGTCCGCCCGCTCGATCTCAATCTCGCCCGCGAAGTGCCCGAGGATGCCTCCATGGTGATCCTGCCCTCGCCCCAGGCCCCCCTCTTTCCCTGGGAGCAGGAAGCGCTGCGCCGCTACCTCGGCCCCGCCTCCGGGCGGCTGCTCATCCTGCTCGATCCAGCCGTCTCCCACCACCTCGACGATCTGCTTTTCGAGTGGGGCATCCTGGCCGACGATGTCCTCGTCATCGAAAGGGATCCCGCCAACCTGCTGGAGGGCGGCGACCTGCTCCTGCGCCGTTTCGCCCGCCACCCCGTCACCGAACTGCTCATCGACAACCAGATCCCCATCGTCTCCGGCCGGGCGCGTTCGGTGCGGATGGATCCCGGCCGACCCCTCGATGATTCCCTCCAAGTGACGGAGCTCATCGCCACCTCGGACCGCTCCTGGGGCGAACGCCACTACACTCGCCCGGGCACGCCGACCTTCGACCCCACGGTCGATCTCCGCGGGCCAGTCAAGGTCGCCGCCATCGCCGAACGCAAAGTGGACTCCCGCCTCGGCATCAGCATCCCGGCCGGCCGCCTCATCGTTTTCGGCACCTCCGACTTCATCTCCAACAACCGGATCAACGCCCTCGGCAACCTCACCCTCTTCCTCAACACCGTCAATTGGGCCCTTGACCGCGACGAGCTCCTCAACATCCCCGCCCGACCCGTCCGCACCCTCCAGCTCAATCTCAGCCAGCACCAGCTCGCCCTCAGCCGGTTCGGCATCTGGTTCGGCCCGCCCCTGCTGGTCGCCGCCTTCGGCTTTTTCATCCACCTGATCCGCCGGCACTAGCCCCATGAGCCTCAAATTCACGCTCCTGCTCGCCCTTCTCGCGGCCGGCTTGGTTTTCTCCATTTATTACTTCGAAAAAGAGTGGGACGCCGAAGCCCGCTGGCTTGAAAACCGCCGCCAGATCCTCGGCCCGGAAAGCGTCGATCCCGACTTCCTCGCCTTCTCCCATCCCGGCCGAGGTGTATCGGTCGAGTTGCGACAAGGCCCGGAAGGCTGGGAGATCCACCAGCCCTTCCCCTGGCGGGCCAACCGCTTCGCCGTCGAGCGCATCCTCAACCAGCTCCAGTTTCTCGAGGCCGAAACCAGCTTCCCCGTGCGCGACCTCCCCCAGACCGGCCAGACCCTGGCCGATTACGGCCTCGATCCCGCCGAAATCACCCTCACCCTCGGCCGCAATGGCGAGATCCAGACCCTCCGCATCGGACGGACCACCGAGGTCGGAAACCGCCTTTACCTGCTTTCCACCGATGGCGAGCGCGTCCATGTCGTCAACCGCGCCCTCCTCGACAGCCTCAGCCTCCGGGTCGAAGAGCTCCGGGGCGACGAAATCCTCACCATCCCCACTTTTGAAGTTCGCTCCTGGAGCCTCCAGACCCGCGAAACCGGCAGCCTGCGCATCCGCCTCGCCCGCCGGGCCGACCGCTGGTACTTCGAAACCCCCATCCAGGCCCGCGCCCATTCCACCTCCGTCGACACCCTCCTCAACAGCATCCTTCAGCTCCGGGTCCGCAATTTCCCCCCCGTACCCGCCGGCGGCGGCGGCCCAACCGGGCTGGAATCGCCCCTCGTCCGCCTTGCCATCGAGGGTAACGCCCGCCGCCAGACGCTGCTCGTGGGAGACCGCGTGCCGGACTCCGAGCAACCGGACGAGCACTACGCCAAACTCGAAAACCACCCCGCCATCTTCACCCTCCGCTTCCCCCAGCTCGCCGAGCTGCGCGACGCCCAGGTCGGGCTGCGCGAACGCCGCCTGCTCACCTTCGAGCTCGACCGGATCGAGTCCGCCGTCCTCGCCGCCGCCGGCCGCGATCCCGTCACCCTGCAACGCCTCGAAACCGGCAACTGGCAGGTGATGGTCCGGGGCGCCCGCGATTCCCTCGGCTCCATTCCGGGCGACGAGGCCGCCATCATTCGCCTCCTCGGCGATCTTGTCCAGCTGCGCGCCGTGCCCCGGGTCGGCTTCGTCAGCGACGCCCCCTCCGCGGCCGACCTCGAGCGCTTCGGCCTCACCCCGCCGGAGTGGCAGGTGGAGTTCTCGATCCGGACCCCCGCCACCGGCGCTCCGGACAGCACCACCAACCCGACGATCCGCTCGGAGACGCTCCTCCTCGGCGCCCGCCACCCCGACAACCCCCGCCAGATCTACGCCAAGGTCCGGGGCGAGCCTTTCGTTTACCTGGTCGACAATTTCATCCTCGAAGACCTCTCCTCCAATCCCCTCACCTACCGCAACCGCATCCTGCGCGCACTGCCCGAAGGCGCCCGCATCACCCGCCTCAGCTTCCGCCGCCTTTCCGGGCCCGAAACCCTCCTCTCCACCACCCTCGCCGGTCCCGCCACCGAAGAAGCCCCCGGACTCGACTCCCTCGACGAAACCCTCGGCCACTTCGTCCGCCGGCTCGCCACGGCCCTCCGGCGGCTCCAGGCGGAGTCCTTCCTGGCCGATCATTACCAGTCCACCGTCCGCCTCGACGGCGACTCCCTCGTCTGGCACTACCTGCTCGATGCCACCATCCAGCTCGATGGCAGCCCCGATCCGGCCACCGAACGCATGCGGCTCTATTTTCTTCCGGTCGAGGGCGGGGCCCGGCTCGTCACCGGCTCTCCGGATCACGACCTCGTCTTTGAGGCCTCCCGCGACTTGGCCGACGCGATCACCAATCTCGTCTTCGCACTCGACGGGGCACCCCCCGCCGAGCGTCCCGCCGCCGTTCCCCCGGGTTCCGACTCCGCCGGCCTTCCTCCCTCCTGATCGGGTGCCGCCATGCCCGAAACGACCCCAGCACGGACCGGAGTCGCCCGCCGCCTGTGGCGCGGAGGATGCCAGTGCTGCCTGCGTGGGTTTTGCCTTCTTCTCACCCTCCTCTGTCTTCTGGTCCTCGTGGTCGGCGGCTACCTGCTCCTGGCCGACGATATTCCGGTGCCGCGCCAACTCGTCCGCCTCCTCGAAGAGCGTCTCCAGCAGGAGGGTTTCGCCTCCCGCATCGGCAGCATTCACTTCGACCCCACCGGGCAGCTCCTGCTCGCCAATGTGGCCTTGCAGATGCCCCCGTTCGAGGAGCCGGTGCTCCTGGCCGACCACGTCCTCATCGGTCTCAACTGGTGGGAGCTGCTGAGGGGAAACTTCGAGGCGAGCGAACTCCGGCTCAACAACGCCCGGCTCATGGCGCCCGCCGTCATCGCTCCCGGCGGGGTGCATGAGCCCATCATCTCCTCCGGTCACGCCACCCTCCGCCGCCGCGGAACGACCTGGCGCCTCGACCACGTCACCGCGCGCATCGGGCATCTCCGCCTCGACGCCGCCGGCACCCTCGCCACCACCCTTCCGGTCGATCCGCCGGCTCCCCCCATCGACTTCGCCGACATCCTCGGCAGATTTGTTCCCCGCAGCCGTGAATTCCTCCGCCACCTCGGAGAACTCGACCGTCTTGAACAACCACGCCTCCGGCTGCGTTTCGACTCCGAGGGTCCCGGCCAAAACCATGTCCGGGCCGAATTCAGCGCTGTCCGGATTCACCTTCCCGAAGGACTGCGGGGAGAACACCTTTGGGCGGAGAGCATTTTCCCTTTATCTCTCGGAACAGAACAGCCCGCCACCCTGAGACTGCGGCTCGACCGACTCCTCAGTGAGGCCGGCCCTTCCATCCAGGCCATCACCGCAGACCTCCACCTGCCCGGCTTCGATCCGGCGGCACCTCTCGCACTCAACGCCCTTTCCGCAGACTTCTCCACCGGCCTCCTCACAGCGGAAGCTTTGAGACTGGCGGGAGCGTCCGGACACACCCGCTGGTCCGCACCGGACCAACTGGCCGCCGTCGTCCGCCTCCGGCTTGGTGACCAACCACTCGAGCTCGAAGCCACCGCCGATCTCGGCGCCACCACTGCCCGCATCGCCGCCACCGGGACCGGCGGAGCGGACTGGCTCGATCTCGCCAGCGCCATCGCCGGACGCGACCTCACCTACTACGCGGACATCACCCAACCTCCGGATTTCCAGCTCCGGGCCGCAGTCGGTCCGGGCTGGACGGATTGGCGGGAGGTCGACTTCCGCGTCCACTGCGGCCCCATCACCGCCCGGGGGGTTTCGCTCGACCGTGCCCTGGCCCGCGGCACTCTCGGCCCCGACCTCGCCCACGTCTCCGACCTCCGGATCGACCGCGGCGACGAAACCGCCCGCGGCTCCTACCAGGATCGACTCCAAACCCGCGACTACCGCTTTTTGCTCCGCGGCGCCCTCCGGCCACACTCCATTTCACCGTGGTTCGGCCCCTGGTGGGACCAGTTCTGGGAGGACGCCGAAATCACCGGAACCCCCGCCCGGGCCGACCTCTCCATCGCCGGAAATTGGGAGGACCCCGAGCAACTGCGCCTCTCCGGGCGCATCCGCGGCGACGCCTTCAGCTACCGCTCGGTGCGGTTTTCCTCCCTCGATACCCGGCTGCTCATCACCCACAACCACTTCCGTTTTTTCCAGGCCACCGCCACCCGGCCCGAAGGCCGCATCAGCGGAGGCGCCGAGCTCAGCTTCGACCGGCCCGAGGACGCCGACAACCCCGAGCTTGCCGCCATCGTGTATTCGTTTTCCTCCGACATGGACCTCGCCGCCTGCGGCCCCCTTTTCGAGGAGGGCGGCATCCGTTTCTTCAAGCCCTACGGCTACACCCGGCCACCGGTCGTCCGGGCCGACGGCTGGTCGCTGCGCCGCAGCGACACCGAGTGGGAGAATCGCTTTCACATCTTCATCGAGTCGGAAGCGGACTTCGTCTACCTCGGATGGCCGCTGGAGCAACCCGCCATCGAAGTGGTGGGCGATGCCGACGGGATCCAGCTGCCCGGCCTTCGCGGCAGCCTCGCCGACGGCCGTCTCCAAGCCGATGTCTTTCTCTCACCTGACCAGTTCTCCCTCACCGGAAATCTCCGGGGAGCCGACCTCGACCGCGGTCTTCAATTGCTCGCCTTCCTCGCCCCCGAGCTTCCTCCCGCCATGGAAGGCGAGGCACCCGACGCCCAGCCGCCCATCTCCGACCAAGTCGCGGGCGGCCGCTTCAGCCTCGACCTTGAGGTCGAAGGCCCCGAGCCGACACCGGGGCTTCTCCGCGGCCGCGGCAACTTCGAAATCGAAGGCGCGGATTTTGGCACCTTCCAACTACTCGGCATTCTCTCCGAACTGCTCCAGCCCACTTTTCTCCACCAAACCACCATCCGCTTTTCCGATGCCTACGGCGGATTCGCGCTTCGGGAAGGCCTGCTCGACTTTTCCAACCTCACTCTCACCGGGCCCAACGCCCGGCTTCGCGGGGAAGGCACCTACGCCTTCCTCGACGATGCCCTCGACTTCCGCGCCCGCCTCAATCCCTTCCGGGAGAGCGGCATGCCGCTCTTCACCCTGCTCGGGCTGGTTTTGGATCCGCTCTCCTTCGTGCTCGAGCTGCGGCTCGATGGTTCCCTCGCCTCTCCCAACTGGCGCTTCCTCTACGGCCCCTCCAGCATTCTGCGCGGCGCCACTCCTCCCTCGCCGCCCCCTCAGAATCCGGCGGCCGGCCCCCGCCCACCTTCCGGTGAGGCCGCCTCTGCACCCGGGCCCGGAGCCGATTCCGCCGCCACCCCACCCTCGCCCTGAGCGGCCGACCCGACCCTGAGGATCCCGGCCTGCAAGCATCGCACAGGAAACGACAAGATCCGCCGAGCCCGGATTCGCCGCCGACGCCATAATGCGCTCTAATGAGACGACCGCTCATCCGCTTCCTCCAAAAGAGGAAGTTCCGACTGGCTACTTTGTGGAAAAAAGACCTCAAAGCCCGCTTGCGGTCGGCCAACCGCGATTCGCCGCAACGCTTTCCCCACAGCCTTGTCTTCGCCGGGTTTGACGTCCTCATCGACCGTTTGAAGACGGAGGACCTGCCGACTCCGCTCACCCTGCCGGAAAACCGCGCCGGCGAACTCTCGTGCTGGACCTCCGATCACGAAGCGCTCCTTTTCGACACCGGCATCGAAGTCCTCTGCGCCTTCGTTGCCACCGATTCCACCCTGGCGGCCGAGTTCTCCCCCGAGGCCCGCGACCAGTGTGTCGATGATCTCCGCGCCCTCGCCACCCGGATTCCGGGCGCACCGTGGAAAGTCACCCTCCCCGGCGATCCCGCGCCCCGCCATCCCGAACGTCTGTCCAGCGGGCACTCTCCCGACTCCGGACGCCTGCGCTGAGGCTCCGCCCCCCGGCTGCCCCGTTCCCGCTTTTCGCTCCGCATCGGTTGTCCTTGCCATGCTCCGGCGGCGCAAGCAGTATGATCCCGTGCAGCAGGAGGACAAAGCCCTCGTCGAACGCCTTTCCCGGTCACGCATCTTTCGCGACTACGAGAAAGCCTTCAGCACGAGCACCGGGCTACCCGTCGCCCTCACCTCCACCATTTCCTGGGGTCTGCCCCACCACCGCGAACGCGCCGAAAGCCCTTTCTGCGCCATGATGGCGGACCTTTCCAAATCCTGCGCCGCCTGTCTCGAGGTCCAGCAACGCCTGCAGGAGTCGGCCCGGACCGAGCCCGTCACCGTCACCTGCTTCGCCGGCCTTTGCGACACGGCCGTGCCCGTCAATCTCGGTGACCGCCGGATCGGCTTTCTCCAGACCGGGCAGGTCTTCACCCGCAAACCCACCGAGCAGCAGTTCGACAAGGTCGCCAGCCAGCTCATTGCCTGGGGCCTGCAAGTAGATCTCAAGCAGCTCAAGGAAGCCTATTTCTCCACCAAAGTCCTCTCCGGCGAACAATACCAGGCCATGATCCGCCTGCTCCGCGTCTTCGCCGAGCACCTCAGCCTCGTCAGCAATCAGATCGTGGTTGAGGAGCATAACGCCGAGGCCCCGATGATCTCCCGTGCCAAGGAGTTCATCGAAAAGAACCAAGGCGAGGACATCGACCTGCAGACCGTCGCCCGGGCCGTCAATACGAGCACGTTCTACTTCTGCAAGATGTTCAAGAAGGCCACCGGACTCACCTTCACCGACTACCTCGGCCGAGTCCGCGTGGAAAAGGCGAAAGAACTGCTGCTCAACCCCCACGTCCGGATCAGCGAGGTCGCTTTCGAAGTCGGCTTCCAGTCGCTCTCCCAGTTCAACCGGGTCTTCCGAAAAATCGCCGGCCTCTCACCGACCGATTTCCGCAGCCGCCTCGTGCGGCACTCCGCCCGCTGATCCCTCCCGGCCGTTCAGGCCGCCGGAAGCCGCTCGGTCAGCACACCGAGCTTTTCCTGCACTTCGAGGAAAAACCCCTCGTCCATCTCCACCGGCGGCAAGCGGTAGTCCGCTTTGCTCGGCACATGGCGAAGCACGATCCGGCCATCGCCGGCATCCGGGCCGAGGTTGCGGATGATGCGCTTGCGCTCCAGCATCAGGGCCAGGAAATGCAGCAGGGGCAGGTTTTCCTCCGCGGGGTCCGTTCCGGGCTCCCCCGCCAGCTCCAAAAAGAGGGCCTCGGTCGTCATCTTGAGCAACTGCGCCGCGCCCGGGCCGCTGTCCCGAGGCTTGAAGTGCTGCGTCCAACGGCAGAGCACCCGACCCTCCGCCACCAGCTTCGGCTCCTCTTCGGCAAGCACGTCGCGGCGGCACACTTCGCCGCCTTCGACCAGCAGGAGCAGGCTGGCCACCCGGTCTCCTTCCGCGAAGGCGGCTCCAGTCAATCCACAGGTCTCCGCAAGCGGTGGCAGGCTGATTTCCATGCCTTCGATTATTGGCTCGCCATGCCATCCGGCCAGCCAAAATCTCGCCCGCCATGCCCCGGCAGGAAAAGGAACGATTGATCGTCATCGGCGATGTCCATGGCTGCATCCGGGAGCTGGAGATCCTCCTCGCCCAGCTCGCGCCCCGGCCCGGCGACCGCATCGTTTTTCTCGGAGACCTCGTCAACCGCGGGCCGGACAGCCACGCCGTCATCGAAAAAGTCCGCCATCTCGGAGCCATCGCCCTGCTTGGCAACCATGAGCGCCGCCTCCTCCGGGCGCACCGCACCGCCGACGATTCCCTCCTCACCACCGAGGACCGCCGCACCTACCCCACCCTCACCGACACCGACTGGGCCTTTCTCGCCTCCATGACCTTGACCCATTACGAGCCTTCGCTCGACCTTGTCTGTGTCCATGGCGGTTTTCTTCCCCACCTGCCCTGGCGCCAGCAGGGCGAGGAAATTGTCACCCGTATCCAGGTTGTGGATAAGCTCGGCCAGGCCCGGAAACGGGGCGAGAGCCCGAATTCGCCGGCCTGGGCGGATCTCTGGCGGGGTCCGCCTTTTGTCGTTTATGGTCACACCCCCCGGGTCAAACCCTACCGCACG
>REEB01000057.1 GCA_007695295.1 Puniceicoccaceae bacterium
GCACCTCCACCCCTGCGAGCATCGGCCGGATGCACCCCACACTCCGTGCACTGGCCACCGTGAAGTGCAGACCTTCGGCCACAAGCAGGTGCAGCGTGGTGCGCGCGAAGCCCGAGAGGGTGGCGTCATTGCGCAGCAGCGTCCCGTCCAGATCGCTCACAAATAAAAACTCCGGCACCGATTCCTTTCCACCCCTCAATGGGGTTTTTCCGTCCCATACCCGCTGCGGGCCAAGAAGTCGGCGGGGTCGTCCATGCGCACGATCGCCTGCAGAGCGGCGGTCTTGTCTTCCGCCCGCCGGTAGAAAGCTTCCACGATTCGGTAGCCAATGAAATACCCGAGGTCGGCGGGCCGGTCCTTCTCTTGAGTGCCGCCATAGAGCCACCCCGTGGTGTCGGTCCCATGCATCACTTCCCGGAACTCCGCCCAGAGCTCCGCCTCCCGCGGGAGCGCCCATTCATGGACGTGCCCCATGCCGTGGTCGCCCATGACCCGCTCAGTGATGAAATCGGCCGCACCTTCGACGATCGACTGCCCGAGCAGGTCCTCGAAATCCAGCCGCCCCACCACCGCCTGCTGGATGTGGACGAGCTCGTGAATGATCAACACCGGCAGGTCCTCGACCAGGCGAACCACCCGGCGGTGCCAGTCGCTCAGTTCGTCCATCGGCGAATCCGGGCCCCGGGCGTTCATTTCAAAGCCGATCAGGATCCCGGGCAGGTGAATGGTGCCGCCGGAGGTCATTGCACCGATCACAAGGTAGACATCGGGAAACACCGCTCCCGGCAGCAGCTCCTGGAAGCGGTGAAAAGCCCGCCGCAGGGGCGCCTCGACCGCGGCCACCTGGTCCATCTGCTCCCGCACCGAGGCGTAGTAGCGGGGCGCACCATCGATCGCGCGCAGGAGCCGGTCGATTTCACCGATCCGGAGTTCGAAAAACGCCTCCAGGCCGGGCGTCGCCCGGTCCAAATAATCGCGCTGGAAGATATCCCGCCGTTGCTCCGGCGCAGCCGCGGCGCGGTCCCAAGCCTCCCAGAAGCGGTCGAGATCCTCGGTCACAATCCGCGCCCGATCAGGATCATGGTTCAACTCCGGCAAGCCCTCGGGCGCTTCCGCCGAGGCACCAATCGTGAGGAGAAACCCAAACCCGTAGAACAGTCCTGCACGAGCTTTCATGCCGGAATGCAAACGCCTCCGGCACGCCCGAGGCGAGGCTTTTCCCCGCCGCGCAGTCGCCGCGCCGCTCCCAAAAAAGCAGAGGGACCTTCCAGGTCCCATCCCTCCAGCCCAGCACGGGAGCAAGATGCTCCCGCCACTCAAATCACCTGCCCCACGGCCGCGGGGTCTCCCGCCTTGCCCCGCGACCGCGGGGTTTCTCCGTCCTCCGGCCCCCTCAGCCCCGGCAGGGGCGAACGGAAATTAGCCGGTCGGCGCCAGCCACCGGAACCCCGCCCGCCCAAACCCTCCGCCCCGGCAGGGGCGGCGCACCACGGCGTTTGGCGAGCACGTATTCCGCCGCCCCATCCGGGGCGGGATCCGCATATGGGTCGCCGTCCGGTGGCTGGCGCCACCGGCTAATCTCCGCCGCGCCTCCGGCGCGGTCTGAGTTTTGGCCATTCGCAAAAGCGCCGAAGGTGCGATCTTCAACAGGCCAGGGCAACGCCCTGGTTATCAGTGAATTACAACATATGCCCTGAAGGGGCAAAATCCGTCTTCGTGTAAACGAATCCATCGCGCCCCTTCAGGGCGCATTATATAAATCCTTGAACCCCAGCCCGTTGGGCTGGGCTATGGAATTGCCGCACCTTTGGTGCTGAAAGAGGTCCAAACTCCAGGGCATCCCGGAGGGATGCCAGCCTGTAGCCGGTGTTTGAGCGCAGCGACACCACCGGTCACACCCCCACCCCACAACGCACCCCGGCAGGGGCGCCAGCAGCCCTCGCTCGGAGGGCCGCGGAGAGCGAACGTTGTCACGCCATCGTCCGCCTGCGGCGCAGGCGGACCATTGGCCCGCCGCACGGGAGCAAGATGCTCCCGCCACTTTTTTCATCTCGCGACCGCGGGATCCTCGGCGCGCTGCGCCCAAAAGGCCGGAAGCGCGAAAAGCGCGGCCAACAGCCAGAGATGGCGAACCTGAGGGGCGACCGATTTCCATGGCGCATCCATCGTCAACAAGGCCAGGATGCCCTCGATGGCCGGGGTGGTGGGAAATACGGCGGCCAGCATCTGCAACCAAGCGGGCATGGCCTCGCGCGGCCAAATGAAGCCGGAGAGAAACAAGATCGGAAGCGAGGTGAAAAGCAGGTATGCGAACGCCTGTTCTCTCTCCCGGAAAAGCGGACCGAGTGCGACCCCCAGAAAGCAGCTTGCCACCAGAAACGGAGCCAGAATGAGCAGGAGCCCTCCCAATGAACCCCCGCTGGGCAGATCGAAGATCAGCGTACTCCATCCCCAAAAATATACGGCATGGAAGGCGTAAAGCAGGACGAGAAAGGCCGTCCGCCCCAAGAGGATCGGCACCACCGCCGCCACCCCGGGTGACCGCCCCGCGACGGCGGCACGCTCGCGGGCCGTCCCGGCCAGCAGGGCCAAGCCCATCAGCAGGGTCTGCTGGAGGATGAGGACGTACACCGCCGGCACCACGTAGGGCAAGTAACTCTCTCTCGGATTGAAGACCGGCCTCACCACCAGGGGATGCGGATCACGGGCGGCCAAGGCGGACTCCATGGGCTGGCCCGCCGCCAGACCACGCCCCACCTGGACCTGCGCGGCCAGGGTTCCACCCGCCTCCAACACCGCGGTCAACACTTGTCGGTAGACCAGAAAGTAGCTCGCATCAGCGATGACCGGCAGGGTGGCAGACCGGCCGTGAAGCAAATCGCGCTCCAGTCCTCCGGGCAAAATGACATAGCCGCCCAGCTCGCCCGCACGCAGGGCGGTTTCCGCCGCCTCACTGTCCACATAGGCCCGGGTCACGACATTGGGATGCGCCGACAGCCAGCGGTTCAATTGGCGGCTTTTCGCGGAGCGATCAAGGTCCACCACCCCCAGCTCCACCTCGCGGACCACATGATTCAGGTAGGGCAGCGGATAGAAGGCCGAGTAGAGCACGGGGGCGAGCACCAGCAGAAGGAGTGCGCCTTTGTCTCCGAATACGGCCCGGGCTTGGGCGCCGAAGGCTGCCGCAATGCTTCTCATAGCCGTCCGTGGCAACGCGGATCCTCCGCTTTCCGAGCTACCAGGAAAAGGGCGAGCAATCCTCCGAGGGCAGCGAATCCGAACAGGATCCCCAACTCGGGCAGTGAGGCCACCAGCGGGCTGCCGCGAAAACCCTGCTCGATCTGCAGCCGGAGAAAGGCCGTTACCGGGATCGAGTGCGCCCATGCCTGAGCAACCGCAGGCATGGCAAAGAGGGGGAAGGTGACGCCGGAAAAGGCCAGTGCCGGCGCGGTGTAGAAGGCCGCCACGCTGCTCGCGAGGCGGTAATTGGCGGTCGCCGCCGCCAACAGCGCCCCCATCGCCAGCGAAGCGCCGACCAGACCGGCCTGAGCCAAAAGGTAGAGGCCCCGGTGGCCCGCGAACGGCCAGCCAAGCCAGCCAAAAAGCAGCTCTGAAAAGGACAGACTGACCCCAAAATACACCAGCGCCGCCGGTAAAAACCGGGCCGCCAGGGCTGCGGCCGGACGGCGGGCCGCCAATGGCAGCCAGGTGCTGTGTTCACCCAGCCTGAATTCCCGGCCGATCAAACGCACTCCCGTCAACACCATGAAGATCTGCAATAAACAGGGCACCGCTGCCGCCACCAGAAACGGCAGGTAGTTGAGGTAAGGGTTGCCCACGCCGGACCGCCGGGCCGGCAGGGGTTGCAGCGATCCCTCCAACCCGGCCACCGGAACGCCCCTCGCCAACAGCGAACCGGCCGAACGGCGGGCGGAGAACTCCATCACCGTCGCCATCACTTCGCTTTGCAGCATGTTTCCGATCAGCAGAAACTGGGTGTTGACGTAAAAGGTCACGGGCTCGGGTGGTCCGCGGTGCACCGACCGCTCGAAGCCTCCGGGTATCAAAACCACACCATACACCCGGCGATCGCGCAGCGCCTCCCAGCCGTCAAAGGCTGTTCCGCTCGTCTCAGCCACACGGATACCGGCGTTTGCCTCAAGCTCACGAATCAAAGTCCGCGAAGTGGTGGTCCGGTCCGCGTCCACCACTGCGATCGGCAGTTCCCGCGCCACCCCCGGATAAAAGATCGCCGCCACCAACAGCCCGGCCAGCAACGGAAACCAGAGCAGTTGCGCCTGAGCCCCGGCATCCCGGAGCAGTGCATACGTTTCGCCCCAGAGCAGATGCAGAAAACTCGGGCCGGTGTCCGTCTTCATCGGTGCGGAAAGGGCGGAGTCAGCGGGCGGATCGCCTCACCAGCACCGACATGCCCGGACGCAATCCCGGGATGGGCTCCACCGGCCGCGCATGCACTTCAAAGGTTTTGAGATCAAAACCGTCGGACAGACTGGTCGCCCGCCAAGTCGCAAACGCCCCCAACGGAGCCATCCAGGTCACCTCGAATTCAAAACTGCTGCCGTCCAGGGCAGGCACCCGGCCCTCAAAACGGGTGCCCACGGCCATGGCGCCGAGATCATCCTCGCGGACCTGGAAGGTTACCCAGATATCCTCCAAGTCCGCCAGTTTCACAACCGGAAACCCGGCCGGCGTCAGTTCCCCCTGCTCAATCAGGATCGCCGCCACCTCTCCCGCCCGCGGAGCATGTATCCGGGTCTCCCTGACAAATGCCTCGACCTCATCGACCGCCGCGGCCGCTCGGCGCTCCTGGGCCCCGGCGGCCTCGATATCTTCCGTCCGGGCGCCTTCCTGGGCCATCTCATAAAGAGCCCGGGCGGCGGTCTCAGCGGCGCGGGCCGCCTGGTAATGGGCTTCGGCTTCATCCCTTCGCTGGGCCGGGAGAACGCCATCTTCGTACAGGCGGCCGATGCGTTCAAAGGTCACCGAGGCCAACCGCCGTCCGGCCTCGGCCTGAAGCAACTGCTGCTCGGCAGCACGGATTTCCTGTTCGCGCGCTCCGGTTTCCGCCTTGCGAAATAGGGCCGCGGCCGCTTCCCGGGCCGCTTCCGCCTGGCGGCGCTTGGCTTCGACTTCAGGACTGTCGATGGTGAAAAGCAGATCCCCGGCCGCAACCCGGTCCCCCAACCGCACCGCGACTCCGTCGATCCGACCCGCCAGTTTCCCGGAGACTTGGATCTCACGCGCTTCGACTTCTCCCTGAAAATAGCCGGCCGGAGCTTGGCGAGCCCGCACCAATCCCCAAAGCAGAAAGGTGACCAGGATGACAAGGCCGACCAAGAACAGGACGGGCACCAGGATCGATGACTTGGACTTCATGGCGAATCTAGGTTGGGACCGAAGCCGAGCAGGGTGGTGAATCCTTCCAAAGATCCGGCGGCTTCGTAAAGCAGAGCAGATTTCAGCACATACTGGTAGCGGGTCACCACGAGAGCGGTTTCCACCTCCACGAGGCGGTTGCGGGCGTCCGTCACCTCCAGCGAAGAACTCATCCCCTCCGCAAAGGCCCGCTCCCTCACGCGCAGGTTTTCCCGCGCCAGACCGAGGCTGCTGGCAAGCGTTTCATAGTGCTCGACCGCCTGTTTTACTTCCAATACGCGACTCTCGATCAGCGTCTCCAAATCCCGCGCAACTTGCTCGGCCAACGCTTCGATTTGACGCTCCCGGAGCCGGGCGGCACGCATCCGATTCAACCGATCGGAACGGTCCAGCAAGGGAAGATTGATCCCAATTCCCACCGCCCATTCCGGCTCCAAGAGCGTCAAATCAGCTGTCGCCAGCTCGCGGCGGCCGAAGGCGAAAACTTCGGGGTGAAGCTTCCCCCGTTCGGCCCGCACGCCTTCGACGGCCTGGCGGCGCTGGGCCTCCAAGCGGTTCAGCGCCGGATGGTCGCGCACCGCCCGGGCCCGCAAACGCGACGCCGCGGGAATCAGCGCCGCATCCGGTTCCGGCAAGGGCGTCGAGGGCATGAGATCAGACTCCATCTGCAGAAAGAGCGCCAGCGCGGTGCGGGCAATGTCCCATTGCCGCCGGGCATGCCTGGCCTCTCGGTCCGCCTCCGCCCGGGCAACCTCGGCATGAAGGCGTTCCACAGCGCTGATCAGACCCTCCTCTTCAAGCCGCCTGGCATTCTCGAAATGGTGCTCGGCTCCGGCGAGGGCCGCTTCCCGCGCCACCACCACCTGCCCGGCCATCGGAACGGCAAAATAGCGCTGGATCAAATCCGAGTGCAGTGCATGCAGCGTTTGGCGGACGGCTTCGGTGGCGGCCTCCAGTTCCGCGGAAGCCGCATTCCGGGCGGCACGGACACGACCCCCCGTGTACACCGGCCAGACCGCGGATACACTCAGCTTCCAAAATTCGTCGTCTTGCACCGTGAGACCAAGCGGGGGCAGGTTCGAAGGGAATCCGGGGAAACTCTCCAGTGTAGGTCCCAATTCAATACGGATGGGATCGTTCAGACGGGTGTAGCGCCCCTCGAGATTGACCTGGGGCAGGAAAAGGGACCGGGTCGCCGTCTCCAGTCGCTCCAAGCGCTGCCGATCGAGTTCCGCCGCCCGGATGATTCCATGCTCCTGGCGAACCCGATCCCAGGCGGCCTCAAAGGGAATTTCGATCGCCTCGGCCTTGCTTGCGACCAGTGCAAGCAGAAGCACCACAACGGCGATTGGAAACCACCTGTGACCGCTCCCGGCACCTTGGATACCCAATTCCATGACCGAGTTCCAAGCCAGGCCCAACCGGTAGTCAACTCCTGTCGCCTGCTTTCGGAACTTTCGGAAAGCTATGCCGTGCGGTTGCACGAAGTAAACCACTCCAAACCGGCTGAGTGCTGCCAGACGAAATCCGTCACTTCGCAGGACGCTCACAAAACCGGTCAGCCGCCCGAAGGAATCCTGATGCAAGGAGCCCCAGAGAACCATCCTCGCCCGCAGGCTGCTCCCGGAATGCAACCACCAATAGCCGCAACAGGGAGAGCCCGGCCGAGCCGGCCACTTTGTCATCCCGCGCACGTGGGATCCCCGCACCGCAGAAATCGCGGCGCACCCGCCCCGCACAGAGGAATCACCTTCCAAGTCGCTTCTGAAGTTTGGTCATTTGGAGCCACGACCCGGTCTTCGACGTCCCCATATCCATCCCAATAGATCCCGTCTTGATGCCTCCTTTGTGAGATTTTCCGGCCAGACCTGAACAGCGCGGCTGCAAGCCTGTGGCCGGGGGTTGGCTGAGGCACGAAGCCACTATCCCCGGAATCCTCAACCATGCATCCGATCTTGGAAGGCTCGCAGAAAGCGGCAGAACTGAAGGCTCCTCTCCACCTGCGACCTCCTTCGGGGTCGGGCACTGTTGACTTGGAATTCCTCGGGTGGCGATTCGCTTACCCCCGGCTGCACGCTGTGAACCCTGCGGGTTCGAAAGGCCCATGAAGGACCTTCCAGGTCCTTTTCCCCGGGCCACGAACGAGAGCATGATGCTCCCACCCCGCGACCGCGGGATCATCATTCCCGCACGGGTGGCCGCCTCAACCCTCCACCCGGAAGCGGAAGAAAAAGCGGTCCTCCGCGCCGACCGGCCGCGAGACGGTCCAGGCGGTCGTTCCACCGTCTCCGGAAGCGGTCTCCACGGTCAGCCCGTCACGATGCCACGTCTCCAGGTCGTCGGACCATTCGAGAATCAGCTCACCGTGCGCCAGCGCGGCCGCTTGTTCGAAACGCAGCACCCAGTTTCCGCCCTCCAGGGTTGCCTCCACCGGCAGGACTTGGCCGGCCTGCAGGCGTTCCGCCTCCAGACCCAGAAAAGCCGCCAGCGCTTCCCAGAGCATGGCTTCGTCCACGGGCTCCGCATCGAAGCTCCCAGACAAGGTCACCACGCTGCGGGCGGGCACGGTCAGGGTGGCCTGCCCGTTCGTGACCGGAACGGCCGCCAGGCTGGCATAGGACTCGGTGGCACTGGTGCGGAAAACCTCAAACGAACTCACCGCCGGACCTTCCCCCAACACAAGGTCCACCGTCTCCGCGTTCGGGCGCATGTTGACCAACACCACCGTGACACGCTCGTCCTCTTCGTGAACGAAGGCGCTCGCATTGAGCCCGCTGGCCGAGTTGAAGGGATCGGCCGTGCCAAAGGTGCTCCAGCCGTTGGGGAATTCAGCCGCGACCCGCCGAGCGCCCGGGCGCACATGCCGGGAGAACTGCTTGAAGGCCGCGTACTTTTTGCTCTGGAGTGGATTGGTGACTTGGCTTTCCGCCAAGAGGTTGTGCTGGCTGAGCCCGCCGCCGTCGGCAAACTGCCAGTAGATGTAAGCGCTGCCCTGGCCGTAGACGAGGGCGTTGTGCATCTTCAGCGGGGTGGTGATCTGGCTGGTCCAAGTTCCGCCACCACCGTCGCCTGTCTCGCTGAACCAAACCGGCTTGCCGTCGCCCGCCACTCCCGGCGGCCGGTGCCAGCCCCACTCGCCCGGCACCACCTGCTGCCACCCCAGCCAGAAACCGAGCACGTTTTTGTTATTATTCGCGCTCGTGCCGTTGTAATAGTTGGCGTTGTAAAAATCGAGGAAGCCGATCAACCCCGCATCGGGATGGTTTTTGACCCCTGCGATCATCTCGTTTTGCCACCAGAGTCCGAAGGGATTGCCGGGGCTGGCGTTGAAATGAGCCACGTGCGGTCCTTTGATCTTTGTCTCCAAGCCAAAGAGGTCCCAGGCATCTTTGACCGACTTCAGCCCCATGGCGTATTGGTTGAAATCCTGCCCGCCGGCCTGATTGCGCATGAAGGTCATGGAGTTGAAGGGATTCTCAAAGGTCGATTCATTCTGCAGGCTGACCGCGTACAAAGGCACGTTGTAGCGCTGGTTCCAGCCCGCCACCCAGCTGGCAATGTATTTGCCGTACTGCTCCAGCGTCCAGGGGTCCTCCGTCTTCAGGCGGCCCCCGACACTGTCGCCGGTCGGA
>REEB01000250.1 GCA_007695295.1 Puniceicoccaceae bacterium
TGGACCGGAAAACGCCCCAAGGTAAATACGCGGACTTATAATTTTATGCACTAGTCGCCGAAGCCACCCGGCGCTATGCGCTTTATGTCGATGCGGCTTGGACGGAAACACACGCCAATTTCAACTGGTTCGGCCGTCCGCAGTGGACGGAGCCCTGCGCCGTCGTCGACGGCTTGATGGTGGCGATGGAACTCTGGAGGCTCAGCGGGCGCTCGGAATACTTGGAACAGGCCCAGTTGGCGTGGTTCAACGCCCTCGGGCACGGCCAGCGTGCCAATGGCGGCTTCGGCTGTGACAACTGCCCGGGTGCGGATGGCGAGGACGATCTCTTCTTCAAGACCGAGGAATCCCATTGGTGCTGCAGCATGCGGGGCGCCGAGGGCCTCGCCCGCATGACGCAGTTTTGCGCCGTGCGGTCCGGCGACACTCTCTGCCTGCCCTTCGGGCTTCCAGGTTCCTATGCCAGCGGCCCTCACCGCTTCGAGATTGAGTCCGGCTACCCGCGGGTGGCTCGCTGGACCTTCCTCAACCGAGGCCCCGACCGGCTGCGAATCAGCCTGTATCTTCCCTCCTGGGTCGATGACATTCCCGGGCGCGACTCCAATGGCTGGCTCGCCATCGACCTTGCCCCAGGCTCCACTCACTTGGTGGAAGGCAGCCTGTCCAAACGCTCCCGGCCTGTCCTGCCCTCCAGTCTTCGACTTCGCCCCGAGGCCGAGGGGCGGCACGTCCACATGGAGGGCCCTCTCATCCTCGGCCAATCCGGTGAGCGCTGGGAACCGATTGCCTTCGATTACCAGCGTGGCGACTTAAACAAGGCCAACTCTGGCAAACGCATCCTGCACACCACCTGAACCGCCTACAGCAGACTCCCGGCTGATCCGTCGACTTTTTTGCCGTACCGCCCTCTCAGTACAGCAGGGATTGAGCTTGGGACGGAAACAACCCCAGCCGATTCCAGCTTATTATAACCTCAGCGGGTCAGTGGGTGCGGCAATTGGAACCGCTGCGTTTTACGGTTAGCGACCCTGCGCGTGTTCTCTCGCGCCTTTCGGATCCATCGTGCCGAGCGACCCTCTCGGTGCGGGCGCGGCTCGTCCTCGATTGGGTCGTGATGGCCCTCGGCTATCGGACCAGGCGACCCGGTCCGAACGGGATGAAAGCAGGGTCATCTTCATCCTAGCCGCCGCCGTGATCTTTCAAGCCGCCGACTTGGAATCCGCAAGAACCTCCTCTTCGACCAATGCCTGCCGAAATGCGCTGCCGCCAAACGCCCAGCTCTTGCTCATGCGGTCGAACCGCATCACTTTCGCCTGAGGCTCGTCCTCGGCAAGCCAACCGAGGTACTGTGTGTGGCTCCACCAGCCAGCCGGACTGCCCTTGACCCGCCATTTCCAGGCACGCATCGAAGCAAAGGTGGCGGAACCGCGACCGCCTGCCGCACAGATGGCGGCAACTGCCAAAGCTGTAACCGCGCAGCTGGGCGGCCGTGCAGATCCCCGTCCGGACAGGATTGAGGTTCATTCAATGGCACAGCCACCCCAGGCGCTCCCCATCCTCGACCACGATGCTTTTGCAGCGGCCTTAAAAGTGGTGGCCGCGCTCGCGGCGGAACCGGTTGAAGCGGTTGGCGAAGACGCTCTGCAACCACCTCATCCCTTCGCTGAGGTTGGTCTCGGGTGTTTCCACGGCCAAGTGGCAGTTGTTGCCCAGAACCACCTAAGCGTCAATCATCCAGCCGCTTTGCTGGCACGTTTCCGCAAGCGTCTTCCCGAAGGTACGCTTCGCGCCTTCGCTCTCGAAGACCCAGCCGCGGCCGTTTTCGCGATTGGGCACGTGATACAGGCCGCCAGCTCTCTCGAATCGAACCTTCCGAGGTATGGACCAAAGGCAATGCCCGGTCCAAACGCTTGGAAAGTAGCAAGAATCGTATTGACCCTTTTTGCCCTCCCTCGATTGCCAATGGAGAGCTTGCTGGATTGGGTGTCCTCCGGCCACTTAATCGTAATCCTGCTCGTAATCCTAATCGACTGACCGAGTGCTGGTGACTCCATTTCACTCCAGGAAAACGCTCATTGATCACAAAAAGATGGAAGTGCGCCAGAATACCGTCGGTTCTGTCTCCTGGGGTGATGCCTGCACAATAAAGGGAAGTGGTATTGCGACTATGATCATGGGCGCCGGTCATCGGTATGGACTCGAAAATAAAAATGACATAGTCCCTTGCCTCTCAAAATCGATCATGTTTTCGGATTTTCATGTCGTTTGTAACGATGGCAGGACTACGCGTTCGCGCAACTGTAGCACCGCTGCCAACAGGTCTTTCCCCAGCGAGACTTTTTAAACTGCTTCACTGTTCCCCGGATCTTATTGAGCAGGCCAAGCGCCATGAATCGACGCAGCGCGCGACCGATCTTCCGGGCGCTCCAGCCGGGCAAATGGGCTTGCAGGCCGCGGTTGCGCAGGCCGCGTCAGTTGTGTTCGCCGCGCAGGATTGCATGGCGGAAGCGAAGCTCCCCTGCGGCGAAGGAGTTCACTCCGCGATGGCTGTTGCCCCTCTCGTCGGGAACCGACTCGGTTTCTTGTGACAACTTGTGCCGCTCTTGGGTCCGATCCTCGAAAGCCGATATGTGGCCGAGGTATCGCCTGTTGCACGCGCCCATTGCTCCGGACAGCGCAGGCAGGTTGTGCAGAGCTTTGCGGATCGGAGCCCATCGGTGGGGATGGCTCCCGGGGGAGCCGCCTGCAACCTTTCGGTAGCGGGTGAACGACGTGACGCCGCGCGTCGTGGTTTCGATCCTCAAGACTCTCTCATGCTTGTGTTTCATCTCGATCGGTGTCGAACCCAAAGCGTGCTGGTGGCCGAACCGTTTGCAGACCCCGTCCCAGCGGCGGGCCATCAAGCAGAGCTTTTCGTGATGTCCATCGGATAGAGCTGGCGGGCCAGCCCGTTGGCGTAGGTCTTGGCATAATCCACCAGCTTGATGCCGCTGAAGTCCAGGCCGCTTGCTCATGGCCCGGGCGTGGCGTTCGATCAGCCTCTTCGTGGTCGTGGCATGTTGTCCGAGGCAGACACCATGTCCAGAACTCCCCTGCCGCGGGCAGGGCTACCAACCCAGCTCGCACCCCCCCCGAAGTCGGCAACCATCTGCCCGCGAATCAACTCATGCCTTTCTGGTTCCGGCTTTGCTGGGTTGGGATTACGGGCTTGGACAGTGGCTTTCCCAATGGTGCACTCAGGGGTACTGAGTCACCGGCGGCGGCGGCGTGCGCTCTTCTTGCCGGCCTTGGCCGACGAGGACGCGGGCTTCGACTGGCGGCGCGAGGACGATTTGCCCGGACGGCTCCGGGATGGCTTTTCCGCCGCACGCGGTTGCCCTTCCCCGGACGGCCGCTCTTCCGCCGCCGGCGCCGATCCCGCGATTCGGAAATCCACCTGGCGCTTGAAACGATCGACCCGTTCGGTCTGCACCATGACCTTTTGGCCGACAGCGAAGCGCCGCCGGCTGCGCCGCCCGACAAGAGCGGCGCCATCATCATCGAGGTGATAGAGGTCGTCCTTGAGGGTGGAGACATGCACCAGGCCGAAGACCATCAGCTCGCTGAGTTCGACGAAAAGCCCATGATTGCGCACTTCGGTAATGACGGCGGCGAAGGCGGTCCGGCGGGTTTTTTTCAATTCGCGCTCGAAGTATTCGAGCTGCTTGACCTTCACGGACTCGCGCTCGGCCTCCATGCTGTTCTGCTCGGTGAGGCTGAGGTGCTCGGCCATGCTGGTGGCTCGGGAAAGGTCGTAACGGGCCTGGCTGCCCGGGAGGGCCGGCTGGCCCTCGTGCTTGACCAGCAAAGCCTCGAAAACGCGGTGCACGACGAGATCGGAGTAGCGGCGGATCGGCGAGGTGAAGTGGAGGTAGTCCTTCATGCAGAGGCCGTAGTGGCCGTCTGGCGACGCGCGGTAAACCGCCTTGCGCATGCTGCGGAGGACCTGGATGCGGAGGATGTAGCCCTGGGGGTGGTCGCGCAACTTGGAGACGGTGCGGGCCATTTCCTTCCGGTTGGTCAGGTCCCCGGCGGTGACTCCGAAAGTGCCGAGGTACTCGCGCAGTTCGGCCAGCTTTTCCTCGTCGGGATCATCGTGGACCCGGTAGATGGCGGGGAGGTTGACCTCCCGCAGGCGGCGGGCGACGGCGGCATTGGCGGCGAGCATGAACTCCTCGATGAGCTGGTGGCTTTCGTCCTGCTCGATTTTCTCGATCCGGTCGGCGTAGCCCTTTTCATCGACGAAAATTTTCGCTTCCGGCATGTCGAGGTCGAGGCTGCCCTGTTTCATGCGGTTCTTGCGCAGGCCGGAGGCGATCGTCCAGAGATCGCGGATCCGGCGCTGCAGGCCGCCCAGCTCCTTGTCGTCGAGATCAGCCAGCGGCCGGCCGGTGAAGCCGGTCTGGTGGGCGGGGGGGAGCGGGAGCTTGCGGATTTTACCGAGGTCGTCCTCCATCAACATGGCGTAGGCTTGGTGGTAGGTCAGTCGCTTGCGGCTGTGGATGACGGAGTTGGCGAAGCTGATGTCGGAGAGGCGGCCGCGGGCGTCGAAGGCGAGAAAAACGGTTTTGGTGAGCCGGTCCTCGGCCTCCTTGAGACTGCAGAGCCCATTGGAAAGCGCATGGGGCAGCATGGGGATGACCGCACCGACCAAGTAGGTGGAGTTGCCGCGCTTCTGCGCCTCGCGGTCGAGGGCGGAGTTCGGGCGGACATAGGCGGCGACATCGGCGATGTGGATGCCGATGCGGACACGGCCCTGGTTGCCGTACTCGATGGAGAGGGCGTCATCGAAGTCCTTGGCATCGTCGGGATCGATGGTGAACGCATGCAGGTGGCGCAGATCGGTGCGGCCCTTGAGGTCCTCGCCGGGGCGGACGGCCTTGGGCAGGGTGGCGACATCCTTCTCGACCGTCTCGGGAAAGGAGTCGGGCAGGTTGTACTTGTGGAGGATGGCCTTGAACTCAGCCGAGGGCTCGAAGGTCCGCCCGAGGACCTCGATGATTTCGCCTTCGGGATTGATGTGGCGCTGCTCCCACTCGTGGAGCTTGGCCACCACCTTGTCGCCGACCTTGGGCCGGGGCCGCAGGTCACTCTGTTCCGGGGGCGGAACATAAATGTCATGGATGATGCGGGGATCGTCCGGGGCGATGTAGTGGAAAAGCCGGGACTTCTGCAGCGTGCCGGTGATGGTGGTGCGGGCGCGTTCGAGGATGCGGATGACCCGGCCCACCGGGCCCTCGGGATGGTCCCGCGAGGTCCGGGCCTGGCGGGCTTGGCGGCGCTTCTTCAATGGCGGCGGAAGCGAATCCTCGTCGAGCAGGCGCACCACGACACGGTCTCCGTGCATGGCGACGGCGGTATCCTCGGCGTGGATATAAATCGGCTGGGGTTCGCGTTGGCCCGGCAAGGCTTCGGGGATGACGATGGCGACACCGGACTGCCGGAAACGGATCACGCCACTGGCGAGATCGGCATCAGTGGGCAGGCAGAAGCGGTCCCCCTTGATCCGGACCAGCTCGCCGGTGCCGAGGAGGCGGTTGAGCTCGAGGGAGAGCTTGCGGCGGTCCCGCTTCTCCAGGCCGAGGGCACTGGCCAACTCCTCCCGGGTAACCGGCACATAGTCGGTGTCTCCGACGAGGCGGAGAAGGCTTTCGCGTAAATTCATAAAGCGAACCCTTTTAGGGTTGGCCAGGGAGGGTGGCGAGTGCTTTGTTTTCCGGCCATGAAAGTCGTCCAAGTGGCGAGTGAGTTTTATCCCTATGCCAAAACCGGCGGGTTGGCGGATGCCGTCGGGGCCCTCGCGCGTTCGCTGGCGGCGGCCGGCCACCGCACGGACGTGTTTCTCCCTGGCTACCGATGCGTGCTGGAGCACCCGGACTTTGCCAAGGCTCGGGAGACGCTCCTGATCCAAGTCGAGCTTGGAGCCGAGGCGGTGCGCGGCCGCATCCACACCCTCGAACTCACGCCCAACCTCACTCTTCATGTGGTGCGGCGGGATGAATACTTCGACCGCGGCCATCTCTACGGGCTCGGAGCGCACGACTACGATGACAATGACCGCCGCTTCATTTTTTTCTGCAAGGCCGTCATCGAGTACCTGCGGGTGACGGACCTTAAGGCCGACATTTTCCACGCCCACGACTGGCAGGCCGGCCTGGCGCCGCTGTTTCTCCGCTTTGAAGAAAGCCGGACCGGGCAAAGCCTCGCGCTCAAGACCGTCTTCACCATCCACAACCTTGCCTTCCAGGGCATTTTTTCCGGGGTTTCCTTCGGCCTGACAAACCTGCCCGCGGAGTTCATGCGCATCGCCGGGCTCGAATACCACGGGCAGATGAGCATGATGAAGGGCGGCATCGTTTTTTCCGACCACCTCACGACGGTGAGCCCGACCTATGCGAAGGAAATCCTCACGCCCTACTTCGGCTGCGGGCTCGATGGCGTCATCCGCACCCGGGAGCGGGACTTCACCGGACTGCTCAACGGAGTGGATACGGAGGTTTGGAATCCGGAAAACGATCCCCACCTGCCGAAGTGTTACTCCTACGGCGATCTCACGGGCAAAGCCGCCTGCCGCAAGGCCTTGCTGAAGGAATTCGGACTCGATCCGGCGTCAGGCAGCCCGGTCTATGGGATGGTCTGCCGGTTGACGGCGCAAAAGGGCCTCGACCTGCTTCTCGCCCAGTCGGACTTCTTCCGCCAAGGCGATCGGCGGCTCGTCATCCTCGGGCGGGGGGAGGAGAAGTACGAGCGGGCGCTGGAGCGGCTCGCCCGTCATCACCCGGGCAAAATCGGGCTGCGGCTGGCCCTGGACGAGCGTATCGGCCACCTCATCGAGGCCGGGTCGGACTTTTTTCTCATGCCGTCGATCTTCGAACCCTGCGGCCTCAACCAGATGTACAGCCAAATCTACGGCACCCCCCCGCTGGCTTCGCGGGTGGGCGGGCTCGTCGATACCATCATTGATCTCACCGAAAACCCCGACGAGGGCACCGGGTTTCTTTTCGAGCCGGAGCCGAAAGCGTTTCTGGCCGCCCTCGAGGCATCGGCCAAACTCTTCGCGGACGACGACTCGATGACGGCGGTCCGCAAGTGCGCCATGCGGCGGGATTTCTCCTGGAAACAAGCCGCCAAAGCCTACGAAGCGCTCTTTCACGACCTCGTTTGACGCCGTCGCCGCGGACCTTAGACTGGCTGCCGTGCAACGGTCAGCCATCCTCATGTCGTCGCTATTAAACAGCACCCCCTTCCATGCCGGCTGAGCCGGTCATCGTCTGGTTTCGTCAAGACCTTCGGCTGACGGACAATCCGGCGCTCAATTGGGCCTGCTCCCTTGATCGACCGCTCCTGCCGGTCTTCATCTGGTCGCCGGAGGAGGAAACCCCCTGGGCTCCGGGAGGGGCCGCCCGCTGGTGGTTGTACCGCTCGCTTGGGCAGTTGGTGGATGCACTCGCGGAGAAAGGCCTTCCGCTGATTCTGCGGCAAGGCCCGGCCGGCCGGGAGCTGGACGCTCTCATCGGCAAAACCGGGGCCGCCGCGGTGTCATGGAATCGTCGCTACGAGCCCGCCATCATCAAGCGGGATGCCGCCATCAAGTCCGCCCTGCTCGACCGCGGACTGGAAGTGCGCAGTTTCAACGGCAGCCTGCTTTTTTCGCCGCCGGAGATCGCCAGCAAAAGCGGCGGCCCTTTCAAGGTCTTCACTCCCTTTTGGAAACACTGTCTTTCTCTGTCCGCGCGCGAGCCGGAGCGGACCGCCACGCTCGGTGTCCCGGCGGGAAAAAAGCCCGCTTCACTCCCCCTCGCCGATCTCGGGCTGTTGCCGGAGATCCGGTGGGACCGAAAGTTCGAAGACCACTGGCAACCCGGCGAAGCCGGCGCGCGCAGAGCCCTCCGTCGGTTCCTCGATCACGCCCTGCGCAACTATGGCGCCGGCCGCAACCGACCCGACCAGGACAACACCTCGCGGCTTTCTCCGCACCTGCACTGGGGTGAGATCAGCCCCGCCCAAGTGCGCTCGGCGGTGGTCTCGGCCGGCGAAGGCAGGGGGGCGGAGACGTTTCTCAGCGAAATCGGCTGGCGGGAGTTTGCCCACCACCTCCTGTTCCACTTTCCGGATACACCGGAAGAACCCCTGCGGCCGGAGTTCGGTGCCTTCCCCTGGAAGCCGAATGCCCGCGCCCTGCAGTCGTGGCAGCGCGGAACCACCGGCTACCCGATCGTCGACGCCGGCATGCGCCAGCTCTGGGAAACCGGTTGGATGCACAATCGCGTGCGCATGATCGTGGCCAGCTTTCTCGTCAAGCACCTCCTCCAGCCCTGGCAGGAGGGCGCCGCCTGGTTCTGGGACACCCTCCTCGACGCCGATCTCGCTTCCAACACCCTCGGCTGGCAATGGTCGGCCGGCTGCGGGGCGGATGCGGCGCCGTATTTCCGCGTTTTCAATCCCATCCTCCAGGGGAAGAAATTCGATCCCGACGGCGTTTATGTCCGGCGCTGGGTGCCGGAGCTGGGGAAACTCGGAACCGTCTGGATTCACGAGCCCTGGGCCGCGTCCACCACCGAGCTCACCAGCGCGGGACTGCGGTTGGGAGAAACCTACCCGGCTCCCATCGTCGACCACCAGGCCGGAAGGAAGCGCGCACTTGCCGCCTATCAAGGCCTGAAAAAACAGTCGTGAGGGAGCGGCCGATGCCACAGTCTCGGGGCATGAAAGTGCTGACCTGCAATGTCCGCTGCATCGTGGCCAACGACGGCCCGAACCACTGGGCCCACCGCAAACACCTCTGCATCGAGACCATCCGTCGTCAGCAACCTGACCTGATTGGCTTTCAAGAACTTTGGGAACCGCAGCAGCGGGACCTGGCCGCGGCCTTGCCTGAGTTCGCCGTCTTCGGCACCGCGGACGAGCCGACCGGCCGCAATGCCATGAACGCCATCTTCTATCGACGGGACCGCTTTGCGCTGCTTTCG
>REEB01000255.1 GCA_007695295.1 Puniceicoccaceae bacterium
GGCGAGATCAGGGAGGGTGTAATCAAGTCCGAGCCTTCGGGCGGCAAGGACTGGTCGGTCATCACCGGCAAGATCCGCAACCCCGAACGCACTGCGGACGGTGCGGAGTATGTTGCCTTCAAAGCCGAGGGGCGGTTGACCGACGAAAACTTAATCGCCCTCCAGGAGACACTTATTTTTCAGGAGGAGCGCACCAGCACGCTCTTCACCCAGATCCTGATCAGCCTGCTGCCATTCATCATCATCATTGGTCTGCTCTATTTTCTCTTCATCCGGCAGATCCGGATGGCCGGCCGCGGGGCGATGAATTTCGGCAAAAGCCGGGCCAAGCTGCTGACCCGCGACCGTGAGAAAATCACCTTTTCCGATGTCGCCGGCTGCGACGAAGCGAAAGAGGAGATCAGCGAGGTGGTCGAGTTTCTGAAGGACCCGAAGAAGTTTCAGCGCATGGGGGGGCGGATCCCCAAGGGCATCCTCATGGTCGGTCCGCCCGGCACCGGAAAAACCCTGCTCGCCAAGGCCGTGGCCGGGGAGGCGGACGTGCCTTTCTTCACCATCAGCGGCTCCGACTTCGTGGAAATGTTTGTCGGCGTGGGCGCGAGCCGGGTCCGGGACATGTTTGAACAGGGCCGCAAAAACGCCCCCTGCCTGATCTTCATCGATGAAATTGACGCGGTCGGCCGCCAGCGCGGCGCCGGCGTCGGCGGCGGCAACGACGAGCGCGAGCAGACCCTCAACTCGCTGCTCGTGGAGATGGATGGCTTCGACACCACCGAGGGCGTCATCATCATGGCCGCGACCAACCGGGCGGACGTGCTCGACAGCGCTCTCCAGCGTCCCGGTCGCTTCGACCGGCAAATCTATATTGATCTGCCCGACCTCATCGGCCGCGAGCAGATCCTGAAAGTGCACGCGCGCAAGCTGGCCCTTTCCGATGATGTCGAACTCGCGGTGGTGGCCCGGGGCACGCCCGGACTTTCCGGGGCGGAGCTGGCCAATCTGCTCAATGAAGCCGCCCTCATGGCCGCCCGCCGCGGCAAGAAAAGCATCGAGATGGCCGATATCGAGGATGCGCGGGAAAAGGTGCAGTTCGGCCGGGAGCGCCGCCGGATCATGGACGATGATGACAAGAAAGTAGTCGCCTACCACGAAGCCGGCCACGCCCTCGTGCAGGCTGCGATCGACGACGGCCACCTCCCGGTGCACAAGGTCACCATCATCCCGCGTGGAGGCAGCCTTGGGAGCACCATGTTCATTCCTTCCAAGGATACGTACAACCACTCCAAAGGACGGCTGCTCAACCAGCTTGCCAGCCTCATGGGCGGCCGGGTGGCGGAAGAACTGGCCATCGGCGAAATCACCAGCGGGGCCTCCGGGGACATCCGGCAGGCCACCAAGATCGCGCGCCACATGGTCTGTGACTGGGGCATGAGCCCGCTCGGTCCGATGGCCTTGGGAGAAAACCAGGACACCGTCTTTCTGGGTCGCGAGATTTCCCGCACCCAGGTTTACAGCGAGGAAACGGCCCGCCAGATCGACGCCGAAGTCCGCAAGCTTGTGGAGTCCCAGTATGAACGTGCGCGGGAGATTCTGGAGGAAAACCGTACCGCTCTCGACAAGCTGGCCGAGTCGCTGCTCGAATACGAGACGCTCGAAGGCCGGCATGTGAAGGAAATCCTCGAGCACGGGGAGATCAAATCCCCGGTTATTCGTCCGGCGCCTCCGGTCGCCACCCAGACCAAGGAAAAGGAAAAGCGCTCCCGCAAAGCCAAGGACAAGCCCGAGTCGCCACCGGATATGGATCCGGCCAAGGTGCCGGTGTAAGCGGGGTCCTCGGTTCCAACGCCCCTGTATCCGGGGCGCCCTGGCCGGCCGCGGCGCGGACCACCGGATCGTTTTGCCTGGGAAATCCGATTCGTTCCGACGGCCCCGCCCCGTCTTCAATCGAAGGGGATGTCGACGGTGAGGACGGACTCGACCGGCCGGCCTTCCTTGAGTGCGGGGATGAAGCGGGCCCGCGCCAGCGAGCGCAGGATGTCGGTGGCGAGGATTTGTCCGGCGCGGGAGTCCAAGCGGACGCCGCTGATTCTACCCTTGGTGTCGACGGTGACCTCGGCGGTCATGGCTCTTTCCCCCTCGAGAGCTCCCGGAAAAACCGGAGCAAGGTCCGCCACCAGTCGGGAGGGTGCGGTGACACCCGTTTCAGCCGCCGCAGCCAACTCCTCACTCCGCTGGTTGATGAAATCAAGGTCCTCGCTGGGCGGCAGATGAGTGGGCTGCATCCGCTTGGTGGTGACGACTTCGGCTCCGTTGCTGAAGATGAGGAGGCTGAGCCGCCGTTGCCACCAGTTCGGGGCATCGACGTCGATCCGGAGCAAGTGTTCGCGACCGGCGCGCAGCGTGCCGATGTGCCGCCACGAGGCTGAGTAATAGCCATGGGGGTCTTCGATCAGGAGGACGGCGTGGCAGTTGGTGAGGGTTTGCTCGGCTTCCAAGGTGGTGACGATCTGCGCTTTCGAGAAGTCGGATTGGAGTCTTCCGCTGACCCAGTTCCAGCGCCAGAAGGCGGCCACCTGACCGATCCTTACCCTCCCGGGATGGAAGGCCTCTGCGGCAAGGGCAAAGACAGGCAAGGAATCGGAGAGGACCACCGTGCCGGCATCCGTCTGCGCCGCGGGCCGGCCCCGGCGCAGGTGAGTAATTTCATGCACTCGGGCTTTTCCGCGGCGACCAGCCGGACCGGGTGGATCTCACCGATGGAAGCGCCGAAATCGAAGATAATCTCGATGGCCTCCTCGCTGGACTGTGCCATGCCCGCCGATTCGATGCGATCCACGCCCGCCGCCAACAGCGTGGCCAGTTCGTGGTCCTGGGCGGCGGCGGCGGCCAACAATGCTTGCCCGCGCTCCAAATCGCGGACGACGAGCCTGCCCTCGATATAGCACATGCCGACGATGAACTGGGCGTCGGGATCCCCGGCGTCGGCGGCCGCTTCGAGCCAACGGAGACTTCTCAAGTGGTCTTGCTCCACATGCTCTCCGTTCTCGTAGAGATAGGCCATGGTCAAGTAAGCCGGCAGATGACCCCGGTAGGCCGACTCTTCGATCAACTCGAGGCCCCACTCGACAAGGTGCGCCAGGGAATCGTCATCAAGGATCATTGTGCCCAAGGCGAGGGCCGCGACGGCACAGCCAAGGCTGGTGGCTTGGTGATACAGATCGACCATGGATCGCGCGATGACCGGTTCGCCGTCATCGGCGACCTCGTCTTGCGCGGTGGGGTGATGATCGATGAAGAGGAAGCGGGCGTCCGGATCGCCGCGTTCGGCGGCCCTGCGGAAGAGAGCGGTGGCGCGTTTGAAGGATGGCTCGTCGAACGATTCCTCAAGAATCCAGTTGCCCAGCAGGTAGTCGGCCCGGGCGCTGCCCTGCTCCGCGGCCGCCTCCAGGAGTTGGCGTGCTGTATCCAGATCTTCTTGACCACGGTGGTGGATGCGGAGTGCGGTGGAGGCGTATTCGGCCGCCTTGAGGTGGCCTTGGGCGGCGGCGCGGCTCCAGTAGTCGACGGCCCGCCAAGTCAACTCCTCGGTGCGGTCCGTTTCTTGGGAACGGCGGCCCCAGAGATGGTTGGCGACGTGGTACATGGGAGCGGCGTGTCCGGCTTTGGCCAAGCGGCGGAGGGCATCGAGGGTTTCGCCGACGGTTGGATCGATGCCGCGGTTGGCGATCAAAAGTTCGTCGCGAAGGGCTTCCGCGGGAGGGAAGCCGACAGCGCGGTGGAGCAATCTCATGGCCAGCCGGTCCTGGCCCGGGCTGTCCTCGGCGAGGAATTGCCGGGATCGTTTCAGGAGGGCTTCGGGGTGGTCGAAGGCGCTGGCCCGCTGCAGAAAGTCCCGCGCCCGCTCGGGGTCGGCATGAGGGGCATCGGCGGAGGACAGCACTTGGTGGGCCACCCAGCACGCTTCTCCAGAACCGAGATCCGCGGCATGAGTGATCCGAATCAACCCAGCCACGGGATCGGCCACGAGCCCCTCTCCATGGAGCAACCGTTGCCCGAGCTCAAGTATGGCGGCGGTGTCCCCGGAAACCGCCGCTTCAAAAAGGGGCTCGAAGACGCCGTACGCGCCGCCGAGGACAGGTGGATCATCCAGCAAGCCGCGGATCAGGGTCTCCAAGTCTCCTCCGGTTTCCTGCCAACGGGCATGGAGATTTTCGAGGTGGTCGGCGAGAAAGTCGCCGCGCAGTGCGTCGATCGGCGACAAGCCGGGCATGACGTTCGGTGGCGCTTGTCCGGAAGTCGAACTCCGGGCCCACCGCCGCTGGTGCAGCGTGGCAAAGCCAAGCCAGAGGTCGCGGGGACGATTTTGATCCTGCAATAACCGGATGAGGCGCGGGAAGGCGGCGTCCTCTCCGGCGAGGGCGGCGACGGCCAAGAGGGCTCCGGCGTCGTCCGGGCGGTGTTGGCGCAAGGCGAGGCGGGCGAGGGGAAATGCGGCCTGGAGGTGACCGCTGGCATAGGCATGTTCAAGATACCGCCGGGCGGTCTCGAGGTGTGAATGCGACCGGGCGCGCTCGAGAAAGAGTTTGCCCATCCGGTAGGAGGCATCCGGGTGGCCCTGTGCCGCCGCCCGGTTGAGCCACTCTTCGGACCGCGAGGAGTCCGGAGGCAGCAAGCCGCCTTCTCCATACCCGATCCCGAGCCAAGCCATGGCCCCGGCCACCCCACTATCCGCTGCTGTCCGGATGTAAGGGAATGCTTCCCTCAGGTCATCCGTGCCGGCCTCGCGTGCGAGCAGGTGTTGGCCGGCTTGCCAAGCGGCCTCGGGATGGCCGGCTTCCGCCGCCCGTCGCAGCCACCCAAGGCCCTGGTCGGATTCGCCTTCGTCCATGAGGAGGAGGCCGAGTTGGAACCGGGAGTCCGCGTCCCCCTCGGATGCCAGGGCCTGCAACCAGTGACGGAACCGGTCCGCGGAAGCCGCCGGGTTGGCGGGATCGGCGGCCAGACGTGCGGCCGCCCTCATGGCTTTGACTTGGCCGGCCTGGCCGGCGGATTCGTACCAGTGAAAGGCGTCCGGCAGCAGGGAGGGTTCCGCACGACTTTCGAGGCGTTGCGCCCATGCCAGTTGGGACGCAGAGTCGCCGCGTTCGGCCCTCCACCGCATGGCGGTGTCGGCCTCGCTGCGATGGAGCCACCCCCAGCTCGCGGCCAGTGCCGTGCCCGCGATGACCAAGCTCCCCGCCAGCAAGACTAGTCCGGTTCGTTTCATGACTCCGGCAGGTGCTCGTTCAGAAAGTGGAGGATGCGGTCATAGAGCAGAATGACGTTTCGCATCGGACCTCCGTGGTGGGTGTGGCCTTCCAGAACCAGCAGATCATGGTCCTTGCCGGCAGACCGCAGGGCCTGGGCGAGGTTTTTGCTCTGGGACAGCGGGGCCACGGTGTCCCGGTCGCCATGGGCGAGGAAAAGCGGCGCCTGCAAGCGGTCGATCCGTCCGATCGGTGACATCCGGCGAAGATCACCGCGGTTCCAGGCGCCCGCGGTCATTTCCTGCCAGAAATCGTAGTGAAACAGACTGACCCTGCGCACATGGCGGAGATGGTCGAGCAGGTCGTAGACTCCGGCGATCGCTATCCCGCAGCGGATCTGCTCCGGTGCGGTGGTCATCAATTGAAGCGCGGCAAAAGCGCCATAGCTGGCGCCCATGACCGCGACCCGCCCGCGGTCGGCATGGCCTTCGTTGATCGCCCAATCCACGCCGTCGAGCAGATCGCGGACGGCCGGCGCCCCGAAGTCGCGGCGCAGTGCGTCCAAGTGCGAAAACCCGTAGCCGGTGGAGCCGCGGAAATTGACCTGCAGGACGGCGAAACCGTGGTAGGCAAGAAATTGAACTTCGGGATGATAGCCATAGGCGTCGCGTATCCAGGGGCCTCCGTGGATCAGCAGCACGAGCCTGCGGGGGTGGTCCGCGGGCTTGCCGGCCGGCAAGGTAAGGTAGCCATGCAGTGGATGGCCTTCGCTGCCGGTAAACCGGATCGGGCGCATGGGGGACATGTCTTCCAGGCGAAGGCGCCGGTCGACCCGGGCAAACTCCTCCCAGGTATCGGCGTGGCGGTCGTAGAGGTGGTAGACGCCCTTGTGCCGGCTGGATGTTTCATGGAAGATGAAGCGCCGCTCTTCCAGATCCATGCTGACGAGCGTGTTGACGGAATCCGGCAGGTGTTGGTCAACACGCTTTTGCAGCCCAGCGAAAGCGGGGTCAAACCAGTGCAGGTGCGGCCGGTCGCGGTGGTACCAGATGCCCGCCAACTCGCCGGTGGCGGGATGGTGCAGGAGGTGACTCTGCGGATAAAGGGTGGAAATGATGTCGTACTCGGGATCCTCGGCCAGGAGGGACCAGTCCGCGGTCTGAGCGTTGAACCGATACAAGGCGGTGGTCTCCCGACCGACATTGGATGAGAAGTAAAACGAATCCGGGTCGCTGGAGAACCCGAGAAAGGCGTGTCGGCGGCCGGCCAGGGTTCTTCCGGAATACGAAAAACGGCCGTCGTCCGATAGGGGCATGATTTGGTCGAGCAGGCGCCACCGGGCGTTGGCGTTGGGCCGGTAGAGGTAACGGACTTGGTTGCGGTGCAGGTCCAAAGCCATCCGGATGGCGCCGTTGGCGTCCGCGAACCAAGTGTGCACGCTGCGCTCGGTGCCTTGTACCAGAGTGGACTCCCCGGTGTGGACATTGGCGCGATGGACCCGGGCCCGGCCGCCGGTATCCCGGGCATGGATCAGGATGTGGTCCGGCTCGTGGGGAAGGGTGGAGAGCAATTGGGGATGGGAAAAAGAGCCCAACCCCATGAAACGCACCATGCGTATGTCCAGAGCCGAGTGAAGCACCTGCCGGTTCGAGAGATCGGTGTTTTGTGCGACCAGGTCTCCGAAATTAACCTGGTAGATCAAGCGGTCCGAATCGTGCCAAGTGAGGGTGGTGATGATGTCGTCGTCCGACCTGGTGATGTGAAAGATCTCTTGGTCTCCACCGTCCACCTGGTGCACCAGGATGGTGGGCCGGCCCCGCCGGAGGGTGACGAAGGCGGCCTGGGACCCGTCGGGTGAGAGCGCGGGCGGCGACACGGTACCGGCACGGAAGAAATCCTCCACATGATAGCCAAGGACCCGGGCCTCCGTCCATGGGGCGATGAGCAGGCCCAGCGCCAGGCCCAGCAAGCCGCGCACCGGCCATGGAAACCTTCGCCCGATCTTCGGCGGGCGCGGCTCCGGCAACCGCCGGTCATGGGGGAAAGGGCAAGTCAGGGAAGGGGAGCGGACCACGGCAGAAACGGAGCGGAGAGAAGCCAAACGGCTCCTGTTCCTGCCAGAAGACCATCGCTTGGCGTCCATTTGCAAATTGAAAAGAAGCGGCCTTGGTCCCGTCACCGGGATGGTTCGCCGCGCTTTTGCCCCGCGCCTCGGGGCTTGCCCGGGCGGGGGGATTGGGGCAGCCTGCCGGGATGAGTTCGAAGCGGTCCTCTCCGACTGGATCGGTGCGCCCGCCGCCGGCCTATTCCGCCCTCGGGCGGCGTATGACCGGTTCGGTGATCGTGACCATGATGACCGAGGCACTGGCCCGCCCGCATGTGCTCAGCCTGGCGGCGGGGTTTACAGACACCGCTTCCCTGCCCGCGGATGCCGTGCGGGAGGCGGTCGCCGGTGTGCTGGCCGGGCCGGAGGGCAAAACCGTGCTCCAGTACGGCAGCAACCAAGGGCGCGCCGTCCTCCGCGATGCGGTGGCCGCGCGCACCGCCGGGCTCGACGGCGGTGGCGCCACTCCGGAGGCGGCGGATGTTTTTCTGACCAACGGCTCCCAGCAGGCCCTCCACCTCGCCATGCAGACGCTCTGCGATCCCGGTGACATCATCCTGGTGGAGTCGCCCACCTACTTCGTGTTTCTGGAAATCCTTCAGGGGCTGGGCGTGCGCGCGGTGTCGCTGCCGGTGGATGCCGCGGGGAGGCTCGATCCGGAAGGTGTGGCCACGCTCCTCGCCGGGCTGCGGCGGCGCGGGGAAGCGGAGCGGGTCAAGGCAGTCTATCTGGTCAGCTATTTCTCCAACCCTTCCGGCAACTCTCTCGGCGAGGAGGAGAAGATCGCCCTTGCCGAAACCCTCCGCCGGGCCGGGTTTCACTGCCCCGTGATCGAGGATGCCGCGTATCGGGAACTCTATTACAAAACCCCGCACCCCGCCCGAAGTGTCTTCGCCCTCGAGGCCTGGGCGGACTTTCCCAAGCTCTACCTCGGTACCTTCACCAAGCCCTTCGCCTCCGGCCTGAAAGTGGGCTATGGCATCTGTGATACGCCGGACTGGCTCGCCCGGATGCTCTGCTTCAAAGGGCACCAGGATTTCGGCACCGCCCATTTCAACCAGGCTCTCATCGAGCAAGCCTTGGCTGCGGGCAGCTTTGATTCCCACCTTTCGCGCCAGCGCGAGCGGTACCGGGAGAAGATGGAAACTCTGGATACAGCGCTGCGGGAGGGCGGGCTGGACGGACTGGGCTGGGAGTGGTCGCGACCGACCGGCGGACTCTACCTCTGGGCGAAAAGCCCGGCCGGGGTTTCGACCGCGATGGGGGGCGACTTTTACCGCCAGTGCTTGGACGAGGGCGTCTTCTACGTGCCGGGAGAATTGTGTTTCGGCGAAGGGGCGCCGGCCGGGGATTGGGTGCGGTTGAGTTTCGGGGTGCTGGAAGCGGAGCAATTGCGGGAGGCGGCGGCGCGGTTTTGCCGGGCGGCAACCGCCCTGGCGACTCCCGCCTGAGGGAGTGTGGGGCGCGCCTTGTAGCGGAAGCGTGGATACGCTTTCGGCGCAGGAGGTACGAAGCGACTTCGTCGCTCCGCTACGGGGGAGGCCGCGGAGGGGGCGGCGGAGGGTCCGGCTCCGTCCGGACCATCGGCTCAGGCGGCGGACAGC
>REEB01000187.1 GCA_007695295.1 Puniceicoccaceae bacterium
CTCGGCGAGGCCCACGAGTCGATGGCCGTGAAATACGACGGCCCGGACCTCGAAGTCGCCTTCAATCCCCAATACCTGCTCGATCCGATGCGCGCCCTGACCAAAGACGAAGTTTTCTTTGAGCTGAAGGACGAGGTCAGCCCCGGTGTTTTCAAGACCTTGGAGAGCTTTCTCTGCGTGGTCATGCCGGTGCGGCTCTGATGCCGCCGCCCCTTCCCGGAACCGCCCTCCCGGCCTTCCGGTCCCAGAACACCGGACCATGGACATACCTATCGCCGCGTATTTCATTGCCGGACTCGGCCTTGTGACGCTCCTGGGGAGTTGGCTCAACCAGCGGGTGGGTTCGCCGGTGCTGGCGATCCTCAACCGCTGGTTGCGCTGGATCACTTTTTCCGTGGCGACCGCCTACCTCGTGCGCTACCTGGAGTGGACCGACCGGCCTTTCTGGGCGCTGGCGTTGATCACCTTCCTGATCTGGCTCCTGGTGGAGAGCCTGTACACTTGGTTTGCCATCAATGCGCTTAGCCAGAGCACGGTGGCGCTGTTTCCGCGTTTTAAGGCCAACACCAGCGGCGAGGAGTGGCCGGCCCGCCCCGGCTACATCGCCCTGCGCGATTATCTTCGCCGGGAGCAGTTTCGCCAGGTGCAGGCTCTGCTCGCCGAACTGGCCGAGGGGATCAACCTTCGAGTTTCCGTCTACCAGGATCCCGAAAACCTCGTCCGCCTGCAGGTTCTCTTTCTTCCCCAGGGCGGCGGAGGGCTCACGGCCTGCTTCCAGCTTTCCTCGAAAACCGAAAGCGACCGCCGCTTGATGACCGACAATCTCTTTTTGCCCTTCGGCGGTTTTTATCCCGAAAACTGGCTCGTGGTCCGCAAACCTTGGACCCGCCGGTTGTCCTCCCTGCTCAACCACCACCGCCGGCGCCTGCAGGAGTGCGGCGAGGCGCTCAAGGCTTGGGAAAACGATCCCCTCGACGACCTCAACGCCCAGCAAAGCGAGCTTGAGCGGGTCAACACCGAGCTGGGGTTCCTCCTCCCCCATCATATGCGCGAGGAGCATGGCCGCATGACCTGGGAGGGCCGCTACCGAGTCTGGAAAGAGGTCTGGCTGCTCAATTACTTCGGCCTCACCGCGCACCACCGCGGTTGAGGCAATTCCCGGGGCGACGACCGCCCCGGCGCCCCGGGCCGTGCAACCGATCCTGCGGTCGCCCCATCCGGACAACGCCCCCGCCGGTCAGCGGACGCGGAGCTGCCGCAGGACCTCATACGCCGCGATGCCCGCGGCGGTGGAGAGATTGAGCGAGCGCAGTCCCGGGCGGGGCTGGGGTATCTTGACCCGTGCGCCGTCACCGACTTCCTGGTGCAGCCAATCCGGGCAGCCGGCCCCTTCGTTGCCAAAGAGCAGCCCGTCACCGGTTTCGTAGCGGACATCCCAATACGACGTTTCCGCCCGGGTGGTGAAGAGCCAGAGGCGGGCCGGGGAGGCGGGGTGGGCGCGGAAGCCAGCCCAGTCGGCATGTTCATGCAGATCCAGGGCACGCCAATAATCCATCCCGCTGCGGCGGAGGTGGCGGTCGGTGATGGTGAAGCCGAGGGGGTGAATGAGGTGGAGGCGGGCGCCGGTGATGGCGCAGAGGCGGCCGATGTTGCCCGTGTTCTGCGGGATTTCCGGCCGGAAGAGCACCACGTGAAACGTTGGTGGCCGGGCTTCACCCGAAGCTTCCGTCGGCTCACCCACCGCGTTCATCGCCGGCGAAACCGCAGACTGCCCGCGGCCCGATTCACCGCCGGAATTTCATCGCCTTTTCGACTTCCCGGAGGGCGGCCCGCTTTTTCAGGTCTTCCCGCTTGTCGAAGAGCTTTTTACCGGTGCAGAGCGCCAGCTCCAGCTTGATCAACCCCTGCTTGAAATAGATCCGCAGCGGAATGAAGGCGCGCCCGCCCGCTTCCATCTGGTGGCGGATTTTGGCAATTTCGCGGGTTTTAAGGAGCAGCTTCCGCGGCCGCAGCGGGGGGTGGTTGTTGATGTTGCCGAAGGCGTATTCGTCGATGTGCAGGTTGTAGACGTAGACTTCACCCTTCTCGATGCGACAAAAGCTGTCCGAGAGCTGAACCCGGCCGTTGCGGATGGATTTCACCTCCGTGCCCCGCAGCACGATCCCGGCCTCGAAGCGGTCGCCGATGATAAAATCGCGCCGCACCTTGGCATTGCGGAACTCCAGGGGTCGCTGGTGGGATGAGGGCTTGGCAGACATGATCAGTTGCGTGAAGCCCCGTAAAATCACAGGCCGGGCCCCGCCGGTTGGGGGCGGCCACGGTGCACGGACCGCCGGAAAAGATCAGTTCTCGGGCAGCTGATAGTTGATCTTGCCTTCGATGATTTCGCGCAGCGCAACGTCCTCCGGATTGAGCTTCTCCAAGGATTCCACGAGGGGACGGCTGCCCCGGCGGAGCTGCTTGACCCGCTTGGAGACCACGTTGATCAACACGTTCGGATCGGGAATGATTTTCTGGGCTTCTTTTAGGTAATCCTCTCTCAAGGCGGTGACCTCCTATTAAGGTGAGAAAACGGACAGTCATGCCTCCCGCCGCCGCCGCGGTCAAGCGGTAACTCAGTGAGCGATGCACCGCCCCCCAGTCTCTGCCGGGCTTGGGGAGCGATGCCAACCAGCCCGTGCCCGCATTCCTTTGCGAGAAGCCGCTCGCTCCAGCCGTGCCAGCCTGACCCGCCAAGCTTCAGGCAACCGATGGTTGCCTTCGCCCGCCGAAAGTGTTTGGCTGATTACGCCTTTTCGATCACCCCACTGCCCTGCCCGCCATGAATTCTTTTCCCCTGCGCCGCCTTTTCTGTCTGCTCTTCCCTTTGCTTGCCTTTGCCGCGCCCGGCGGGGCCGCGGAGGAGCCGGAGCCGGACCGCATCCTCGTCTTCAGCAAGACCGCCGGCTTCCGGCATGCTTCCATCGAGGCCGGTTTGGAGGCGCTTCGGGAACTGGCGGAGCAACACGGCGTCGCCGTCGAGGCCACCGAGAATGCCGCCGCCTTCACTCCCGAAAACCTCGCCCTTTTCGCCGCGGTCGTCTTTCTCAACACCTCCGGAACTCTTTTTGATGAAGACCAGCGGGCCGCCCTCAAGGGTTTCATCCGCGGCGGGGGCGGCTATGTCGGCGTCCACGCCGCCAGCGACACCGAATACGACTGGCCATGGTACGAAGAGCTCGTCGGGGCCTGGTTCCACAGCCACCCCAACAATCCCAACGTCCGCCCCGCCGTCGCCCAAGTGGAGGTCCCGGATCACCCCGCCACCGCGATGCTGCCGGCGCGCTGGCCCCGCAACGACGAGTGGTACAACTTCCGCCGCTTCGCGGACGGTCTCACCGTGCTGCTCACCCTCGACACCGATTCCTACGAAGGCAGCCGGCATCCCGGCAACCACCCGATCAGCTGGTGCCGGGAGTTCGAGGGCGGGCGCTCGTTTTACACCGCTTTCGGGCACACCTCGGAAACCTTCCGCGAGGACCTCTTCCGCGCCCACCTCTGGGGCGGCATCGCCTGGGCGATGGGCCGGGCCGACTAAGCTCCTCCGAGTCGCCGGGAGCTCTGGTTAATCAGCCCGCGGAGTTTTCCCCCAACAATCGCGCGACCCGGTTTTTCTCCGCCGTCCAGATCGCGTGGAGGGTGCGGAAATCCTCCTCCTTGCCGCGGGTGACGATGCAGAAATCGAACTCGCTCCAAGCCGCCAGTTCGCCGCGGGCGGTCTCCAGGCGCCGCTCGATGGCGGCTTCGTCGTCGGTCCCGCGGTCGACCAGCCGCTGGCGCAGCTCGTCCAAGTTGGGAGGAAGGATGAAAACCGTGACGAGCCGAGGGCCGATGAGCGCATTGCCGGCAGCGGCGCGGCGCACATTGCGCACGCCCTGGACGTCGATGTTCATGACCAAGTCGGTGGCGGCGGCGAGCTTCTCCTCGATCACGGAGCGCAGGGTACCGTAGCGATTGCCGTGGACCTCGGCGGTTTCGAGAAAAGCCCCTTCGGCGGCCAAGCACTCGAACTCATCGGACCTGAAAAAATAATAATCCCGCCCGTGGACCTCGCCTTCCCGGACCGGCCGGGTGGTTGAGGTCACGACCCGCTCGACGCCCGGGCACTCCGCCACCATGCGCTCGCAGAGGGTGGTTTTCCCCGAGGCGGTCGGGCCGGCGACGATCAGCAGGAGCGCGGGCGCGGGCGGCCGTGTCACCATGGCCTTAATACGAGGCGGCCGCGACCCCGAGGACGAGGCCGTAGCCGAGGGCGATGCCACCGACCAAGCGGGTGCGGAAGGGGTGCGCGAAAAGCCAATTGAAGAAATCGCGCAGCCGGAAGGGCGAGACGGCCAGGTACAGCGCGAGCAGGATGGCGGCATAAACGAAGCCGACGAGGAAGAGCCGGGCCGGCTGGTCGTACTGCATGAAAGCCGCCCTCAGGAGGAGATCGGCGATGAGCAGGCAGAGGATGCAGGCGCCCCGCACGGAAAGAAAATCCGGCACGTAAACGAAGGCGAGCACGGCCAGGGCCAGAAAGGCGGCGAGGATGAGGTTGCTGTAGTTGCCGAAGTCGGCCTCGCCGAGCTGGGTGACCCGGTAGAGCGTCCAGAGCGTGCTCGCGCCCATGGTGAAGTAGGCGGCCCGGCGCGACCGCGGAAAACTTCGGGCGTAGGCGGCGACGGGGGCGCCGTTCCAGATGAGGAGAATCCCCACCACCACGAGGGCAAGGGCGGTCAGAAGAGTGGCGGCGAAAAGGCTCATGCGCTGTGGCGGGCCGGCTCGGCGGAGGCGGGCCCGCCGGCGATTTCATGGATGGCTTCGACTTCCGGCAATCCGTAGAGCGAGCTGACCGTGGCCCGCTCGATCCGGACCGGCACCAGCCGACCGATCAGCCGGTCGGACCCGGGAAAATGAACCACCCGGTTGCCGCGGTTGCGGCCGGTGAAGCGTTCCGGCCGCCGTCCCGGACCTTCGACGAGAATCTCCTGGACCGTGCCGACGAGGGCCTGGTTGCGCCGCAGCGACTGGGCTTCGAGCAGGGCGAGCAGCTCTTGGTTGCGGGCCTCCTTGACCTCCTGCGGAACTTGGTCCGGCAGGGTGGCGGCGGGGGTGCCGGTGCGGATGCTGTATTTGAAAATGTAGGCCATATCGTAGCCGACTTCGCGGAAAACCTCCCGGGTGGCGGTGAAGTCGTCATCCGTCTCTCCGGGAAAGCCGACGATGATGTCGGTGGAAAAATACATCTCCGGGTGGACGGCCCGGAGGTCGTCCACAATCCGCCGGTAGAGGGTGACATTGTAGGGACGGTTCATCGCCCGGAGCATGCGGTCCGAGCCGGATTGGAGCGGGAGATGAATGTATTCACAAAGTTTGGACAGATCACGGTAGGCCTCGACCAGATCGCGCTTGAAGCCCCGCGGGTGGGGCGAGGTGAAGCGGATGCGGGCGAGCCCGGGGATTTGCTCCAGCCGCTCGAGGAGCTGGACGAAGGGGCTTTTCCCGGCCCGGTCGGGAATGGTGCCGCGGCCGTAGCTGGTCACGATCTGGCCGAGCAGAGTGACTTCGCGCACACCTCCGGCGACGAGGCCCTCCACCTCCTCCACAATCGCTTCGATGGGTCGGCTGCGCTCTTCGCCGCGGGTTTTCGGCACGATGCAGAAGGTGCAGCTCATGTTGCAGCCCTGCATGATGGAAACGAAGGCGGAAACCCGTTTTTCCTGCGGGAGGTGGTCGCGGATGGTGTTTTGCGAGCCTTCCTCCGCTGCGAGATCCACGATGGTGGCGGGGCGGGGACCCTGGGCGGCAAGGCTTTCGATGATCCGGTCGAGGTGGTCGGGCACGAGGTGGAACTTCTGGGTGCCCACGAGCAGGTCGAGGTCGGGGAGTTGGTCGAGCAGATCGCGGCCTCGGTTCTGGGCCATGCACCCCATCACCCCGAGGACGAAGCGGGGGTTGGTCCGCCGCCGCCGCTTGAGGTAGCCGGCCTTGCCGATGGCCTTCTGCTCGGCTTGGTCGCGCACGCTGCAGGTGTTGAGGAGGACGACATCGGCCGCCGCCTCGTCGTCCACGATGGCATAGCCCCGGGCGCGCAGGAGCGCCGCGACCGCTTCGGAGTCGCGTTCGTTCATCTGGCAGCCGTAGGTCTTGATGAACACCCGGTTCATGGGAGGGCAAAGGGAGCATTGAGCCCGGCCGCCGCGGGCGGGTCAAACGGGAATTCCCGGCCGCCGCCGTTGACCCCGTACCTTGGCTTCGGGGTTTCCCTGATCCGGGGCCGGTGACGTGGTGCGGGATTGACCGCCGGGGTCCGGCGGTGCCACCCTCTGCACCCTTCCTCCTCTCCCCAACCGCCTCCTCCGTCATGAAAGCTGCCCTCTTCCCGCTGGCCGGGTTCCTTGCGCTCGCCATCGTGCTTCCTCTCTGGGGCGAGTCCGCCCCTTCCACCATTGTCGCCTCCGGGCCACTCGACCAGGTGCTGTACTTCGACTCCTATGATGCCCTGTATTTGGATTTTGATGACGACGGCTACGACGACGCCGTCATCGAGGCCTGGAGCTGGGAGTGGGACGAGGATCCGGAGTTCGGTTCGGATGGGGAAGTTGTTCCCGTGCTGGAGATCGGCGACACGAACGGACGCTTCGCTTATGTCTATCCCGACCAGCCCTGGCCCGAGGAATGGCTGGTCCGCCGGCTGGCCTCCGGGGCGCTGATCGGCCCGGGGCTCCCCTTCAGCGAGCAATGGGGCTGGGGGACGCTGCAAGAGGAGGACATGGGCGAATGGCTGCCGGGGGATCGGGGCTTCGTAGGATTCCGTTTTGTCGCCGAGCAAACCGGCGCGACCCACTTCGGGTGGATCGAGATCGAGCTGGACAGCTCCCGGGAATTTGCGGTGGTCCTCCAGTGGGCCTACGAATCCACGCCCGACACCCCGATCTTCGCGGGTGACGCGGGGGCCGGAGTGGAGCCGCCGGACCAGCCGGACATCACCGATCTCCGGCTGCAGTTTTCCTTCGAGCAGTCCATCGGACCGGATGGCGAGAGCTGGATCGCCTTTGTTTTTCTCTCCACCCTGGATGCGGGCTTCCAGGATCGGGTGACCCTAAGGTCGCCGGGCGGGCAGCTCCGGGGCTATCTCAACCATCCCGAGGGAGTTACCAGCTCCAGCGTCCGCCTCGGTTCCTTTGCCCAGATCCGGGCACTGATCAACGGCTCCTGGACGCTGGAGTTTCAGTCCGGCTCCGGCGAGGTGGTCTACGACTTGGAGATCAATGCCGACGGCTTCGAGCCGGCCGGCCTGCCCGAGTTTGACCTGCTCGCGCCCTTGCCGGGGCAGATCCTGCCGTTCGACGATTTTAACGCCGCCTGGACGCAGCCCTCGGTGCCTTGGCTGAGTGTGCGCGTCCGGCTTGACACGGTCGACCGGTCCACGGGCACGCCCCGTTTCAACTTCCTGTTCAATGAAAACCTCCCCTCCGGAGCAACCAGTTACCGCCCGGTGATGCCGCTGATCGACGACGAATACCGGCTTTCGGTAACCTATAGTCGCTCGGCCCTGCCCACGCCCGGGCTGGTGGTCGGTGAGCCGACCCTCAGCGGGCAACCCGCGGCCTTCACTTTCGGGGCCAATCCGGCCTTGGGCTCCGGCGTGCGGCAGGTTCTTTTCACCCTCTCCGATGAGGCGCCACCACCGCTGACAGGCATCGAGGGTTGGCGGGCGGCGCACTTCACTGCGGCCCAGCTGGCCGACCCTGCCATCAGCGGGCCCGCAGCCGTGCCCGCCCGGGACGGTCTCACCAACACCGAGAAATACGCCTTCCGGCTCAGCCCTTTCGATTTTGACCCGGCGGTCCTGCCCCGGATCGAAGCCGGTGCGGGCGGATCCGGCCCGCGCTTCGTCTTTACCCTACGCAACGACGACCCCGATCTCACCCACCGGGTCGAAGGCAGTGCGGATGGACACACTTGGAGGCACAATGACGACGGCGCTGGCCCGGACTGGTTCGTGATCCAGGTCGAAGACAATGGCGATGGGTCGTCCACGGTCACGGCTGCGCTGACCGCCGCCGCTCCCGCCAACGGACTGATCATCCGCCTGCGCCTCCTCCTCACCGGGGGCGAATAGCACTCGAGGCCCGGAACCCTCCTTCTCCCGGAACGGCATCCGGAAGGCCGGTTTCCGCGTATCGGATGGACCACTACAGTGAGCCGCCGTGCCCGGTTTCCCTTGTCTCTCGCCGGGGCGGCATTTTCCTCGTGGGCCATGAAACTCCTGCTCGTCCGCCACGGCCAATCCATGGGCAATGCCACCGGCGATTATTCCGTCGCCACCCACGATTCACTGTCGCCTCTCGGCAGAGTCCAGGCTGAGGCTTTGGCCGGCGATCTTGCTGGGGAGAGTTTCGATGCGATTTTCGTGAGTCCGCTGCAGCGGGCGGTGGAGACGGCCCTGCCGTTGCTGAAGGCGGCGGGCAGGCGTGCGCTCATTTGGCCAGAGCTGGCGGAGGGCTGCTGGCAGGAGCGGGCCGAACCCGCCGCCGCAGACTGGCCTGCCGAGCCGATGGAGCTGTCCCGCGAGGCCGCGGAGTGGCTGGACTTCCACGAGGGCCGCGCCGTCCGTCCGTCCGGCACGGAAGGATTCGGTGCGGGACTGCGGCGGGTGGGGATCGTGCTCGAGCGCCTCACCGCCCTCGCCCGCTCCGCCGACCCCGGGAAACCGCCCGCCGTGCTGGTCTTCGGCCACGGTCATTTTCTCTGCGAGTTTCTCCGCCTCGCCCTCGGCATGGACTCGGCGTGCTTCATCCACCATGACAACTGCGGCCGCACCGAACTGCGCTACCGCGGCTCATGGGAAGTGCGCTACCTCAACCGCCCGGCCCCTCCGCTGCCCGCCGAA
>REEB01000157.1 GCA_007695295.1 Puniceicoccaceae bacterium
ATGGGGTTCACTCTTCCTCTGAGTTCGAAGGCAACGCGGGCAAGACCCGCTGGACCAATGGCCGGGCCAAATTCGGCTTCATGGACGGACACGTCCGCACCCTCAGCGAGGATCAGCTGGTCGAGGGGTTGGTCAATCCGCTCTTCTCCCATTAGGTTCGGGCAAACCACCGCGCTGTCGCTCCGGTGTCCGCGTGGAGGCCCCGACGGTCGCCGCGCTCTGTCGGGATGGCGGTGAGGAGTGACGGCGGTTGCGGCCAACAGCTTTGATCAACGCTTCTCTTCCGGTGCTGGTGGGGGTGATGCCCCACCTGAAATCGGTCGCCAAGATCGAAGGGCAAGAGGGGACGGTTCGCCCATTCGGCGGACGCGGACACGGATTCCCGCCGTGTTTCGCGGTTGCTTGAGTTCCACCTGCGGACGATGCCCTCAACACCTTGGGGTCGTGGCTTCTTCAGCCTTCTGAGCCGTCTCCGTTCTCGCCGGCGAGGTGGTCGACCAATTCACCGGCGGCCTGGACGGTTTCGATCATGCGGTTGTTGAGGCGGTTGCGGAGGATGAAGTAAGCGATCATCGCGGGGATGCCGATGCAAAGGCCGACGGCGGTGGTGATGAGGGCCTCCCCGATGTCGCCGGCCAAGAGCTCCGGGCGGCCCATGCCGCCGGCGGAGATGGTTTGGAAGGCACCGATCATACCGGAGACGGTGCCGAGAAGACCGATCATCGGGGCGACGGTGGCGACGACATTGAGGTAATGGATCCACTGGGCGGTGGCGTTTTCCTCGTGGCCGAGCGACTCGCCGAGGACTTCCTCGATCCGGTCGCGGCGGGCGTCGGGGAGGTCGGGGTCGGCTTTGGCGAGGGCGACGGCGAGGGAGCGGTCGAGCACAGTGCGGCCGTGGGCGATGGCATCGGCGGCGGCGGGAAGGTCGCGCTGCCGGAGGGATTGGGCGAGGTGGGGAAGGAGCGAAGGATTGTAGAAGCGGGCCGGGAGGGTTTCGCGGATGCCATGGATGAGAAGGAAAAGGCCGGCGAGCGAGCAGAGGGTCAGAGGGACCATGGCCCAGCCGCCCTGGCGGATAAGGCCCCAGAGGCTGGTGGGGTCGGGAGCGGCGGGGGTGGCTCCCCAGGCGGTGGAGCCGGCGATGCCACAGACCAGAGCGGCGCTGGTGAAGAGGAGCAGAGTGGTGGGTCGGAGTTGAAGCATGGGCAAGGGAAGGCGGGTTGAAACGGAATCAATCGATCACGGATCTGCCAAGCAATTTGCGAACCTGGCGCAGCTCATAGTGGAGATCGGGAGCGGCGGGGAGGGGGGCGAATTCCGGCAGCTCCCGCTCGTCCGGCCGGCCGCTGGCGGCCGCCAGCGGTGGTCGGTCGGCTGCGAGGGCGCGGGCGGCTTCCTCCAGGCCGGGTTCGCTGGGCCAGTCGAGGCCGAGCTCGAGGAGTTCGTTGAAAAGGGCGCGGGCTGTACCGTGGTGGCCGGCTTCAAGGGCGGCTCGTGCCGCCACCGCCTGACAGAGGATGAGTTGGCGATCGGAAACGCCTTCGGCGAAGACCACCGGCTGGAGTGCGATCCATAGGGCCTGCTCCGGTACGCCCGCCTCCAGGGCCATGCCGGCGAGAATGGCGGCGGGGATGGCGGAAGCCGGGCCCGGCGGCACCTGCTCGATCCACTCCGTGGCGATCGCCTCCGCTTCTTCTCGCAGGCCGAGGGCATGGCTGGCGACGAGTTGGGCGCGGCGGAGCAGCGGGACCAGCCGGGGCGGGGTGAACTCGCCCAGGAAAATTCCGGCATAGGCGAGGCTGTCGATGGCGTTGCCGGTGGCTTCGAAGCCGTTGATCAAATCCGCGAGCAGATTCCAGGAATCGTCCTCCCAGAAAGGCAGGTAGGGCCGGCGCTGGTCCACCAGCCGGTTGAGCACCGGGAGGGCTTCGTGCCAGCGGCCGTCCGCGGCGGCTTCGGATGCCTCGCGGGCGATTTCGGTGCCGGGAAATTGGAAGCGCCGCACCTCCGCGGGGGTGAAGCCGATTTCGACGAAGCCGGCCCCGTCGGCGATCCGCAGGTAGAGGCGGTCGTCGCGGTAGCCCCAGAGGCGGCCGTGGTAGGTGCGGCCCAGGGTGGTCTCGACCCGGGCTTCGGCCTCGAGCAAGTCGACTCTGGGAATGGATGATCCGGAGGCGGCCGGGGCGAAAGGTGAACCGGCCACGACGGCGGCGAGCAGAAAAAGGAGAAAAAGAGATCGGCGTGGATTCATCCTTCTTCGTGGGTTTGGGTGGCGCTGAGGCGCTTGAGGAGGTCCCGGGCCGGGCCGCGGGCGGGATGGCCGTCGAGGGAGGGGCGGCCGAGAAACTCGGCCAAGGTTTGGCGGGCGGCCTCGTGGTCGCCGATTTCGCCGAAGAGGCGGCCGCTCGCCCAATAGGCTTCGCCGAGGATGTCATCAAAAGCCTGATACAGGGTTTGCAGGCGCTGGTAGGCGACGACCGCGGCCTCCGGCTCGCCGAGGGCCTCGCTGGCCCGGCCGACGCCGAGGAGGGCTTCGGCGTGGCGGCGACCGCCGGCCTCGCGGCGCCGGAGCAGGTCGGAATAACGGGTGCGGGCGGCGGCGGGTTCGCCGGCTTCGAGCAGGAGGCGGGCTTCGAGGAGGAGGGCATCAGTGGCGGCGGGGTGCCCGGGGGTTTCCCGGTCGATCCGCCGGAGCCAATTGAGGGCGGCTTCGGAGTCGCCCGTTTCGAGGGCCTCCTCGGCGAGGGCAAGCCAAGCCTCCGCCCGGGCGGGGTGCCCGGGAAAGCGCTCCAAGAGCAGATGATAGCGGGGCAGGGCCTGGTCCGAACCGATGGATGCGAGGACTGCGGCGGTCTGGGCAAGGGCATCGGCGTCGAGCCATGCGGCGTCGAGTTCGCGGGCCAGTTCGAGGCGAAGAACGGTGGCGCGGGCGGGTTGGCGGGCACGCTCGCGCTCGGCGGCGAGGGCCAGGGTGAGCCGTGCAAACCACGTCTGGCGGCCGTCCTCCCGCGCCTGTCGGCGTGTTTCCTCGAGCCAGTCGTCGAAGGGCTGGCGCACCACCGGCGGCACTTCGGTATCCCGATCCGCGGCGTGGGCGACCCGGAGGCGGGCCGCGAGATCGCGGAGTGCGCCGAGGGCCGCGGGGATGCCTTCCATGGCGGGGTCGTCGCCGTGGTCGCGCAGAACCTGCTCGAAGGCCGGGAGGGCATCGGCGGGGCGGCCGAGACGCTCGGTGGCCCGGGCGATGCCGACGAGTGCTTCGGGCAGCCGGAAGCGCGCGGCTCCGCGGGCCCGGGAGAGAAAGCGATTGAGGTGAGCGGCGAGACCGTCCCAGTCCCCCAGGGTCTGGTAAGCCTTGGCGGCCTGGAAGACGGCGTAGGCATGGAGCCCCTCCTCTTCCGGTTCGATCCGAAGGTAGTGGTCACGGGCTTCTTCCGGCCAGCCCTGGCCGAGAAGGATGTCGCCGAGCAAGACCCGGGCTTCCGAGGTGCGCGCATGGTGGGGGTGGCGTTCGAGGAAGGCCTCGAGTTCGCCGGCCGCCGGCTCGTAGTGCTGGAGGGCGTAGAGGGCGAGGGCCGCGCGGTAGACGCACTCCGAGCCGAGCGGGTGGTCCTCGAGTTCACCGGCGAGGCTGAGGAACTCCGCCCGGGCGGCTTCGTGGTCGCCTTCGAGTGAGCGGGTGAGGGCATGCCAGTAGGCGGCGCGGGGGGCGAGGGGATGGTCGGGCGCGAGGCGACGGAGGGCGGCAAAGTCCTCCCGGGCGGCTGAAAACCGGTCGGTCATGGCCAGGGCGTATCCGCGGATGAAAAACGCCCGGCGGGCGGCATCGGCGGTGGGATGGCGGTCGAGGAGCCAGTCGAGGGCGGCGACCGCTTCGGGGAAGCGCCGTTGCTCGAGGTGGGCTTCGGCGAGCAGGAGCTGGCTGTCGGGGGCGCGGGGCGACTCGGGATGGGCATCGAGAAAGGCCCTGGCGATGGCGAGGGCCTCTTCCCAGGCCTGCACCCCCATGGCGGCCATGATCCAGCGGAAGTGGGCTTCCTCGCGGAGTTCGGCGGGCAGATCCGGGCGGAGAGCGAGGTGCTCGAGGAGGAGCCAGGCTTCGTGATGGCGGCCCGCGCGGAGGCTGGCTTCGGCCCGGCGGAGCCGCAGGTGGGGGGTGTAGTCATCGGAGGTCTCCAGGGCTTCGAGCTGGCCGCGCACGCGGGCGATGAGGCCGCGGTAGTAGTCGACCCAGAAGCCGCCCCCGGCGGCTTCCACCGCGGTCGCCCGGGCGCGAAAGGCGGCTTCGATCTCCGCCAGGCGGCTGCGCTGGGCCTCGACCAGCCGGCCATGCGGCGGTACCAACCGGTAGGCGGCGATGGCCGCCCCGGGATCTTCCCCGGTGGAAAGACGGTCGCCCAGCTCCATGGCGGCAAAGGCCAGGACGGCCATTTCCGGCATGGTGTCGATGGTCCAGCGGCGGCCGAGGAGGAGGTCTCTGGCTTCCTGATCGAGTCCGGCTTCGAGGGCCCAGTCGGCGGCCCGGAGGCGGGCCTGGGCCTGGAAGGTGACCGGCGTGGCCGGGTCTTCGGAAAGGGCGCGCAGCAAAGCGATCGCATCGGTGGGGCGGCCGGCGCGGCGGATGAGATCGGCCCGTTCGAGGCGGGCAAGGGAGGATTGGCCGCCGGGGCCGGCCTCTTCTTCGAAGGCGGCGAAGGCCTCCGCCGCCGCTTCCAGCCGGCCGGCGGCCGCGAGGGCGGCGGCGAGGGCATAGCGGGCGAGGGCGCGGCCTTCGATTTCATCTGGAAAACGTGCGAGAAAAGTTTCGAGGCTGCCGATGGCCTGCTCGATCTGCCCGGCCCGCCACTCCGCCAGACCCTTGAGGGGCAGGAGCCGGCGCGGAAGCGCTCCGGCCTCCCACTCGGGCTCCTGGCGGTAGTCCCGCTCGATGGCCGCAAAGGTCTCGGCCGCGGCTGCATAGTCGCCGGCGGAAAACGCCTCCACCCCCCGCTGCAACCGCAGGGGCAGGGGATCGGCCGCGGCCGTGCGGCCGACCAGTCCGGGGGCGCCGGCGAGCGTGGCCAGCAGGACGGCAAGCAACGGGCGGAGCAGACGGATCCGGCGCCTCATGGTCACTCGCGAAAGGCAGGAGCCGGGCACGGAGCGCTCAAGGAGCGCCCGGAGAAGGGGATTTCTCCACCAGTCCAAAAAACCGGCGGGACTTCTGGGCGAGTTCCTGAACCTGCCGGGTCAGGACGGGCAAATCGGCGGGATCGAGGCCGAGCAACGGGCAGCAGACGGGATCGGGGGGGCAGCCTCCCTCTGCATCCGGCGAGGGGAGGTGGCGCTCGACGGCATCGGCCAAGTGGATGGCGAGGTGGAGGGCGGCGGTTTCGCGCTCGTGGTCGGGCGCTTCCGCGGGCCGGTGCTGCCAGGAGACGGGGGTGATGATGTCGTCGCCGAATTTCCAATCCTTGAGCAGGAGGGAGGCGATTTCGACATGGTCGGTGCCGAAGTGAGTGCGCTCCGCATCGATGGCGAGCACCGGCGTCGGCACCGGCAACCGGAGTTCGGGGCGGTTTTTGGCAAGAAACAGCCCCAGGACGAGTTGGCCGATGGAGTGGAGCAGGCCGGTGAGGTAGGCGAGGCCGGGATCGGCGCCGGTGCGCTGGGCGAGCAGCTCGTTGGCATGGCCGGTGGTGAGGCAGCGGGAGCAAAATTCATCCGCCTTCAGCCCATAGAACGGCAGGCGGTGGAAAAAGGCGTCCCGCAGGACGACCGAGCCGAGAAGGTGGTTGATTTCCCGCAGGCCGAGTTGGGTGGCGGCGTCCTCCAGCGACTCCACCCGGTAGGCGAGGCCGAAATAGGCGCTGTTGGCGATGCGGATCATCCGTGCGGTGAGCGAGGGGTCCAGCTTCATGAGCGCGGTGACCTCGGCGAGGTCGACATTGGGATCGCTGATGAGGCGGGAGATCTGGTGGTAGACGCGGGGGGCGCTGGGCAGGGTGCGGGAAAACTCCAGCAGCAAGGGCAGGGAAAGGGGTTCTTCCTTCCGGGGGGAGGGTGCTGCCTCCGCTCCGGCCGGCGTTTCCGGATGGCGGGTGGGGAGTGGATCCTGGGGCGGCATGCGGCTCGGGCGATAAGGGACGAAACGGGCTCGGGCGGGGGCCGGAGGCGACGTGGCGGATTGCCCGCACTATCGGGCCGCCCCAGAGGTGAGTAAAACAGAAAATCCCCCGCTTGTGGAGGCCAACTCGCGGCTGGCAATCGGGTGCGGCGAGGTGATAGATTTGGGTATGGTTGTCGACTTTCCCCGTGATTCTGAAGCACGCCCGCCGTGCCGCGCCGGCTTCACCCTCATCGAGCTGCTCGCGGTCATCGCCATCATCGGCATCCTCGCCGGCATCACCTTCGGGCTGGTGAGCTACGTGGCCGAGCGCAACCGCGGATCACGGGCGACCGCCGAGCTGGCCGCCCTGGCGACCGCGTTGGAGGCTTACCGGGCGCAGTTCGGGGATTATCCGTACAGCAACACGTCCCACACTGGTACCGACCAGATCGTGAGAGAAAACGCGGAGTGGCTTTTCGGAGCTTTGGCGGGGCTGCGGGGGCCGCGCGAGTCCGCCTCTGTCTGGCTCAATCCAGCCCGGGCCCCGTTTCTGGATCTATCCCGGGTGCGGGTGGAGCATCCGGAGCGCCTGAACCTTGATGCCGACCAGGATCGGAACACTTTCCGCGACAACTGGTTCATCGATCCTTGGGGAAATGAGTACATTTATCTCTATCCGCCTCCGGATTCAGCGGCCGCCACCAACTGGCGGCGCGACGGCTACCTGCTTTTCTCCCGCGGTCCGAGCGAGGAATGGCAGTTCACCGGATCGGGGATTGAACACAGTCTGGCCGACACTTCCCGCGCGGCCAACGTCGACAACATCTACGCCGAGTAGGCCGCCGCCTCAGGTGCTGCGCAGGTAGCGATCCACGGTCATGCAGTGAAGCAGTGGTGCGCCGCGGGCGAAGCGCCGGAGGTTGTCGATCGCGGTTTGCTGGAGAGCGTTCAATGTGCCGGGGCGCGGGGGCCAGGCAGCGCGGCCGATGGCATGCCCGGTGAGGAGCAGATTCGGCCAACTCAGGGCGGGGTGATCCGGCGGCAGGCGGTCATTGCCGGCCAGCACATCAAGCCCGGCCCGCAGCCGTCCGGAAGCCAATTTGTCGAAGAGCGCCTCCTGCTCGATGAGGTCGCCGCGGGCGGTGTTGATGACGATCCCGTGTGGAGGGAGACGGCGGAGCAGATCGGCGGTCACCGAGCCACGGGTCTGGGGCGTCAAACCTGCGTGGAGTGAGACGGCCTCGGCCCAGTCGAAGAGATCGTCGAGGCTTTCGGCCCTGGTGGTGTCTGCCGGCAGGGACTCGACGAAGGGATCGAAAACCCGCACTTCCGGCCCCAGCGGCCGGCAGACCTCCCGGAAACGCCGCCCGATGACACCGTAGCCGTAGAGGCCGAGGTGGAGTCCGCGCATGCTGCCGAGGCTGGCCGGCTCGGGGGGTTGCCAGGCGCCCTGCTCGCGGGCGGCGGTATGACCGCGGAGGTTTTTCAGGCAGGCCAGAAGCAGGGTCAGCGTGCCCTCGGCGATCTCGTCCGCCGGAGTGTCTCCCCAGTTGGTCACGGGGATGCCGGCGCGGAGGATCTCGATCGGCAGCATGCCCGCCAGCGTTCCCGTGAGGTGGCAGATGTAGCGGAGCCGGCCGGGATCGGCGGCGATGGCGGAAGGCACCGGCAGGCTGGACCAGCCGGTGAGGAGAACCTCGGTGCCGCGGATGGCCGCGAGGGTCGCCGACTCCGGCCAATCCCGGCATCCGTTGATCCGGGTGAAGGCGCCGATCTCCCGGAGGGCGGCCTCGAAGGGGTCGGACCAGAGCCGGAGATCCGGGTCGCCTTTCTCGAGATAGAGCAGCTTCACGAAGCGGCCACCACGTTTCGGAGAAGCCGGAGGTCGGCGAGGGCGGCGGCAAAGAGGGACTCCTCGTTTTCCTCCGGAGTCGCGGTGCCGGCGGTGAATTCCAAGGTGAAACTACCGCGGTAGCCGAGCCTGCGGAGGAGCGCGAGGCGGGTCCGGGTTTCGTCGGGGTGGGCGGCGATCGATTCCCACTGGTCGCCCGGCCCGCGCCGCTGCACATGGGCATGGACCAGCCGCGGGCCGTGCTGCTCCATCCACACGGTGACGGATGCCTCCGGCAGGGCGAAGGGGTGAAAAATAAGGTCGAACGGCGGGTCTGGGTAACCGGCGAGAAACTCGGTCACGGCACCCGGGGTTTCCAGCCAGGTGCCGCCATGGCATTCGCACCAGAGCCGGCAGTTGCCGGGCAGCTCGGGGAGCACCTTGTCCAAGGTGGCGCGCAGGGCGGCGGGATTGCCCGGAGGCTTGCCCACATTGAACTTCACCCCGCGCGGCCGCAGCTCCCGCACCGCCGCCACCAGGCGATCAAGCTGAGGCGCCCCGGGATTTTCGAAAGGCGCATAGGTGTTGAACACCCGCACCGGAGGCCGGCCATGAAGGAGGCGCTCCCGGTCCTCCGCGTCGGCGCGGTGGTAGTGGTCCTCCCACAATTCCCAGCCGTCAAACCCGGCTTCCCGCGCCCGCGCCGCCCAGGCCACGGGCCGGCACAGCGGTGTTTCCGTGCGCCTCCAGCGATTGCGCTCCAGGAGGATCGAGCCCAAAAGGATTTCCGATGTGCCCATCCCCCCCAGTCCATGCGCTCCGCCCGCCGGAGCAAACCCAAACCGCCGACGCTGTCCGCGGTCGGCCGGTGTTGGCCCGAGAGTGGAAGACGGCAAGAGAAAGCCCCGCATGACATTGAATCTTGCGGGGCTTGAAAAAAGTGGTGGCAAGACCCGGAATCGAACCGGGGACACAAGGATTTTCAGTCCTCTGCTCTACCAACTGAGCTATCTTGCCGCAGCGGCCCGGGAGCCGGCGGCTCCCGCGTAAGCCGTCCAGATGTAGCCGCCACCACCAGCGCGTCAACGCCTTTTCTCGCAGCGTTCCAGTCCCGTCCCGCATGCGGAAACAACCCCCGGTGAGCAGGCGTATGGCGAGAGAAGGCGACGCATCGTCCTCCATCGGCGGCGGTGGAAACCAGAACGTTGGAAATCCCCGGGGATGAGGCTGGCGGGCTTGCGAAGAAGCGTGTGGCGGAACAGGAATCCGCGTTCGCTCCACGGCTGGATTCAGAGGCCCGTTTCATAGACGGCCTCGGCCAAGGCTCCGAGTGACTGATCGAGGGCGGTGGCCGGAGAGGCCGGAGCCCTGGCGCTTCCTCCTTGGCAGGGGGGAATCCGTGGACACCTTGGGGGTTTGCATGAAAGACGCCTCCGCCCGCCCAGCCGCTTCCCTCTCCGACAAAGGATTTGGTCCGGCCACGGTCCTCGAAAACCTGCGCCGTTTTCGCGCCCACGGGTTTACCCACTTGCATTTTTCCCACCAGTGGACCTCCCCGGATCCGCTTGGCGACGAAGCGCTCGCCCGTTGGCAGGCCGACCTTGAGGAGAGCGGCGTGGCCGTCCTGGATGTGCACGGATGCCACCCGAAGGACGTTCATCTGTGGTCTTCCGACGCTGCCGCGCGCGCGCGAGCGCTGGACCTGTTTCTGCACCGGCTCCGCGTGACCCGAGCCCTTGGTGGTGACGCGATGGTTTACCACGTGCCCACCCACATCGAGCCGACCAAGGAAGTGCTGGCGTGGTTTGTGGAAGGACTTCGTGAAGCGGAGCCATTGGCGCGGGAGCTCGGCCTCATTGTGGCCCTGGAGAACCACTATCAGGCGGAGAACGACCGGCGGGCCCTGGCCCTCGCTTTTGAGACCTTTGCCGCTGACTACATCGGCTTCACCTTCGACCCGGGGCACGCTTTGATTTCCGGAAACTTCGAGTGGCTGCTGGCGAACTGCGCCGACCGCCTGCGGGTGCTGCATCTGAACGACAACGATGCCCGGCGCGACCACCACTGGAACCCCTATGATCCCGCCGGGAAAGCCGATTGGACGCGCGTGGCGGACTTTCTCCGCGCAAGTCCGTACCGCAAGCCGCTGCAATTGGAGGTGAGTTGGAGAGCGGACCGCCATGGGACGCATGAAGCGTTTCTCACGGAAGCGCGCGTTGCCGTGCGGCGATTGTCTGCCGCGATCGGCGCCGTCGTCGGGTGATTTCCGTTTGTAGTGCGGAGCCAGCCGGCCCGACGGGAACGGCGACCAAGTCGGGACGACTGTTCACGGGACCGAACCAGCTCCTGCTTTCCGGCCTTCAACCCTGGGGGGAGATCATGGCCAGGCGCGACGAAGCCATAACCAAGGTCGCGGGGCGAAATGCAGGAGCTAAGCATCGCGTGAGACGAGGTGCGGTCACGTATCCCGGGCCTGGGCGCTGCTCAATGCCCGCTGGGTTGACCCGGTGGCGGTGGTGGCGGTGATTCGACTGAGGAAAGCCCTGCCCGGTCGGATCAGCGGCGTTCGAGGTCGCAGGCGCCTCCGGGGCAGGCCGGCATGATTTCGGGACGGCGGACGATGCCGGCGCCGATCAAGCCCTGGTACATGAGGCAGCCGATGCAGATGCCGAAGGAGGTTTCCAGCCAAAGCAGGAGCAGGCAGACTCCGCAGATGGTGAGCGGCACAGGTCCGGTCATCCCGAGGATGAAAAGCACGACCATCATAACCGCGGTGAGGCCGAGCCCGAGGGACCAGGCGAAGCGCTTTTGGGCGGCCCCGCTGTAATCGGGGCGTTGGCGGGAGACGACGAAGCGGCCGAGGGCGTAGAAAGGGGCGAGTCTTGGGCTGAGGAAGACCCGCACGGCGAACTCGACGAAAAAGATCACCACCACCAGGGAGAGGATGGCGCGATTGCCGAGAAGGAAGGCGGGCACGAAGGCGATTGTGCCTGCCACCAGCATGAGCCCGGCGGCGGCGCGGGCGTCGCGCTCATTGAGCACGGGGTAGGGGGCGTCTTTCCCGTCGATCTGGAGGCCGGGAATGGTTTCACCGAAGGTGATGCGCTTTGTCGTCATGGCGGTGCGAGCGGGGGAGCCGGGTGCGGATGGTCCTGGTCAGCGGTGCCGGCGGAGGCGGGGGGAAGCCGGAGATACGCGGAACTCCGGGTCAGGGCATGATGATGCCCTGGCGTTCGGCGGCATCGGCGGTGCGGGCGCGGATGCGTTCGAGGGTGGATTCGATGGCACGGCGCTGGTCCTCGGTGGGGTTGGCGGCGGCGAGGCGCTGGAGAGCGGCGGCGGCGTCTTGGTAATTGCCTGCGCGGAGGGCTTGGACGGCTTGGTCGAGATGGGCCTGCTGGGCGTCGGTCGGTTGCGCAAAGGCCTGCTGGAGAGGGCGCGCGTCGACGGCACCGGATCCGGAATCGCCGCAGCCGGAGAACAGAACGAGGGTGAATGCGGCGGCGAGGAAAGAAGCGAGGATGGTTTTCATGGTGGGCGGGTGGAGGGAAGAGTGACCAGAGTGAGGTGCGCCCGGTGCCGCCCGGCGAAGCAGCGGAAGCCGGATGCTGTGGGAAAAACCGATGGCGGCAGCAAATCGTCGGGGTGCGGGGAAGACAAGTCCGATCGGCGCAGGGGAGCGGGAGAGCGACCTGCGGAGGGCAAGCCGGCAGGACCGAGGATGCCGGCCGGAGGGCTGCACGGGTTTGGGTGCGGGTTCGGCCATCCCTGGTGCAGCGGCCAATAGTCCGCGCCGCGCTGTGGGCCATCGCCAGCCGTGACCGCACTTCCGGACCACGGTGGGATTCCTTGGTTGGCTGCGCTCAGTTGGAGTCCACTTCGTCGTCGGGGAGGCTGCCCTGGAGTTTGCGGCGGAGCTTGAGGTCGGCGAGTTGTCCGCGCAGCCACGAGAGAAGCAGCTCGGTGCGGCGGCCGGTTTCGAGCGTCTCGAGCAAGCGTTGCTTCAGCGATGGGTTGGAGCAGACCGCGAAAGCGGCGAGATCGCAGAAGACCGACGGGTTGCGGATTTTTTTCAGCGTCTCGGCGATGGCGGGCTCGAGGGGTTCGCCGAGCCGGTCGAGCTGGTTGAGGCAGGTTATGAGTCGCCGCCGGCCCTTGAGCAGATCTTCCGGTGGGCGGTCCTCGGTCGCATAAAGGGGTTGGACATCGACGAGGCGGTAGGGCTCCTCGCGGGCGATGCCAAGGATTTTGACCCGGATGAGGCCTTGCAGAAATAGGTGGGCGGTGCCGTCGGGATTCTGGTGGCTGAGACGGATGATGCCGGCGGTGCCGACAGGGCAGGGCAGTTCATCGTCCGATCCCTCGGGATCCTCGTTGACGACGACAAAGATGCGTTCGCGCTTGAGCACCTCCTGGAGCATGGTGCGGTAGCGCGGCTCGAAGATGAAGAGCGGCAGAAAAGCGTGAGGAAAAAAGACCGTATCCCGCAGGGTCATGACGGGCAGGCGGCCCGGTAAGAGGATTTCCATGGAGGTCTCCACAGCAGTTATCATGCAGTGCCACGGGGCGGGGCGCAAACCCGCCCGTGTTATTCCCGGGCGCCATGCGGAGTGGCTTTTCGCCGGGTCGGCCGCTTGGGCGCGAATTGGTGCGGGCTGTCTTGACCGGCGGGGGGCGGCCGGATCGGCGTGGTCTCTCGGCTGGACCGAATCGAGTTGCGGAGTCCACTTGTCCGAAGCGCCCGGGTCCGTGGCTCTATGATGGTGGGTTTCGGTGGAACCCGAGCTGGGACAGAGGTGCGCCACCGCCCCCGGAATGGCGGGACAAGTGTGCCAAAACGTCACCAAAAAAACCCGAAACCCGCCGGCCGGCATGGCCATAAACCTGCAGTTGGTTTTTTAAACCACTAGTTATCAATAAGATAAGTATAAGGCCGCCACATCGGAACGCACCCTGCTGAAGGGTTGGCATGAGTCGCGTACTTGGAATCGATCTTGGCACCACCAATTCCTGCATGGCAGTCATGGAGGGCGGGGAGCCCACTGTCATCCCGAATGCAGAAGGTGCCCGCACGACCCCCTCGGTGGTGGCGTTTACCAAAAGCGGGGAGCGTTTGGTCGGCCAGGCGGCCAAGCGCCAAGCCATCACCAACCCGCAGAACACCATTTTCTCCGCCAAGCGCCTGATCGGCCGCAAGTTCACCGAGGTGAAAGAGGAAGCGGCCAATTTGCCTTACAAAGTGATCGAAGGCGGCAACGGGGACGCCCGCATTGAGGTCAAACTCGGCGACAAGACGGAGTCCTTCGCCCCCGAGCAGATCAGCTCCTTCGTCCTGGCCAAGCTGAAGGCTGATGCCGAGTCCTACCTGGGCGAAAAGATCACCCAAGCCGTCATCACTGTGCCGGCCTATTTCAACGACGCCCAGCGCCAGGCCACCAAAGACGCCGGCAAGATCGCCGGGCTGGAAGTGCTCCGCATCATCAACGAGCCCACCGCGGCCTCCTTGGCCTATGGTCTCGACAAGAAGAAGGACGAGAAAATCGCCGTCTTCGACCTCGGTGGCGGAACTTACGACATTTCCATCCTCGAAATCGGCGATGGCGTCTTCGAGGTCAAGGCCACCAATGGCGACACTCACCTCGGTGGCGACAACTGGGACGAAACCATCATCAACTGGCTCGTCGAAGACTTCAAACGGGAGAGCGGCATCGATCTCCGGGGCGACCCGATGGCATTGCAGCGGCTCAAGGAGGAAGCGGAAAAGGCCAAGATCGCCCTTTCCTCCACCCAGACCTACGATATCAACCTGCCCTTTATCACCGCGGATGCCTCCGGCCCCAAGCACCTCAACGTGCAGCTCACCCGGGCCAAGCTGGAGCAGATCTGCGATCCGCTTTTCCAGCGTTGCGTGGGTCCTTTCAAGTCCTGCGTGAAGGATGCGGAGCTGGCCGCCTCCGACATCGACGAATTGGTCTTGGTCGGCGGCATGACCCGCATGCCCAAGGTGGTTGAAATCGCCCGCGGCCTCGTCGGCAAGGCCCCCCACCAAGGCGTCAACCCGGATGAAGTCGTGGCCATCGGGGCCGCCATCCAAGGTGCGGTCCTCAAGGGCGACGTGCGCGATGTCCTGCTGCTCGACGTCACCCCGCTGACTCTGGCGATCGAAACCGCGGGCAACATCGCCACCCCGATGATCCCGCGCAACACCACCATTCCGACCCGCAAGACCAACGTTTTCTCCACCTTCTCGGACAACCAGCCCTCGGTCGAAATCAAGGTCCTCCAAGGCGAGCGTCCCATGTCGACCGACAACAAGATCCTCGGGACTTTCCATCTCGACGGGATTCCCCCCGCCCCGCGGGGTGTGCCGCAGATCGAGGTCACCTTCGACATCGACGCCAACGGCATCCTCAATGTCTCGGCCAAGGATCTGGGCACCGGCAAGGACAAGAAAATCACCATCACCAACTCCTCCGGCCTGAGCAAAGACGAGGTCGAAAAACTCACCAAGGAGGCCGAGGCCCATGCCGAGGAAGACCGCAGGCTGCGTGAGGCCGCCGAGCGCAAGAACCAGCTTGATTCCACCATCTACCAGATGTCCAAGATGCTCGCGGAGGCCGGCGACAAGCTGCCCGCGGACAAGAAGCAGCCCATCGAAGACGCCCTCGCCGAGGCCCGCAAGGACTTCGAAAGCGGCGACGATGCCCGCATCAAGGCCTCCCTGGAAAAGCTCTCCAAGCTCGGCGCGGACCTCTACGCCGCGGCCGCGCAGGCCCAGGGTGCCCCCGGTGGCGATGCCTCCGGTCCCCAAGACGGCGGCGGCGGCCCCGGGCCGACCGGCTCCGGCGAAGGGCCCGCCAAGTCCTCCGATCCCAATGTCGTCGATGCCGACTTCGAAGTCGTCGACGACGACAAGAAGTGAACCCGTCCGCCCCATCTTTCCGAACAAACCCTAACCTTGTTCCAACCACATAAAATACAACTATGAGCGCATCAACCAGCGTTAAGATCAAACCGATCGGTGACCGGGTCCTCGTCAAGCATGTCGAGGAGTCCGAGCAGGTCCGTGGAGGTATCATCATTCCGGATACCGCCAAAGAAAAGCCCCAGGAGGCCGAGGTCATCGCCCTCGGCACCGGCAAGAAAGACGATTCCGGCAAAGTCCAGGAATTTGAAGTCAAAGTCGGTGACCGCGTCCTGATCAGCAAATACGGCGGGACCGAGGTCAAGCTCGACGATCAGAAGTATCTGCTCGTCCGCGAGGATGACATCCTCGGCGTCATTGCCTGAACGACTCACTCATTAACTGATTCAACACACCATGGCATCCAAACAACTCATCTTCGACGAATCCGCCCGGCAGAAATTGCTGCGCGGCATTGAAGCGCTCTCCAAGGCGGTCAAGGTCACCCTTGGTCCCAAGGGCCGCAACGTCATCATCGACAAGAAATTCGGCTCGCCGACCGTGACCAAGGACGGCGTCACCGTCGCCAAGGAAATCGAGCTTCCCGACCCATATGAAAACATGGGGGCGCAGATGGTCCGCGAGGTCGCCTCGAAGACCTCCGACGCCGCCGGCGACGGCACCACCACCGCCACCGTTCTGGCCGAGTCCATCTACCGCGAAGGGCTCAAGAACGTCACCGCGGGCTCCAATCCGGTTTACCTGAAGCGCGGGATCGACAAGGCCGTTGAGGCCGCCGTCGCCGAGCTCCAGAAGATTTCCAAGAAGGTCGAAGACCGGGAGGAAATCCGCCAAGTAGCCACCGTTTCGGCCAACTGGGACGACACCATCGGCCAGATCATCGCGGACGCGATGGACAAGGTCGGCAAGGACGGCACCATCACGGTTGAAGAGGCCAAGTCCATTGAGACCAGCCTCGAAGTCGTCGAAGGCATGCAGTTCGACAAGGGCTACCTCAGCCCCTACTTCGCGACCAACAATGAGACCATGGAGTGCGTCCTTGAGGATGCCTACGTGCTCATCCACGAGAAGAAGATTTCCAACCTGCAGGACCTGCTCCCGCTGCTCCAGTCGGTGGCCAAGTCCGGCAAACCCCTGCTCGTGATCGCTGAGGACGTGGAAGGCGAAGCTCTCGCCGCCCTCGTGGTCAACAAGATCCGCGGCACGCTCAATGTCTGCGCCGTCAAGGCTCCCGGCTTCGGCGATCGCCGCAAGGCCATGCTGGAAGACATCGCCATTCTCACCGGCGCCAAGTGCATCACCGAGGATCTCGGCATCAAGCTGGAGAACATCCAGATCAGCGATCTCGGGAAAGCCAAGCGCATCTCCATCGACAAGGAAAACACCACCATCGTCGAGGGCGCCGGCACCTCCGCCGACATCCAGGGCCGCGTCCGCCTGATCCGTCGCCAGATCGACGAGACCACCTCCGACTACGACCGCGAGAAGCTCCAGGAGCGCCTCGCCAAGCTCGCCGGCGGTGTCGCTGTCATCAACGTTGGTGCCGCCACTGAGCCGGAGATGAAGGAAAAGAAAGCCCGCGTCGAGGACGCCCTCCACGCCACCCGCGCCGCCGTCGAGGAAGGCATCGTGGCGGGCGGTGGCGTGGCCCTCCTTCGCATCTCCAAGGCGATCGATTCGATCAAGCTTGAAGGCGACGAAGCCATCGGTGCCCAGATCGTCCGCCGGGCGATCGAGTATCCGCTGCGCCAACTCTGCGCCAACGCCGGCGCCGAAGGTTCCGTGGTCGTCCAGGAAGTCCTCAAAAAGGAAGGCAACCACGGCTACAATGTGGCCACCGGCAAATACGAAGACCTCGTCAAGGCCGGTGTGGTTGACCCGACCAAGGTCACCCGCACGGCGCTGCAGAACGCGGCTTCGATCGCCGGGCTGCTCCTCACCACCGAATGCATGATCACCGAGATTCCGGAGAAGAAAGAAGCTCCGGCCGGCGGTGGCGGCATGGGTGGCATGGGGGGCATGGGCGGCATGGACTACTGAGTCCGGTCTCCCGCACCCCGCCATCATCCCTTGCGGCGCCCCTCTCCGGAGGGGCGCTTTTTTTGGTGCGTCGGCGGAGCAACTCCGCCATTGCCCCCATCCGCGCGGGCGGCATCGTGCCGGTCAGTTTTCCCGGCCTTCGTCATGGACATCATTTTTCTCGGCACCGGCACCTCCCAGGGCGTTCCCATGATCGCCTGCGACTGCCCGGTCTGCGCCTCCTCCGATCCGCGCAACCGGCGGTCCCGGACCAGCGTACATGTGGTCATGGACGGCCTACACGTCCAAGTGGATGTCGCCCCCGAGTTTCGGCTGCAGTGTATTGAAAACCGAATATCTCGGGTGGACATGGTCCTTTTGACCCATGGCCATGCCGACCACATTATGGGGATGGACGATCTCCGGCGCTACTGTGACCTGCGCCGCGGGGAGGCCCTGCCGGTCTTTACAACCGAAGAGGGCGCCGAACGGGTCCGGGCCATTTACCCCTACGCCATCAGTGACCGACCCACCGTACCGGGCTACCCCGCATTCAAAGTCCTGCCGATGCCGGCGGAACTGGAATTGGAGCAGGGCCGGATCTTCTCGACGCGGCTGCCGCACGGGCGGATCGAGGTGCTGGGGTTGGTTTTCGAGGAGCGCTCCAGCGGGCGGCGTTTAGCTTACTATACTGATTGCAAGGCGGTGGGCCCGGAGCAGCGGGAGCTGGCCCGGGGGGCGGATGTGATCGTGCTCGATGGTCTGCGCCCCGAACCGCACCCCACCCACATGTCGATCGGCGAGGCGGTGGAGGTGGCGGCCGATTTGAAAGGCGGCCGCACTCTGCTGACCCACCTGACCCACGCGGTGGATCACGAAACCGCCTCGGCCGGCTTGCCCGCCGGGGTCGAATTCGCCACCGACGGGCTCCGGATCCGACTTTAAGTGGCCGGCTCAACCGGACTCTGCGGAAGTCGCACCGCGGACCGGGATGAGGATGTCCAGTTCGCTTTGCGGATGTTCGCCCTTGAAGCGCTCATCGTAGCGTTCGAGGTCGATGCCGCCCGAGTGGACGAGACCGGAGCGGGGCAGGGCGGAGCCGTAGATCTGCGTCATGGTTTCTCCAATACGGCTGATCGGACCGCGGTGGGTGAAGACGGCGTACGTCGAGGCCGGCACGGACCAGCGCACCATGCCGGCGGGCACGGGGGCGTCTTCCGATGCAGGCCGGCCGGCAAGGTAGAGAAACTCGTCGTCACTTTGTTTCTCATCCGGGGGCAGGCAGCGACAGGCCCCGTAAGAGACACCTTCCGGTCCGGCCGGGGTGATTTCTCCGGCGCGGGCGATAAAGCGGTCCCAGAGAGCGGGAATCACTTCCATATTGTTGGAGTCTGCTGAAGCGGCGGAGATGAAACGCGTCTCCAGGCCGATGAGGTGGAGCGCGGGCAGGGTGGTGGTGTTTGGTTTCATGATGGTGGATGGAAGAAGGCGAAGGGCCGCGGGGTCGAGAGGCGGGCGGGTGCGGATGCGGTCGATCCGCCGAAGCCTGCGCCAAGCCGACGGGGTGAGGCCGAAAGCGGCGACGAAGGCCCGGGTGAAGGCTTCGTGGGAATCGAAGCGAAACCGGATGGCGGCATCGAGAACGCGGCAGGCCGGATCTTGTCGGAGCAGGAAGGCGGCCTCGGTCAGCCGGCGGCGGCGGATGTAGCGCCCGACGGGCTCGCCAGCCAGTGCAGTAAAGGTGCGCTGGAAGTGCCAGAAGGAAAGGCCCGCCGTCCGCGCCAGATCGGTGCCGTCGATCGGGTCCTCGAGGTGGTCTTCGATGGTCTGAAGGGCGCGGCGGATGGATTGGAGGAGGTGTTCCATGAAGGATGCCGAGCTTACCGGATTGGCGGTGGTTGGCATTTGATATTTTGTGCGAAAATGCGCGGGGGTGTGCCGGGAGCTGCTTGCGGTTGACCGGCGGCGGACGAGGCCGTTGATTGTGGCCCCTTGATGAAGCTCCTCCCGCACATGTCTCCCGCCGCTTGGCTGGACCACCAGGCCCGGCTCGGCCGGGCCCGCGGGTGGTCGGTGGAGTGGTTCGGGCGTGGCGGGCGCCACGGTTTGCTTGGGCTGGGCAGTCGCCGCCGGCCCGGGGTGCCGCGGATCTACCTTTCAGCGGGCATTCATGGCGACGAGCCGGCCGGCCCGCCGGCGGTGGGGGAGTTGATGGAGGCCCTGGAGCATCCGTACCCGGTCGACTGGGTGGTCTGCCCACTGCTTAATCCGGCGGGTTGGGAAAAAGGGTCGCGGGAAAACGGATACGGGGCGGACCTCAACCGCGACTACCGGCTGGCCACCCAGCCGGAGACGGCCGCCCACCGCGCCTTCATCCGCCGCGAGGGGCCATGGGATCTCTATCTTTCGCTGCACGAAGACTGGGAATCCTCCGGTTTTTACCTCTATGAATTGAACAACTCCCGCCACTGTTCGCTCTGCGGGCCGATTTTGAAGGCGGTCTGCGGGGTGCTGCCCGCGGCCGCGGAGCGACTGATCGACCGCCACCTCGTGGAAGAGGCGGGCTGCATCCGGCATCCCTGTGCGCCGGATGAACCGCTGAACTGGCCGGAGGCGATCTTTTGCCTGAAGCAATTTCCCATGCTTTCCTACACCTTCGAAACCCCAAGTCGGATGCCACTGGAGGTCCGCGTGCAAGCCTTGGTGCTGGCGGCCCGGGCGGCGGTCGAGGCTTTCTGCGAGGGCTGGATGGGGTCGGGCGGAATCTTGGGTGAAGGGCGGTTATGGGCGCGGTGAAGGCACCGCGCCTCCCCGTGCGCGAGGTGGCGGTCTGCGGCTGGAAAGCGGTCGCGGCGCTCTTTGAGCGGCACCCGGAAGCGGTCCGGCGCTTGTTTTTCGATGCCGGGACGGCCCCCCGCACGGGCGATTTCACCCGGCGGCTGGCCCGCGATCGCAGGGTGTACCGGTTGGTCGAACGGGAGGAGCTGGAGAGAATCGGAGGCACCGTCCATCACGGCGGCATCGTGGCCGTGCGGGAGCTGGCCGGGCCGGAACGGCTTACCCAAGTCGCCGTGGACAGCTGGATACAGCAGGGAGGTCCGCTGCTGGTGCTGGACCGCATCGGCAACGCCAACAACCTCGGCGCCCTCGTGCGCACGGCGGCGTTTTTCGGCCTCCGGCGGATTCTGGTGCGCGACGATCCCGGGCAGGCGCTGCCGGGGGCGGCGGTCTACCGGGTGGCCGAGGGGGGGATGGAGTGGGTGACGTTTTTCACCGCCCGGGATCTGCCCGGTGCCTTGAAGGCGCTTGGGGAGGGCTTCGAGGTGGTGGGTGCGGCGCTCGACGGGGAACCCTTGGCGGCGGCTGGACGGGAGGGTGAGCCACGGGTCCGCGGCGTGGCGCTGGTGCTCGGCAACGAGGAGGACGGCCTCTCCCGCGAGGTCGCGGCGGCCTGTGCCCGGCGCGTCACCATTCCCGGGTCGGGTGCGGTCGAGTCGCTCAACGTGTCCGCCGCCGGGGCGGTGTTGATGCATGCGCTTTTCGGCCTGCGGCCCCCGATGCCCCATCGCCGTCCGGGCCGCCGGGCACCCCCTGACATCCGCAGGTGAAGATCGCTCCTTGATGCAACCCGTTGGGTGGCCTCCGGAGCTGTTTCCCCAGCCTCAGGGTAGTGGCGGATGGGTTCGCGATGCGGAAGGTGATCAAGCCGAAGGCGGGTGACTCTCCTTGGCTCAGTAGGTGCGGAGGAGGTCGAGAAGTTTGCGGTCAAGCCGGTGGCCGTGCCAGTCGTCGTAGGCGACATCCCCGCGGCCCGAGTCGAGGATGCCGAAGGGGCCGCGGAAGTTCCACAAGGCATGGCCGATGCCAAGGCTTTTGAGGATCTCGAGGACATCGCGGAACCAGTCCAGAAAGACGGCGTGGGGAGTGAGGTGGTAGCAACCGCCTTCGCCGCAGTGCACGCCGACACCTTTTTCGAAGAGGGCGGCCCACTCCCGGTAGTGCTTCTCCAAGTCGGTGCGGTGGACGGTGCGGCCGAAGTGGTCGCCGCCGGGCCAGACGGGATCGGGGAAGGCGTCGCCTTTGACCCAGTGGGCGCGGTAGTGGCTGATGCCGAAGGGCAGGTAGGCGCGGCAGCTCTGGGCCACGCCGAGGTCGGCGATCTCCGGGATGGCTTCGTTGCCGTAGTTGAGCCCGTCGGCGATGATGAGGCGGTCGGGGTCCTCAGACCGGATGGCGGCGACGAGGGCGCGGATGACCCGTTCGTGGTCGGCCCGGCTCATTTTTTCCGAGACGCGCGGGGGTTCGTTGAGGAGGTCGAAGGAGAGGCGCTCCGAGGAAATGCCACGGTAACGTTTGGCAAAAGTACCCCAGTGGTGGCAGGAGGCCACGAGGGCCTCATCGTCCTGCCAGAGATTTTTCGGCTCCTCCGGCGGATTGACACAGTAGCCGGGGGCGCGGTGGAGGTTGAGGGAGACATGGAGGCCGTGGCGGCGGCCGAGTTCGACGGCGGCGTCGATGCTCTCCAGGATGGGTTCATCCAGCTCCAGCCAGCGCTCCGGGTCCGACCAGAAGTGGTAGGACATGGGGAGGCGGACGAAGTCGAAGCCCCAGTCGGCGATCCACTGGAAGTCGGTTTCGCGGAAGGCCGGCGGGACGGCCGGTCTCGTCTCCGCCCCGTCCTTGCGGTAGGTGGAGAAGAGTTCGAGCAGATTGAAGCCGCGCCAGCGCGGTAGGGGATTTTTCATGACAAACGGGTAAAGGGAAACCCCAGCCGAACGGCCCTTTTAACAAAGGGCAACCGGAAACCCGGGCGCAAGGGCCGGGCGGACGACGGATGGCCCGTTGTGTCACGGCGATCCGGTTGACGGGTGAAGGTGGCCCGATTCGCCGCCGTCACCCCTGAAGGCCTGATTCCAGTTGAAGGGAAGCAGAACTGCTCCATTTTGGAGGCATGAAAACGACGATTGATATTCCGGATCAGGCGTTGCGGGATGCCATGAAGTATACCGGGGCCAAAACCAAGCGGGAGGCGGTGGTCGGCATCATCGAGGATTTCAATCGGCGGCAACGCATGGCGGGTTTGGTCCGCCATCTCGGCACCTTCACGAGTTTGGCCGAGAATGAAGCAATCGAGGCCGTGGACCGAGCAAAGACCGCCCGGCAGTTCGGGCAAACCGCCTCTGCGGCTTCCCGCAAGCCCCAATCGCCGAAGCAGTCATGAAACTGGTCGACACCTCGAGCTGGGTCCAAGCCCTGCGGGCCAATGGACGGAAAGAGGTGCGGGAGCGGGTCGCGGATTTGCTCAGGCGCGGAGAGGCTTGCTGGTGTGCACCGGTCAGACTTGAGCTGTGGGCGGGGGTTGGGAAGGGCCCCGAAGCCGCTGTCCTGCACCGCTATGCGGAAGTGTTGCCGGATGTGCCGGTGGGTCCGGAGGTTTGGCGGTGGGCGGAGACGTTGGCCGGGCGGGGTCGCAAGCGCGGCTTGAGTGCTCCGGCCATGGATATCCTGATCGCCGCCTGCGCCCGCCATCACGGTCTGGAATTGGAGAATGATGACGCCGACTTCGACTGGCTGATGACCGTTTGAGGTGGGGCCGGCGGCCGGCCGCGCCTCAATGCAGCAGATGCAGGGCGAAGAGCGCCAGATGGGTCAGGCCCCCGAAGACGGCGGTGGCTGCAACTGCGATGAGTCCGGCCAACGGGGCGAGCGGACGCTCCCAGCAACGGTGCAGGAGGACCGCCAAGATCCCGGCCAAGGACAACTTGATCGCGTAGAGCGCACTCCAGCCGATCTGGATGATCACCCAATCCATGAGCGGATTGGCTTCCCGGGCGTACCCGGCAACTCCCACCGACCAATGGGTGGCCGCGGCGTCAAAGAGTTGGGTCGCGAAGACCAGCGCGATGACGGGGGCGCAGGCGCCGCGCTGACGGCTGAGGCGTTTGCCCAAGTTGTAAAAAAATCGTAACACCGCCGTATCTTAGTACAGATGCGGCCGGAAAAGTCACGCCGGAAATGCGCCGGCCGGAGGAGTCACGGGGGCCGAAGTGCGGATCAAGACCTCAGGAGATCGTCCAAAGAGGTGGCGTCGAGCAGGTGGGGCATCCATCGATCGATGTCGGCATCGGTGGCTAGCCGCACCCGCCGGCTCGCCCACTCGGGCAGAGGTCCGAAACGCATCTCGATCACGGCCAGCAATGTCTGGCGCTGGCCTTCTCCCCGGCCTTCCTGCCGGCCTTTGGCGATGAGGGTTTCGGCGATGGTCATGGCTTCGGTTTTGAGTTCGCGGACTTGGACTTTGGATAGGATCTCAAAGACGGCTTCAGAGTCAAGATCGTTGCCTGCGTTGAACAGATAGGTGAGGCAGGTCCGCAGGAAAGTTGCTTCGTCCGGGGAGCGGGCCAAATCGGCCAGGGCGGCCAGTCCGGTCTCGATCGCCTGGCGCGAATCCGGCAGCAGAACGGCCCGCATCACCTGCACCAGCACCCGCAAGGACACGTGTTGTCCCAGCGGCTCAAGCGCAAGATCGGACAGGTTGGGAATTTCATGGTTGAAACGCGGCAGGCGGACGGTCCAGGCGTCCTCGAGGTCTTCGGGCAGATCCAGCAGGTCGGAAAGCTGCGGCGAATACCGCCAGGCGTCCTGGTCTTGGAAAAAGACGATCGGCAGGATGAAGGGCAGTTTGACGCTGCGGGGATGGTCGAGGCGGTGCCGCTCCCAGATGCGCACGGCGTAGCCGAGGAGACGCAGCGGCATCCATGGATCGGGTGTTTCTGGTGCTCGAAGAGAATATGCAGCTTCAGCGGCTTGCCGTTCCAAGTGGCGTCGAAGAGTAGGTCACTGGCGCGGCCGTGGAGTTGTTCGTCGAGAAAGGAACCGGGCACCGGACGCAGCGCTTGCCAGTCGATGCGATTGGTCAGGGCGGCGGGCAGGTAGGCGCGCAGGAAGGCGGCCATGCGGGCGGGGTCGCCCAGGCCGGTTTTTATGTAAGCGTCATGGGGATTGTGCAGGGGCGGGCCGTCCATCTTCGCCAGAAAGCCGCCATTGCCGGCCGTTGGCAAAAGGATTTCTGCGGCCGGCGTCTCCGATTCATCCCGGGAGGCCGAAGCGACGCCTCAATCCCCGGAGACCGGCTGTTCCGGCGGGACGGCGCCGAGGTAGCGGCTTTCGCCGCGGTAGAGGTCGGGATCGTCCAGACCGGTCCCAAGCGCGGGCGAGCCTTCGCGGAGGGAGAAGTCGCCGACCGCGGTCTGTGCGAAGAGCGGGTCGCCTTTGAGGGCGTGGAGGCCGGGGTTGACGAAGACGCGGCCGTAGCCGTCGATTCCCTCGGTGGTGCGGTCGCGCACCCCTTCGACTAAATTGTGGGTGATGACGATGCCGTGCTCCTCCCAGGCCGCCGCATCGTCGGGGTCGAGGAAGGTGGCGATGTCGAAGGCGCCGCCGGCGCGCATGATGTTGTTGGCGATGAGGACGTTGCGGGTGTTGGTGGAGCGCACATCGATCGAGCCGGTGGGTCCGGCCCAATGCTCGACGCTGCCGTTGCGCCAGAGCGTGTTGTTGGTGATGCGGATGTCCGAACGGGGGCCGTTGCCGCCCCAGGTGCCGAAGTAAATTCCCGAGCCCCGGGTGCGGTAGAGGACGTTGTGGTGGATGCGGATGTTGCGCAGCTCGGATTCGCGGCCTTCGACCGAGAGGGCGAGGCCCCACTCGCAGTCATGCACGATGTTGGAGTGAAACTCGACATCCTCTAGCAGCCCGAACCAAGCGTCGACGTAGAGCCCTTGGCGGGGAAGGTCGTGCACGTAGTTGTTGTGCACGACGCCGTGCCGGCTGACTTCCTTCACGTCGATGCCTTCCTTGCCGCAGTGGTGGACGTGGTTGTAGGCGACCTCGAAGTGGACGCAGCCGGCGATGCTGACGGCTTCGTGGGGCGTTTCCCGGGCGGCGGAGCCGTAGAGCCGCATGAGCTGGGTGTTGGCCTCGACGACCTCGTTGCCGAGGACCTTGAAGTGGTGGACATTCCAGCCCGCGATGCCGGATTTGAAGGTCTTGCGCACGAAGCAGCGCTCGATGGTGATGTGGCGGCTCGGGTCGGTGACCATGATGCCGGCGCGGTGGGAGTTTTCCACCCGCAGCCCGTGCAGGCGGGTGTATTCCGCCCCGGTGACGGTGATGGCGCCCTGGCGATGGATGTCCCGTTGGCTGCCGGGGATGGAGCCGGCGGCGTCGATGAGGGCGGTCTCGCCGGGGTGGGCGGCGATGGTGATCCAAGCCTCCTCGGTGCCCACGGTTTGGATACGGATGGGCTCGGTGATTCGATAAATGCCGTCGCGCAGGTAGAGGGTGTCGCCGGGTCCGAGGGCTTGGAGCCCGCGGGCGATGGTGGCGAAGGGCTTTTCTTCGCTGCCGGGATGATCGTCACTGCCGAGTGGGGGCGGGGCGACATAGTAGATTGTGCCGGCGGCGAGGGTGGGGATGGAGCAGGCGGCGAGAAGGGCTAGAATGCTGGGGTTCACGTTGGTGACACTGGATGACGTGCAGGGAAAGGGGAACCCCTTTTGGCGGCAAATCCGTGGGCAGGAAACGAAAAGCCCTTCCGTCGTGACGGAAGGGCTTCAACGAGGAGGAATCGGGACGGGGAAAAAATTCAGCCGATCCGCATGGTCCGGCGCCGCCAGATGATGAGGCCGATCAGCAGGCCGGCGCCGAAAAGGCCGTAAGTCGCGGGCTCCGGCACGGCGGAAACGTCACCGGCCACAATCACACCCATGAGGTTGGAGCTGTTGGCGAAAGTGGCGTAGAGGTGATTGTCGCCCTCGGCGAGGTTGGCGGAGTAGAAGGCGGTCAACTGTTGCTGGGAGTTAAGGAAGGGAAGCTCCGACAGAATTTCATGGCCACCTGTGTTGTTGTTCCAAAGCGTCAGGACGCCGGCGTTCTGGGTGGCCCATCCACCGGAAAGGCGCGCGTTGGCGGCCTGCTCGGCGGTGAGGGTGAAGGTGAAACGGAGCTGCAGGACCTCCAGGGAGGTGTTTTGACCGGTGCTGAATTCCGAAACCCAGCGGGCGGGTGGGTTGAGTCCGGAAGGATCAAACCAATTATGGGTGTGGTTGCTCGGGGGATTCCAAACAACGGAGGAGATCGAAGGATCGACGGGATCGAGGACCACCTCGTTGGAGTTTAGAAGACCGGCCGGGTTGTTGAAGATGGGATTGTTGGCCTGCTGGGTTGAGCCGTTGTTTAAAACCGCATCGGGCAGGACGGGGCTCAGGTTGCCCCGGGCGACAATTTCCCAGCGCGGGTCAGTGTCGCCGACCGAAAGCGCAAGACCGGAGTCCGGATCATAACCAGTGTTGATGGTGTGGTAGAGCTGGGCGTGCACGGCACCTCCGAGAACGGGGAGGGCTACGGCGAGGGCGAGAAGGCGTGTGCTTTTCATGTGGAAGAGTGAGTGAATAGGAATCGCAACCCTTTACACTATTTTGACAATTGTCGATCAAAATACGCCCCCATCCCATAATAAGGGATTGCCTTAGGTAATGTTGCTCATGCGGAACGGGACGGGAGGAGTAAGGAGTGAAGAGTAACGAGTGGCGGGTAAGGGGTGGTGGCTGTAGCTGCCGAGGTGACGACCCAGCGGTCGCGGGGCAAGCGGAGGGTGGGGCGGCGCGGGGGAGAAGAATAAGGGGCGGATTAGGGACATGCTGTTAGTCGGATTTGCACAGAACAGGTCTCCCCGATGCCGTGCTTGGACTGGGTGGGGCATTCACAGCATAGCGCCGGCGCCGGAGGAGCTGTTTCTTAATGAGGGACAGGCTATTTGTCGGGGGAGCAACCTTCCGGAGGCGGGCGGTTCAATGGAAGTTCCAGCGCCGTCCGGACCGTGGCGGGTCAGCGGTTGAGGCCGAAGCGCGTGATCACTTCCTTGGCGAGGGCGCGGTAGGCGAAGCTGCCGGGGCTGGCGGCGTCGTACTCGAAGATGGTCTGGCCGAAGCTGGGGGCCTCGCTGAGACGGACCGTTCGCGGGATGACGGTTTCGAAGATTTTGTCCGGCAAATGTTCACGGACTTCGTCGACGACCTGGCGGGAAAGCCGGGTGCGGACGTCGAACATGGTCATGACGATCCCTCCGACTTCGAGGCGGGGGTTGGCTTCGGCGTTGCGGAGGCTTTCGACGACGCGGAGGATTTGCCCGAGGCCTTCGAGGGCGAGGTATTCGCACTGGAGGGCGATGAGCAAGTAATCGGCCGCGGCGAGGCTGTTCATGGAAAGCAGGCCGAGGGCGGGGGGGCAGTCGAGGATGACGGCCCGATAACGGTCGGCCGTTGCGACGGGTGCGAGGGTGCGGCGGAGTTGGAGGAGGTAGTCGGGGCGCTGGGCGAGCTCGATCTCGGCGGCGGCGAGGTCGACTTCGGCGGGGAGGAGGAAGAGGTTTTTGCGGCCGGTCTCGACGACCCGGGCGAGGACATCGTCATCGCCCATGAGCGGACCGTAGATGCTGGCGCCTTCCTGTTTTTCGATGCCGAGGCCGCTGGTGGCGTTGGCCTGGGGGTCGAGGTCGACCAGGAGGGTGGGGACGCGTTTTTCGGCGAGGGCGGCGGCGAGGTTGACGGCGGTGGTGGTTTTGCCGACGCCGCCTTTCTGGTTGGCGATGGTGAAGACCGTGCAAGGCATGGGTGGGCATCATTTGCGGAGGCGGGGGGATGTCCAGCCCGGCGGGAGATTCCACTTGTCGGCGGGGAGAGGGCGGGCATCCTGCGGGCATGACCGTATTTGTGTATCGAAACGGCCAGCAGGAAGGGCCGCTCACGCTTGAGGAGGTGCGGTCCCGGCTGTTGGCGGGCGAACTCAAGCCGGAGGATCCGGCTTGGCGGGAGGGGGCTCCGGAGTGGGGCCGGGTCCGGGATCTGCCGGGGATGGGGCCGGGGAGCCCACCGCCGCTCGGCCAGGCTGCGCCCGCTGGGGCGGTGGCCGGGGCCGCGCCCTTTGGCTACGGCGGATTCTGGCGCCGGCTGTTGGCCTTCATCCTCGACCAGATCGTGATGACGCTCGTGACCCTGCCGGTGTTGGCGCTGTTTTTCGCGGCCACTTTCGCCGCCATGGCCCGGGGAGAGACGGAGCCCTCGTTGGCGATGCAGCTCCTCGTCAATGGCCTCAGCCTGGTCATCGGCTGGCTCTATTATGCCCTCATGGAGTCTTCCCGGCTCCAGGGCACGGTGGGGAAAATGGCGCTGGGAATCAAAGTCGCCACCCTCGAAGGCGGGCGGATCAGCTTTGCACGGGCGACCGGACGCTACTTTGCGAAGATCCTTTCCACCGTGACCCTCCTGATCGGTTTCATCATGGCGGCCTTCACCGCCCGCAAACAGGCCCTGCATGACTTGGTGGCCTCAACCCTCGTAATTAAAACAGAATGACGGCCGCACGCATCTTTACTTGGACGTTGCGGCCCCGGCGCGGCGCCTTGGTCGCGACCTTGGCGGCCGCGTTGTTTGCCGTATCGGCTCCGGCACTACCGGAACTGATGGCCCGGGCTGAAGTCCGCCAGACGATTGACGGCCTCAAGCGCCCCACGGCGGCGGTGGTGAAACCCGGGGGCACGGCGGTGCTGGTGACGGAAGCGCCGGTCAGGGGTCTCGGCCTCGCCCTTGGGGAAGGGGCGGTGCGCCGCTACAGCATCCGGCAGGATGGATCGCTGGCGGACGGTGAGCTGGTCGTGGCGGGTCTCGATGGCCCGGTGGGCCTGACGGTCCTGCGGGCGCCGGTCGGTCCCTGGCCGGAAGGCACCTTGGTGGTGCTGGTGGGCTCGGCCGCGGTCAGCGACGCGGAGGGGAGGCCGGTGCGCGAGGCTGCGCTGTTGCGCATCGGCCTGCAGGGGATTGATCCGGTGGAGGGAAGCTTGCTGGAGTTTTTGCCGCTCGGGCCCGATTCGGCGGCGGCCGGAGCCCTGGGGCACCCCGTCCTTGGTCCGACCGGCCTGGCTTCGGCCGGAGATGGTACGCTTTATGTGGCCGACTCGGGGGCGGGAGGTGAAGTCCTCCGGCCTTCGGCGACCGGCCGGCCCGGGATCTGGCGACTGACGCCCGGGCTAGTCGCCCGACTCTTTGAGGGAGGGGAAGCGGCGGCGGAATTCATCCCGGTGAACAACATCCCCGGCGGGCTCTATTTCGACCGGGACCGCGACGCCCTCCTCTTTGTCACCTCCAACTCCCGCGGACCCTCCGGAGGGGCGATCTTCCGGCTGGGCGGCGGAGACTTTTCCGGCCGAACTCCGCTCGAAACCCTGGCTCACGATCTTCGCGCCCTCAACGGCGTGGTGGTGACGGAGCGGGGCCAAGTGATCGCGGCCCGGGCGGTCGGCGAGCTAACCACGCCGCGGAGCCGCCTGCGGGGGCGCAACCTGCGTTTGCGGCCGGACGAAGCGCTGCTTTCTCCAGGACAACCGGCGGTCTGGTCGCGGGGAGGAGCGTCGTTCCTGGCCGTGCCGGAGCGGGCGGGTGACCGCATCCGGGTCTTCCGCCTCGCCGGCAATCTCTAGCCGACCGCTTCCCGGCCATGGTCATCGGCGTTCCAAAGGAAATCAAGCAGGGCGAAACCCGGGTGGCGGTGGTGCCATCCACCTGCCGCCGTCTCGTGGACGGTGGCAACCGGGTCCTGGTGGAGGCGGGCGCGGGCGCGGCGGCCGGCTTTGCCGATGAAGCCTATGCCGAGGCCGGAGCCGCTTTGGCGCCGGGGGCGGCCGTGGTTTTTGCCGAAGCCGACCTGATCGTGAAGGTAAAGGAACCTCAGCCGGCCGAGCTGGAACAGTTTCGGGAAGGACAGGCCCTTTTCACTTACCTGCACCTGGCGGCGGCGCCCGCCGTGGCGCAGGCGCTCTGTTCGCGGCGCGTCCTTGGGATTGGTTATGAAACCATCGAGGGGCCGGGCGGCAGCCTGCCGGTGCTAAAGCCGATGTCGCAAGTGGCGGGGCGGCTCTCGGTCCAGGTGGGGGCGTGGTTTCTGATGAGTTCGCAGGGCGGAGCCGGGGTCCTGCCCGGAGGGGTGCCGGGAGTGGAGCGGGGTCATATTGTGATTCTCGGGCTCGGCAATGCCGGCTCCGAGGCCTGCCGGATGGCGGTGGGCCTGGGGGCGCGGGTCACCGTGCTCGACATCGACCGCGCCAAGCTCGAGCACCTCGAAGAGCGTTTTCCAGGGCTGGTCAATACCCTCGTCTCGACGCCCTCCCGCGTGGCCGAGGCGGTCGCCGCGGCCGACTTGGTGATCGGGGCCGTGCTGGTCGCGGGTGCGCGCGCTCCAAGGGTCGTTTCCCGGGAGATGGTCCGCTCGATGGCGCCGCGGCGGGTGGTGGTGGACATCGCCATCGACCAGGGCGGATGTGTGGAGACGATCCGGCCGACCTCCCACAAGGAGCCGGTCTACCTGGAGGAAGGTGTGCTCCACTATGCGGTGCCGAACATGCCGGCCCTCGTCGGCCGCACCGCCACCCTTGCCCTCACCCAGGTGACCGAGCCCTACCTGCTGCGGATGGCGAAGGACGGCATTGATGCGGCCCTGGAGGCTGTTCCCGGTCTCGAAAAGGGCGTCAACACCCGCGACGGCCGCGTTGTGCACCCGGCGGTGGCGGCCGCGCTGGCGGCGGAGTGATGGGCACGCTGCCGGCAGGCGACGAAGCCATCGCTCCGGCGAACCCCTCGCCGCGGCCCTGGCCCTTTCGGCCCGTCCGGCTGGCTGAACTGGCCCGCAAAGCCGGCCGTCTCGCGGGCTGGCCGGACCTCCTTTTCCCGCCCGCCTGCGAGTCCTGCGGCGAACTCGTGGAGGAAAACACCAATCTCCGCACCCTCTGCCCGGACTGCCGCCAACGCATCCACCTTGTCTGCCGTCCCCATTGCCCGACCTGCGGCTACCCCTTTTTCGGCGAAGTGGAAGAGGGCCGGCTCTGCCCGCACTGCGTGGAGCTTTCCCCGCGCTTTGGCGAGGGCAAAACCCTCGCCTTGCTCCACGGACCCCTCCGGCCGCTGCTGCTGGCGCTGAAGTACCGGGCGGGTTTTCACGTCCTCGGCGCCCTCGAGGACTTGGCCCGGCGTCATCCGGAGCTGCCGGACTTTCTCGCCGGGGCCATCCTCGTGCCGGTGCCGCTGCACGCGCGCAAGGAGCGGGAGCGCGGCTTCAACCAGGCCGTGCTGCTGGCCGGGATCGTTTCCCGGGTCGGAGGCGGCCGGCCGGTCCTGCCCCTGCTGGAGCGCACCCGCGACACCCCCACCCAAACCCGGCTCGACCGCCGCCAACGCCAGCGCAACCTCAAAAATGCCTTTGCCATCCGAAAGGGTGTCCGCTTTGATCCCACCTTGCGCCATGTCCTTGTCGACGATGTTTTCACCACTGGCTCCACGCTCAACGCCTGCGCCACCGTCCTGCGCCGGGCGGGCTTGAAACACGTCGACGTGCTCACTTTCGGACACGGCTGACCTCCCTTTCGTGGAATGGCCTTTTTCAGCAAACCCAAATACTCGACCGTCACCGTCAAAAAGAAGGACATGCCCCAGGGTCTCTGGCGGAAATGTCCCCTCTCCGGTGAGATCATCTACACCAAGGAGCTGGAGCAAAACCAGAACGTCGTCCCCAAGAGTGGCTATCACTTCCCCATCGCCGCGCCGGACCGGATCCGGTTTCTGGTCGATCCTGACTCCTTCGAGGAGTTCGACGCCGGGCTCGAGCCGGTCGATCCGCTCGGGTTCAAAGATCTCGTCCCCTACACCGAGCGGGTGGCCAAGTACCAGCAGGCCAGCGGCCAGAAGGAGGCGGTCATCTGCGGCTTGGCCAAGATCCACGCCATCCCGGTTTCGCTGGCGGTGATGGATTTCCGCTTCGGGGCCGGCTCCATGGGCTCGGTGGTGGGGGAGAAAATCACCCGCGCGATCGAGCGGGCGATCGAGCGCAAGTGCTCCTGCATCATCTTTTCCGCCTCCGGCGGCGCCCGCATGCAGGAGGGCATTCTCAGCCTCATGCAGATGGCCAAGACCAGCGCCGCCCTCGCCCGGCTCGCCCGGGCGCGCCTGCCCTACATTTCCGTTCTCACTCACCCGACCACCGGTGGTGTCACCGCCAGTTTCGCCACCCTCGGCGACGTCATTCTCGCCGAGCCGGGCGCTCTGATCGGCTTCGCCGGCCCGCGCGTCATCAAGGAGGCGACCAACCGCGATCTTCCGGAGGGCTTTCAATCCTCGGAGTTTTTTCTCGAGCACGGGCTCGTCGACCAGATCGTCAGCCGGCTCGAAATGCGCGACCGCATCGCCGCCCTCCTCCGCCTGCTCCAGACCGGCGCGCCGGGGGCCGGGCGCGCCGCCGGTTGATCCATTGCCGCACCTGTCCATGACCTCTCCCCAGCTTCCGGACTACCCGGCGGTCAAGGCCTACCTTTACGGCCTCAAGTATCACGGCGCCAAATACGGCATCGAGCGCATGCAGCGGTTGTCCGAATCCCTCAGTCACCCGGAGCGCTCGTATCCGGTCATCCATGTCGCCGGCACCAACGGCAAGGGCTCCGTCTGCGCCATGCTGGAGGCGGTCTTGCGCGCCCACGGGCTCAAAACCGGCCTTTTCACCTCGCCGCACCTCATCCGCCAGGGCGAGCGCATCCAAGTCGACCGCACCATCCTCACCGAGGACAAGATCGTGGATTACACCCGCGAACTCCAGCGCCATGCCGAGGCCATCGCCGCCCGCGATCCCGACGACCACCCGAGCTTTTTTGAGTTCATGACCGGGATGGCTTTTCTCCATTTCGCCCGGGAAAAAGTTGATGTCGCCGTCATCGAGACCGGCCTCGGCGGCCGGCTCGACGCCACCAATGTTGTCCGGCCCGAGCTTTCGGTCATCACCTCCATCGGGCTCGACCACTGCGAGATCCTCGGCCGCACCCACGCCGCCATCGCCCGCGAAAAAGCCGGCATCCTCAAGCCCGGCGTGCCCGCCGTTCTCGGGCTTCTCCCGGCCGAGGCGGAGGGGGAAATCCGCCGCATCGCCGCCGAGCGGGGCTGCCCGGTCACCGGCTACGGAGAGATCTACGGGCCCGGCAAACCACCCCCGCCGCCCACCAACCTCAGCGGCGGCTACCAGCAGCTCAACGCCGGCACCGCCTACCTTGCGGCCCGGCAGCTCGCGGGGCGCTTCGGCCTGAGGGAGGCGACCATCCGCGAGGCCCTCCGCACCGTCGACTGGGGCGCCCGCTGGCAGGTCCACCCCCTCGGAGACGGCCGCGACCTCATCATCGATGTGACCCACAACGCCGAAGGCGCCTATTGGCTGGAGCGCAATTTGCTCGACCTCCGCCGCCGCCGCCAAGGCCGCCGCCCCGCCATCATCGCCGGGGTGCTCGGCGCGGCCCGGGCGGCCGCGCTCATCCCGGTGGCCGCCAACTACGCCGCCGAGCTTTTTCTGGTGCCGCCGCAGCAGCCCCGCGCCACCCCGGTCGAGGTACTGCGCTCCTTCCTGCCCGCTCCGGATCCGGAGCGGCCCGTGCGGACCGCCACCGTGGCGGAGCTGTTTCCCGCTGCCGGAGTGTGCCGGGCTGGCTTGCCCGACCGCGATGTCGTCGTCACCGGCTCCATCTACCTCGCCGGGGAGGTGCTGGAGCGCTTTCTCCTGCCCGCTCCCGTCCACCAAGGTATGCTCCAGGACTGAGCCGGCCGGCGGCGCCGTTCGCAGCCTCCGGCCCGCTTCCCCGCCATGCGTCACTTGACTTCGAAACGGACCTGCTGGGAAACGGAGACCGGACGGACCAGGCCGCTGCCGAAGCGGAGATGGCCTCGCCCTGCGGAGTCCAATCCGCCCTCCTTCTTTCGCAAACCTGATCCCAGGCACTATACCTTAGTAAGTTTCCTTAAAAACCAATGATTCTGCTTGCCCCCGACCCCGGGGGTGGTGTTCCCTGCTTCCAAATCATGTCCACCGAAACCACCGCCAGCCCCTCTCCCAGCCCGGTCGAGGTCATCAAGGCCAACAGCCGCAACCTCCGCGGCACCCTCGCCGAGAGCCTCCGGGATTCCTCCACGGGGGCGATCGCGCCCGACGATACCCAGATTTCCAAGTTCCACGGGCTCTACCAGCAGGATGACCGCGACCTCCGCCTCGAGCGCCGCAAGCAGAAGCTCGAGCGCGCTTTCTCGTTTATGATCCGGGTGCGCGTCTCCGGGGGCGTCTGCACCCCCGCGCAGTACCGGCTGCTCGACGACCTCGCGGTAAAGCGCGGCAACGGCACCATTCGGCTCACCACCCGGCAGGCCTTCCAGCTCCACGGCATCCTCAAGGGCAATCTCCGCCCGCTCATCCAGGCCATGCACACTGAGCTGATGCACTCCATCGGCGCCTGCGGCGATATCAACCGCAACGTCATGTGCCACTCCATCCCGGAACGCTCGCCCGTTCACGCCGAGATCTACGAGACCGCCTGCGCCATCAGCACCCACCTGCTGCCGCGCTCCCGCGCCTACCACGAGATCTGGCTGGAGGACGAGTGCGTGGCCGGCGGCGAACCCGAGGAGGAGCCGATCTACGGCAAGACCTACCTGCCGCGGAAGTTCAAGATCGGGGTCGCCCTGCCCCCGAGCAACGATGTCGACATTTTCTCCCAGGACCTCGGCTTCATCGCCATCGCCGATGCCGGCCGCATCCTCGGCTACAACGTGGTCGCCGGCGGCGGTCTCGGCATGACGCATGGCAATGCAGCCACCTACCCCAAGCTGGCCGAGGTCCTGGGCTTTTGCTTTCCCGACCAGGTCCTCGCCGTCGCCGAAGCCGTCGTCACCACCCAGCGCGACCACGGCGACCGCTCCAACCGCAAACACGCCCGGCTCAAATACACCATCGAGGACATGGGGCTGGATGCCTTCCGGGCCGAGGTCGAGCGCCGCTCCGGGGTGGCCTTCGCCCCCGCCCGGCCCTACCGCTTCGACCGGATTGCCGACGAGTACGGCTGGCGGCAGGCCGCCGACGGTTCCTGGTTTTACACCCAGTTCATCCAGAGCGGCCGCATCGCCGACACCCCGGGCTCGCCGCTCAAAACCGCCCTGCGCGAGCTGGCCGACCTCGACCGCGGCGAATTCCGCCTCACCCCGAGCCAGAACCTGCTCATCGCGGGTCTGACCGATGAAGACAAAGCCGCCGCCACCGCCATCCTCGGGCGCCACGGTCTCGGCGACTCCCACCGCCAGACCGGACTCCGGCTCAACGCATTGTCCTGCCCGGCCCTGCCCACCTGCGGCCTCGCCCTGGCCGAGAGTGAGCGCGCCCTGCCCGGCCTCCTTGAGCCCTTGGAGGCGGTCCTGCGCGAGCTCGGCCTCGAGGAGCGCCCCATCAGCATCCGCATGACCGGCTGCCCCAACGGCTGCGCCCGCCCCTACCTCGGGGAAATCGGCATCGTCGGCAAGGCCCCGGGCAAGTACAACCTGTATGTGGGGGCCAAATACAACGGCACCCGGCTCAACCGCGAGGTCGGCTTCGCCCTCACCGAGGACAAGCTCGTCGAGACCATCACAGGCTGGCTGCGCCGCTACGCCGCCGAAGCCGAATCCGGCGAAGAGTTCGGCGACTTCGCCGAGCGCGTCCAGCTCGGCGCCGCCTGAGCCGGCCCTGTGCCAGGATCGAGTCCCGCCGGGCAGCCCCGCTCCTCTCCGTATCGAGCGGGTTTCCCCCGCGATACCCTCCTACCGGCCAGGTTCACTCCGCGATCCCCCGTTCCCTCCCCCTGTAGCTGCCGTCGTGAGACGGCGGTCCTCCAGCATTCGCTCGGGGCGCAGCGGAGAGCGTAGGCTGTCCCGCCGGAGTCCGCTTGCGGCATAGGCGGACCCTTGCTCCCGCCACTCTTTTCACTTTGCCCCGCGACCGCGGGGTCGGCCACCTCGGCTGCCACCTCCGGGTCCCCTGCTGTAGCTGCCGTCGTGAGACGGCAGGTCCTTCGGCCCCGCAGGGGCGGCCGGAAATCAGCCGGTTGGCGCCAGCCACCGGAACCGGCCCACCCAAATCATCCGCCCCGGCAGGGGCGGCGCATCACGGCGTCTTGCGAGCACGATTTCAATAATCACTGACATGGAACGTTTTGCGGCGCGCTCGGCGAGCCCGCCCTACCCAGTCGCCCTCCGGTGGCTGGCGCATCCCCGTCCGTAGCTGCAGTCGTTAGACGGCGGTCCTTCAGCCTTCGCTCGGAGCGCGGCAAAGAGCGAAGGCTGTCCCGCCGGAGTCCGCTTGCGGCGTAGGCGGCCCGGCCCGCCGACTTCATCAGCATTCAGGAGGGATGCCAGCGTGCAGCGTCCCCCGTCCGTAGCTGCCGTCGTGAGACGGCGGTCCTCCCCTCAACCAAGAGTCCGCTGGCCAAGGCGTCCCTGAAAGCATCTCGTAATCAGGCGTTTGTTTGGGGCCAAAATCATCGAAAGACCTCAGTAACAACCTTGCCCCTGATTCCCAGAGCCGCAGAATCCGCCAAGTCGTGAAATCCTGGGATGAAACCGCCGGGCCAACCGGGGACTGGGAGGTCCAGTCCGACACCCGCTACCTCTACGACGGGTGGCTGCTCATTGCCGAGTACGACGGTACGCAGCCCCTCGACACCGACCCAGTGGTGCTGCTGCGGTCCCACGTCTGGGGGCTGGATCTCAGCGGCACGGTGCAGGGGGCCGGCGGGGTGGGCGGCCTGCTCTGGACGACCCTACACGGCACTGGGGGCACCGCGACCTACGCCCCGGGCTACGACGCCAACGGCAACATCCTGGCCT
>REEB01000257.1 GCA_007695295.1 Puniceicoccaceae bacterium
CCATCCGCATCGACCACACCTTGACCAACGACGGCCTCTGGCCCGTGGAGCTGGCCTCCTGGGCGCTGACGGTGCTGCGAGCCGGCGGGCTCGGGGTGGTGCCGCTCCTACCCAAGGGCGAGCATCCCCGCGATTTGCTCCCTGCCGGGGCAGTCGTGCCTTGGACGTACACGGATTTCAGCCTGCCCGTCTGGGGCTGGCGTCCGGGTTTCATCACCATCGACACCACCAAGGCGACCGAGCCGCAGAAGCTCGGCCTGACCGCCTACCCGGGCTGGTCGGCCTACTGGCTCGACGGGGTGGTTTTCGTGAAGGCCTCCTTTCCGCAGGCCGCCAAAAAGTATCCGGATTTTGGATGCTGCTTCGAGACTTTTTCCAATCCTGACATCTTGGAGCTTGAGAGCCTCGGACCCCTGACCCTCCTCGAGCCGGGCGCTTCGTCCGGCCACACCGAATACTGGACGATTTTCGAGGGGGTGGAGAAGCCCGAGGACCAACTCCGCTACGAAGGGGCGCTCCTGCCGCTGGTCAACCACTGGCTGACCGGCCTGCACTGAAGCCCGGGCCGGCCAACCCATCGGGCCGATTCGTCCAATCCACGCTCATGCCACCAGCATCCTCGCTTCCCCGGGTTGTTTTCATGGGTTCGGATGAAATCGCCTTGCCGGTGCTGGACTGGCTGCTGGAAGGCGCCGATGGCATCGCTGAACTGGTTGCGGTCTACACCCAGCCGGACCGCCCGCACGGCCGGGGCAAACGGGTGACGGCCAACGCCATCAAAGAGCGGGCGCAAGCGCGGAAACTGGCGGTGCGGCAACCCGTCCGGCTGGATGCGGCCGGCCTGGAAGACTTCGCCGCCTTCCAGCCGCACCTGGCGGTGGTGATGGCCTACGGACACTTTCTCCCGCGGCGCTGGCTGGAGCTGCCGGAGCGCGGCTTTTTCAATCTGCACGCCTCGCTGCTGCCCAAGTATCGCGGCGCTTCGCCCTTGCAGGGGGCGCTGGTCTGCGGAGAGCGCGAAACCGGTGTGACCTTGATGAAAATGACCCCGCCGATGGATGCCGGACCCGTGGCGGGCCTGGACCGGGTGGCGGTCGATCCCCTCGAAACGGCGGGCAGTCTCGAACCCAAGCTGGCCCGCTCCGCCCTGCGGGTCTTGCAGCGGCATTGGGCTGCGCTCCTGGACGGGTCAATCCGCCTTGAGGAGCAGGATGCATCTGCCGCCACCTATACGCGCAAACTCGTCAAAGCCGATGGTGTGCTCGACTTCGCCGCCTCGGCCGAGGAACTGGCCCGCCGCATCAATGGCCTTTTCCCCTGGCCCGGCACGGCGATCGAGGTGGGAGGCGTCCCGGTCCGGATCGGATCGGCGGAGGCGGTGGCAACGGCGGCGGACGATCCTCCGGGAACGGTGGTGGCGGCCGACGACGCGGGCCTGCAGCTTGCGACCGGATCCGGAGTGCTGCGCTTGTTGCGTCTGCAAAAGCCGGGGGGTCGGATGCTGCCGGCACCGGAATTTCTGCGCGGGTTTTCCATCCGAACCGGTACGCGAATCCTCTCCCGGCCGATGCCGGAACTGGTCCGTCCCGAGCCCTTCCCACGACCCGCGGGTCCGTGAATCAGCCGCAGCCATCCCGCCCCGCGGCCGGGATGCTTGCGGAATCGATCGGCCGGGTGCATCTTGGCGGCATGACCGAACGACTCACCCTTCTCCTGACCCTCTCCGGAGTGCTCCTGGCCGCGTCACTGACGGCCGGTGAACTTCACCCCATCGACCTGATCGATGATCAGGAGCGGATCCGACAGTTCGAGAACCGCTTTGGAACCATGAAAGATGCCGGACAGGTGGTGGCTGCCGAAGTGCTGGTGGAGCAGCTCCAGGAGCGGTCAAAACCTCAATCAACGCTGCCGGTGAACCTCTCCACGGAGACCCGGTCCCTCACTCCCGCCGAGATTTACCGCCTCCGCCGCGACAGCGTGGTCATGATGGGGCGTCTCTACAAATGTGATCATTGCGACGATTGGCACATCTCCGTTTCCGGCGGGGTGATGCTGAGCGAGGACGGCATCGGAGTGACCAACTACCACGTCATCATGGCCGACAATGCCGACGCCTTCGGCATCATGACCTTTGACGGGGTGGTTTACCCGGTGGAGGAAATCCTGGCGGGATCACGGGTGGATGACCTGGCCTTCTTTCGTGTTGATGGGGACGGATTCCGGCCCGCGCCGCTTTCCCGCGGTGATGACCCCGGGACCCCGGTGACGGCCATCACTCATCCCCGGCAGCAGCTCTACTATGTTTCCCACGGCATCGTGGCGAGAAACTACATCGAACGGCGTGGACGGCTGCACCGGCCCCGGTTGGCGATCACAGCGGACTATGCCCGCGGATCCAGCGGGGCGGGGATCTTCAACGACCGAGGGGATCTCGCCTCCATCGTTTCCTCGACCCGCTCGATTTACTACACCCGTGAGGACGGCATCGACCGCAACCTTCAGATGGTGATGAAAATCACCGTCCCCGCGCACTCCATCCTTGAGTTGGCGGGCTGGGAAGAGGAACCGCTGCTTTATACCTCGGACTGAGAGCGGGCGGCCTGTCCGTCAGCGCGAGGCGCAGCCGATGCAGACGACGGCATCCGGGCGGGCTTCAAGGCGCTCCGAGGCAATCTCCCGCCCGCAGGAGAAGCAGCGGCCGAAACTGCCGCCGTGAATTCGGCGGATCGCTTCCTCCAAGCGACTGCGCTCCTCCTTGAGCCGGCGCGTCGCTTCCAGGGCCATGTTCTGCATCTGCATGGAATCAAGCCGCGAGAGCCGGCCGATGGAGACATCCGGCGCCACCGCCCGGGTATCCTGGGTGAGCGAGGCGAGCTCTTCTTCGATCGTGGCCAAGCGCTCTTCGATGCGGGGAAGAAAAGCCTTTTGATCAGCGGGGAGCATGACGTTGAGCCTGCCACTTCAGCATGGAGCGATCCAGCGGAAAGCGCAATCGAGCCGGCTTTGCTTTGCGGGGGACGGTCCGGCGTGCCGATCCGTAATGTGGAGACCACTACAGGCCACCCGTGGAAACCGATGGAGGACGTCACCGGAGAGCGCCGCCGGCCCCGCGGTTGCGAACCTGCCCATGAGGGCTGAGGAGATGTATCGCGGACTTTCAGCCCGCTGGTTTCATGGTCAGGATACCCAGCCCTTCGGACTGGGCTATGGAAAAAACGCGCCTTTGGCGCTTCAGAAAATGTGTCTACTCACCAGCCATGAAGGAGATCAATTTTTTGCGCGGTGAAGATTGATCGCGGCAGGCGGTGCTGCCAAGTTGGCGGGTTTCAAACCCGATGCAGCAGCAACCCAACCCGATCCGGCCGACCGAGGAAACCGAGGGGAAGACAAACCAAAGCGACAACCGTCCGCTGCCTCTGCGCGTGTTGGGAGGGTTCTGGGAAAAAGCCGGCGCCCTCGCCCTGCCCGCGACCGCCATGGGGGAGGGGTTCGGGAGCTTTGTCCGCACCTACCGCGCGGCTCTCGGCTTTTGCTTCGGTTTCGTCTTTGCCTCCAGTATCGGGCAGACCTTTCTGCTCTCCATATTCCAGCCCTACTGGATGGAGGAGCTGGGGCTGACGCCAGGCGGCATGGGCTTCATCTATGGAGTGGCCACGCTGGCCAGCGGAATGATCCTGCCCTGGGCGGGACGATGGATCGATGGCAACAGTCCCGCGAGGGCCGCCACCGTGGTCGCCTGCGGCCTGGCTCTGGCCTGTCTGCTCGCTTCCACCGTCATCACGATTTGGATACTGGGGGTGGCGCTGTTTTTGCTCCGGTTTTTCGGTCAGGGCATGGCGACCAATCTCGGCATCACCTGGGCGAGTCGCTGGTTTACCCGGCACCGGGGCAAGGCAATCAGCGTTTCGGGGATCGGCTTTCCCTTCGGCGAGGCCATCTTTCCCCTCACCTTGGTGGTATTGATCGGCCTGGTGGGCTGGCGGGCCTCCTGGTGGGTGTTGGCGGCGGGCTGCCTGGTGGTTTTGCTTCCCCTCTCGCGGCGATTGTTGGTGCACGCCCGGCCTGAAACGGTCGTGGGGGGCGAGGCGCCGGCGGGCGATGGAAAAGAACGCGGAAACGGCGGTTTGCTCGAGATCTATGCGGATTGGCGTTTCTGGGGCGTGGTGACATTGATGGCGCCGCTGGCCTTTGTCGGCACCGGGGTCATTTTTTTCCAGAGTCAGCTCGCGGAGCAGCGGGGGTGGGGGCCGGAAGTTTTTGCCTCCGGTTTCTTTGCTTTCGCGGTGGTGAGGGCGCTGGTCTCGCTGAGCACGGGAGCGTGGGTGGACCGTTTGGGGGCGCTGCAGCTCACGGGAGTGCCGAACCTGATCTTTGCCGGCGCCCTAGCCATCCTCATCCTTCCGCAACCGATCTGGGCCTACGTTTTTTTCATCACCCTGGGTCTGTCCTTCGGCGCCTCGGTAAGCGTGATCTCGGCCCTCTGGGCGGAAATCTTCGGCACGGAGCGCATTGGCACGATCCGTGGCGCCAGCGCTTCGATCGGGGTGGCCCTGACCGCCGCCTCGCCGATGCTTTTCGGTTATGCCCTCGACCGCGGTGTGCCGATGGAAGCCATCCTCTTCTCCTGTGCGGTGGGAATGCTGGTGATCTGTTGGCCGGTGAGCCTGCTCCTGCGGGCGCGGATCTCCAAACGCCCGCAGGCGGCGGGTTGAAGCCATCGCAGGAGATTGGACCTTTCAACTGCGCCAATGGCGCAAAAATCCAATCGCCCAGATCAACGGCCTGGGTTGCCTTAAGGTTAATTTCCGCGGGCTGAAAGCCTGCCATCCCGTTTTCCAAAAGGCCACCGTCTCTTTCCAGCCTTCGTGCCCATCCGCGGTTCAGCACCAGAAACTGAGAGCCCCTGCTCACAGGTGGGGTGGCTTCGGGAATTCATCCCTGTGTTGAGCGCTGTGTGTGGGATTGAGAATGTCGGACCGATTCGTGAATGGCAGCCTTTCAGGCCGCACCGTCGTGTGGTCCGATCACCCAGCCCGTTGGGCTGGGCTATGGAATGGCCGCACCTTTGGTGCTGATAGATTTCCAAATTTCAACGACGACACAGATAGACCCCCGCGCTCCCCTGCGTCGAACCGGAGCCGTGGAGCGGCTTCGTCCCTCAACGCAATGCCGCCTCCCCCGAAAGCGCATCCGCGCTTCCGCTACGCCCGGGCCACCCGCGCCCAAGGCAGGGCGCGGTCACCGGCCCCCCCCTGTGTCGTATCGGAGCCGTGGAGCGGCTTCTGGAGATGGACCTTCCAAATGCGCCAACGGCGTAAAAATCCAATCGCCAAGATCAACGGCCTGGGTTGCCGTAAGGTTAAATTCCGCGGGCTGAAAGCCTGCCATCCCGTGTTCCAAAAGGCCACTGTCTCTTTCCAGCCTTCGTACCCATCCGGGGTTCAGCACCAGGAACCGAGAGCCCCTGCTCACAGGTGGGGTGGCTTCGGAAATTCATCCCTGTGATGAGCGCCAGGTGTGGGATTGGGAATGTCCGACCGATTCGTGAATGGCGGCCTGTCAGGCCGCAACATCGTGTGGTCCGATCACCCAGCCCGTTGGGCTGGGCTATGGAACTGCCGCACCTTTGGTGCTGAAAGAGGTCCAACCTCCAGCGGCGGGGTGGTCCCGCCCCGGCGTGGTAGAATTGTGGATACGGGCGGCGGCGCGAAGCCGTGCGCCCCGGCTCATTTGTAGCCGGGAAGGAAATCCTTCTCAGCTTTGAACAATTCGAGGGTCATGGCCTTGATCTGGGCGGGGGTGCAGACGGCGGCGCTGAGGGGATCGAGCATGAGGGCGTGGATCGCCTTTTCCACGCTGCGCTCGATGGCGGCCTGGGCCCCGAGATCAAACATGCTCATATTGGTGACGCAGACCCCGGCCATTTGCGGCGGGAGGGCGCCGTACCGGGTCGGCTGAATGCCGTTGCCATCGATGAGGGTGGCGACCTCGACGCAGCCATCGGCGGGCAGGTTGGTGATGAGCTGGCCGGTGCCGCCATGGTTGTTCATGACATTGCCGTGGATACGGAAAGGGGTGTCTTTTTCGCGGGCCTCGATGATCCAGGAGGCGTATTCCCAGGAGCGGTCCCATCCAAGGGGTTCTTTGCCCTTGAGCATGGCGCGGCGGGAGGCGTCCTGACCGGCGCGCCAGCGCGGCCAGTTGCTGGCATAAAAGCGTGAGCCGCCGTTGTAGCCGAGGCGGAGCAGTTTTTTGCCGGCCTCGCTCTTGCGGTAGTAGGGCAGGTATTCGGAAAGGTGGCCGGAGCTTTCGGTGATGAAGGCGCCGAAGTGCAGGCACATGTCCTTGCGGATGAGATCGGAGTGGCGGTAGCGCTTTTCAGTTTTGGATCCATGGCTGTCGTCGGTCGAGTCGAGGGAGACGAGGCCATCGTCGTACTCCTTGATGCCCTCGGCGATTTCGGCGGCGAATTTCCGGTGCAGCTCGGGATAGAGATCGCGGCCTTGGTGGCGGAGGCGGGTGAACCAGGCGAGGTGATTGATGCCGGCGCAGGTCCAGTCCATTTCCTCGTAGGGCACCTCCGCGTAGTGGGCGAGCAGGTGGCTGGTGCCTTGGACGGAGTGACAGAGACCGACCACCGACATGGAGGAGGTGCGGCCGGCGGCCAGGCACATCATGGCCATGGGGTTGGTGTAATTGAGGATGAGCGCCTGCGGGCAGAGCCGCTCGCAATCCTTGAGCACATCGAGCCAGACCGGGATGGTGCGGAGGGATTTGAAGAGACCGCCCGGCCCGATGGTATCGCCGATGCACTGGTCGATGCCGTATTTGAGCGGAATATCGTTGTCGTGCACGACGCACTCGAGCCCGCTGACCTCGATGCAGTTGACCACATAGTCGGAGCCCTTGAGGACGGCGGTGCGGTCGGTGGACGCGACGACCTTCCACCTGGAGGTCGTGATTTGGCCGATGAGCTTGCGGATAAGGCGGGCGGAAAGCTTGAGGCGGCCCTCATCGATATCGACGAGGGCAATGGTGCCGCCGACATTGCCGGGGATGCGGACGACATCGTTGACGAGCCGGGGGGCAAAGAAACTGCCCGCGCCCAGGAAAGTGAGCTTGATTGGGCGGTCAATGGTTCCGGGCAGCCCCTTGTGGGTGGCATCCTGAGTGTGGGCGGCGTGGCCGGCGGCTTTGGCGGCAGATTTTTTAGCGGGCATGGCGGTGAGGGATCGGGGTTGAAGCGTTGGTGAAAGTTATGATGAAAAGGCGGAACCGAGCGGGAGGAAAATAGGAAAATGTTGATACACTTTATTCAATTTGTGATCCTGGGGTATGGCTTCGACGCCCTTTACACTGGTGCAGGCGGCCGCGGAGGAGGTGCGGACCACTTCGGCTTACTTTTTTGACAACGCCCGGCGGGATGGCTCGGACAGCCTGGTGCTGCAACGGACCCTTGGGGGCGCGGGATTCATCGCCGGTCCGGACGGCGTGCGATATGCGCGGGTGGGCCAGGTGATGCTCTTCACCCACCGGGAGCCGACGGTATATGGCTATCCGGAAGGAGCGAGTGAGCCCTACCGGTTGCGCTTTCTGGCGGTGACACCTGCGCCTGATGTCCGGGTGATGTTCGACCGCTTGCGGGAAGAATTCGGCCGGGTGGTGAGGATGCCGGAAGGTTCGGAGGCGGCAGGGGCCTTCGACGCCGTATTTATGGCTGCGGCGGCCAGTGGCTTCGGGGATCGGCTCGAAGAGGCGGGCGCGGTTTACCATCTGCTGCTGACGCTATACCGGGAGCAGGTGAGGGAAAGCCGGATCAAGGATCCGCTCGAGTTCGGTTTTTTCCTGCTCCGGGATCAATTTCGTCGTCCGATCACCTTGAAGACGATTGCGGAGCGCTGCGGGATCAGCCGGGAACATTTCATCCGGGAGTTCGGAGGCCGCTATGGTGAATCGCCGGGACGGATGCTGCGTCGCCTGCGTCTGGAGCATGCCCGGGTCATGCTTGGGACGACGGAGCTGACGGTGGAAGAAGTGGCCTTGCGCTCCGGTTATATGAGCACCAACTCCTTCTGCCGTGCCTTCCGGGCGGTCTACCAGAGCTCGCCGGGAGCGGAGCGCGCGCGCCGTCGGGAGGTGAACTGGGGCGTCCGGGAGAGTTCCGGCGTGGCAATTCCATATGGAGGAAGTCCTCCGCAGTCTTCCTGAGCAGCAGACCGCAGGGGCCCGGCAGTGCTTGATCCGAGAATCGTGGGCAGGTCCGAGTCTTTCTTTACCAATAATCACCATCATTTATTAGAATTAACCCGTAAATGGAGTTGGAAGCCCCTGTGAAGACACTCCGGGAGCGAGCCCGGTAAGGTTCTTCAATTTGCCCCTCGGGTCTCCAGCCGCCCCCGCGGTCGCCGATTCGGTCCGGCATGAAGCGCACACTCAGCCACCGGTCCCAGGCCGGATTCACGATCATGGAGGTCGTCATCGCCACCTCGGTGGTGGCGATGCTTTTCGCGAGCGTGGTTATGTCCTTGGGAATTTCCTTCCGGTTTCTGGATAACGCGCGCCTGAGCACCCTAGCCTCACAGGTGTTGCAGAGTGAAGTGGAAACGATGCGTTTGCTCAGTTGGGACCAGATCATCCAGCTCGACGAAGAGGCGGACCTCGCCATCGAGCAGGGGTTGGCGGATGCGGCCTTCGAGCGCTTTTCGGGAACCCGCCGGATCATCCACGACCACGACCATCGCATCACCTTGGAGGTGGAAGTGCGCTGGGAGGGCATCAACGGCCGCGAGCACGAGCGCCGCTACATCAC
>REEB01000176.1 GCA_007695295.1 Puniceicoccaceae bacterium
CGGATCCGCCCGTCGCAGGGCGCCTCGAATTCGAAAACCGACTTGTCGCTTTCGAACTCAGCCACCTTCTGCCCTTTGCTGATCCGGGACTCCGCCTCGACGAACAAATCGATCAAAGTGAGTTCATGCACAGTGGCGCCCATCGAGGGCACGGGGATTTCGATCAGGAAAGTGGACATTTCGGTTTTTTGAGCCGCGCCCAGCAAAGCTTCCTTGGCCATGGAGGTCAATCCGCCGCTTGTCCCACCCGCCGCCGACGCCGTTCCTGCAGCCGCCCGCGCCTTGCGCCTTGCAGGGATCGCCGGAGCCTCCCAACATCGCCCGCATTCGCCCGCCCGGCCGTCGCCCGGGTTCGCTTTTTTCCGCTTCGCTCATGGATGTCATACACCTCAAGGGAGGTCTTCCCCTCCACGGCCGGGTCGCCGCCGGCGGCGCCAAAAACGCCGCCCTGCCCATCTTCGCCGCCACTCTGCTCACCGACGAACCGGTCACGATCGAAAACGTCCCCGACCTCAGCGACATCCGCTTCATGGCCCAGATCCTCGAGCACCTCGGGGCCAGCGTGGAGCGGAAGGACGCACATTCCTGGGTCATCCAGGCGGCTTCGGTCGAATCACTCGCCCCCTATGAGTTGGTGCGCAAGATGCGGGCCTCGGTTTGCCTCATGGGTCCCCTGCTCGGGCGGCTCCGCGAGGCCGTGGTCTCCTACCCGGGTGGCTGCGTCATCGGCCCCCGGCCCATCGACCTGCACCTGAAGGGGTTTGCCCGGCTCGGCTGTCGCGTTGAGGTCCGGGGCGGCTACGTCCACCTCGACGGGCAGGATCTCCACGGGGAGGCCGTCTTTCTCGGCGGCCGCCACGGCAGCACCGCGCTCGGCACCGCCAATGTCCTCATGGCCGCTGTGCTCGCCCCCGGCGTCACCCGGATCGAAAGCGCCGCCTGCGAACCCGAGATCGTGGACCTTTGCCACCTCCTTCAGGCCATGGGCGCGAAAATCGAGGGCGTCGGCGGCCACGCCCTCCGCATCGAGGGCGTCGAAAAACTCCACGGCTGCACCCACCGCATCATCCCGGACCGGATCGAGGCCGGCACCTTCCTGCTCGCCGCCGCCATCACCCAGGGCGATGTCACCGTGGCCGGCGCGCGCCGGCAGGACCTCGCCTCCCTTGTCGACAAACTCGCCGAAGCCGGCGCCGACCTCTCCTTTCCCGACGAAGACACCATCCGCCTTCGCGCCCACGGCCGGGCCTTCAACCCGGTTGATGTCATCACCCTCCCGCACCCCGGCTTCGCCACCGATCTCCAGGCCCAGATGTGCGCCCTCATGACCCTCGCGCCCGGCCTCAGCATCGTCACCGAGCGGGTCTTCCCGAACCGCTTCATGCATGTCCCCGAGCTGCAGCGCATGGGCGCCGACATCGCCATCGAGGGCGCCTCCGCCATCATCAAGGGCCGTCCCGCCCTCTCCGGAGCCCCGGTCATGGCTTCCGACTTGCGCGCCTCCGCCGCCCTCGTCCTCGCGGGCCTGGCCGCCCGCGGCGAGACCTGGATTCAGCGCATCTACCACCTCGACCGCGGCTACGAACGGATCGACCGCAAACTGATCCCGCTGGGGGCGGAAATCGAGCGCCTGCCCGAGAGTGCGATGCCCAAGGAACTCATCGGCGAGGAGGCCTGAGATACGACCCGGCCGGATTGCGCTTTGCTTTTCCCGGCCCCACCCGCCAAGGTCCTCCCCCAAGCCCTCTATGCCCGAGCCCTCCGACAAAGGCAGCACGTTTTTCACCCGCACCCTTGAGAGTCCGCTCACCCCGCAGGAAGCCACCCTCCGGCCCACCTGCTTCGACGACTTCACCGGCCAGCGCAAAACCATCGAACGCCTCAAGGTCATGGTCGGGGCCGCCCGCCGCCGGGGCGATGTGCTCAACCACATCCTGCTCAGCGGCCCTCCCGGGCTCGGCAAAACCAGCCTCGCGCTCATTCTCGGTGCGGAGCTGGGCACCCAGGTCCGCATCACTTCCGGCCCCGTGATCGAAAAGGCCGGCGATCTCGCCGGACTGCTCACCAACCTCGAGCAGGGCGACATCCTCTTCATCGATGAGATCCACCGCATCTCCAAGACCGTCGAGGAATACCTCTACAGCGCGATGGAGGACTTCCGGATCGACATCGTCATCGACCAAGGGCCCAACGCCCGCAGCGTCCGCCTCAACATCCCGCGCTTCACCCTCGTCGGCGCCACCACCCGCAGCGGCCTGCTCACCGCCCCGCTGCGCAGCCGCTTCACCCTCCAGAGCCGGCTCGACTACTATGAGCTGCCCGACCTCGTCAAAATCGTCCGCCGCACCTGCGACCTCCTCTCCATCACTGTGCATCCGGACGGCGCCGAAGAACTCGCCCGCCGCGCCCGCGGCACCCCCCGGATCGCCAACAATCTCGTCAACTTCGCCCGCGACTTCGCCCAGGAGCGCGGTGACGGCGTCATTTCCCGGGCCTCGGCCTCCGCCGCCCTCGAGCTGCTCGAGATCGATGCCGCCGGCCTCGATGAAATGGACAAACGCCTCCTCCGCCTGCTCGCGCTCAGCCACGGCGGCGGCCCCGTCGGACTCGGCACGCTCGCGGTCGCCCTTGGCGAAGAGGCCGAAACCATCGAAGAGGTCCACGAGCCCTACCTGATCCAGAGCGGCTACCTCCACCGCACGCCCCAGGGCCGGGTCCTGACTTCCCAGGGCTACCTCGCGGTCGGCCTGCCGGGGCCGGACGAACCACCGACCCAGCAACGTCTTCTGTGATCCGGTCAGGCGCACCCATCCCCGCCCCGGCCGTCGCCCGCCGGCCGTCCCACGCTCCCTGAGCACGACTGCTTCAGCCAACGACATCTTTCCGCCATGCTCCCTCCCAATCCTCTTCTGCAACTGGTCCCTCCGCGCGTCACCAAAACCCTGCAACGCCTGGAAGAACTCATCTGGAGGCCCCTCGGCAGTCTCGCCATCGAAGCCACCGAGGCCAGTCCGCTGCACCGCACGTTCCGGGAGGCCTCCGAACTCGCTCTGAGGCCGGTCGAGCCGCCTTTCCACTGGGGCCGGCTTTTCGACCAAGCCTGGTTTCGCCTCACCCTCCCCAAGGGCTCTTCCCGCGAGCGCCGTTACCTCCGCTGGAAAAACCAGGGCGAAAGCACCGCCTACATCCGCGGCCGGCCCCACTTCGGCATCGACATCGCCCATCCCTACTGCCCCCTCCCCTCCTCCGCCCGCGAGGTCTGGATCGAGTCAATCTGCCTCGAGACCGGCATCTGGCACCCCGAGCACCGCGGCGTCGACCCACAGGGAAGCCGTTGCGACGGCGCCGAGCTGGTCCTGCGCGACGACCACGCCTGGGGCGCTTACCACGACCTCAAGGTGCTCTTCGAGGTCGTGGTCCTGCTCGCCCGCAAAACCTTTCCCGAAGGCGAAAGCGCTTTCCCCCCCGTTGGTTACAAACGCTTTCTCGACCGGATCCCCCCGCTCATGCGCCGACTGCTGCGCCACCTTGACGAGGCCATCGATGCTTTCGACACCGGCGGCCCCGCCGAAATGCGCGCCGCCCTCGCCGCCGCCTATGAGAAACTGCCCGCGGCCGACCCCACCGTCCGCGGCATCCTCACCGGGCACGCCCATATCGACTTGGTCTGGCTCTGGCCCGAGCGGATCGGCGATTTCAAGGCCGTCCACTCCTTCGCCACCGCCAACCGGCTCATGGAAATGTATCCGGAATTCCGATTCGCCTACAGCCAGCCCGCCAGTTACCGGGCCGTCGGCAAACGCTCCCCCGAGCTGCTCCGCCAGGTGAAGCGCCGGATCAAAGCCGGCCAGTGGGAGGCGGTCGGGGCGACCGAGGTCGAGTCCGACACCGTGCTCCCCTGCGGTGAAGCTCTCGCCCGCAGCTTCCTCGTCGGCCAGGAGGGTTTTGCCGAGCTCACCGGCAAACCCTCCCCCATCCTCTGGCTGCCCGATGTCTTCGGCTACGCCCCCTGCCTGCCGCAGATCATGAGGGAATGCGGCGTACGCTTTTTCTTCACCACCAAGCTCACCTGGAGCTCCATCACCCCCTTCCCCTACAGCAGCTTTCTCTGGCGCGGGCACGACGGCAGCGAGGTGCTCGCCCACATCCTCCACGGCGGCGGCTACAACGGCAATGTCGACATCCATGAAATCACCCGCATCACCGAATCCTACAAGCAGGCCGACGTGCATGACGAGGTCCTCCTCCCCAACGGTTTCGGCGACGGGGGAGGCGGGGTCACCGAAGAGATGTGCGAACGCGCCCGCCGCATGGCCGATCTCGCCGGCGCCCCGCCACTGGCCTGGGACCGCGTCGGCGACTTTTTCGACCGCCTCGAACGCGTGCGCGATCGGCTGCCCGTCTACCAAGGCGAGCTCTATTTGGAATACCACCGCGGCACCTTCACCACCCACGGACAGATCAAGGCGGTCTTCCGCGCCTGCGAGCGCGCCCTCCAGACCGCCGAAGCCGCCCGCTGCGCCCGCGGCGGCGACGAGATCAACTCCGAGTGGTGGCGGCGGCTCGTCTTCGCCCAGTTCCACGACTACATCCCCGGCAGCTCCATCTCCGAAGTGTATTCAGAAGCCCAGGACGAGTTGACCCGCATTACCGCCGAGGCCCTCGGCGATGCCTCCGCCGGCCTTTCCATCGCCGACGGCAAGGAGGCTCTTTTCAATCCCCTGCCCCACCCGCGCCGCGAAGTCGTGCACCTGCCCGGCCGCCCGGAACCGGCGGCCATCGTCCTCCCTCCACTGGCGGGGCGGCCGGTCGCCGAACTCGTCCCCCTTTCCAATCTGCCTCCCGTCCGCTCCACCGACCGCAGCCTGGAAAACGGCAACGTGCAGGCCACCTTCGATCCCCAGGGCCGAATCACCGCCCTGCGCTGCGGCAATGAACCGGTTCATTTCACCGCCCCGGCAGGAGGCTTCGCCCTTTACCCGGACCGGCCGCACCTCTTCGAGGCCTGGGACATCGACCGCCAGACCCTCGCCCTCGGCAAACCCGTGGACACGCCCGCTTCCTGCCAGCTCGAGGAAAGCGGCCCGACCCGCGGAGTCATCGCCTTCACCCGCCGCCTTGGCGACGCCAGCCGCATCACCACCCGCTACCGCCTTGATGCCGGCGCCTCCTGCCTGCGGGTGGAATACGAACTCGACTGGCAGGAAAAACACACCCTCCTCAAAGTCCTCTACCCCACCGCCCACGCCGGCGCCATGGCCCGCTTCGGCGTGCCTTTCGGCAGCGTGCTCCGACCGCAGCAACCCGGCCCGCAGGATGTCGAGGCCATGTGGGAGGTGTCCGCCAGCCGCTGGGCCGCCGTCACCGACGATGGCGAGCAGGACGGATTCTTCCTCGTCACCGAGGCCAAGTACGGCTTTTCCGCCCGCTCCGGCTGCCTCACCCTCTCCCTCGTTCGCAGCGCCACCATCACCGGCGAGGGCAAGGGCTACCACCACGTCTACCCCCCCGCCATCCGCCGGGAAAAAGCGGCCTCCGAGGTCTCCGACATCGGTATCCACAGGATCAATACAGCGATCGGCCGTTACAGCGCCGGCCTCGCCCGCGAGGATCACCCCGCCGCCCTCGCCGACACGCTTTTCACTCCGCTGGTGAGTTACCGGGGGCCGGCCGTCGAGGCCGGGCTGGTGAAAATCGAGGGCGATCCCGGCCTCCTCCCCGTCTGGGCGCGCCCCGCCGGGCCGGGCGCCTGGTTTCTGCGCCTCAACGAGGTCGCGGGCCGCCGCGGCACGGCCAAGGTTGTGCTTCGCCCCGGCTGTGCCGCCTTCCGCTCCGACCTCCGGGGCGCCGCCCACAATCCCCTCGCCCCACTCACCCAAGTCGATTTCTCCCCCTACGAACTCATCACCCTGCGCATCCAGACCGACACCTGAGGCGCGGGCTTGGGCGCGCCGCCGGCCGCCGCACCCATCCGGCCGACAAAGAAAAAAGCCCCGCGCATCGCAGCGCGGGGCTTTTTCGGGAGGAGTATCTGAGACCTCGGCCTCAGGGGAACGGGAGGGAATCGATCAATTGAAAAGGTGGGGAGAGGATACCGAATTGACGTTTTTTTAGCAATCGGGCCAAACCGGAACGGTCCTTAAAGCATTCCCTTGGGTAGTATCCCCTAACTCTCCGGCTTCCACGGAAGCGGTCCCGAAGATTTACCGTGGTTTCCGTCGGCACCACCGCTTGATCACAGTGCGCAAGCGCAGCCTGAACCGCGGTCTTTGACTGAGCCCAACCGGCTTCCCCGCCGCCCCTCGAAGTGGCCCGACGGCCTGAGCCGGGGCTTCCCCCCCGGGGCCGGATCAGCCCGGCAAGACGGTCTCTTCGGCTCCCTCCTCCATGGCCGCGGCAAGCCGGCGCCAGACCGCCACGTAGCGCTCACGCGTGCCGGCGACCACTTCCCGAGGCAGCTCCGGCCCGGGCGGAGTTTTGTCCCAGCTGAGACTCGAAAGGTAGTCGCGGACATATTGCTTGTCGAAACTGGGCGGGGTCTGGCCGGGCTGCCAGAGTTTGGCCTCCCAGTAGCGGGATGAATCGGGCGTGAGAATCTCATCGATCAGCCAAAGGGAACCGTCCTCCCCCCGGCCGAACTCGAACTTGGTGTCGGCCAGTATGAGCCCGGCACGGGCCGCGAGGGCGGAGGCGGCGGCAAAAAGCCGGAGGCTGGCGGCGCGCACTTCCTCGAAATCCTGCGTCCCGAGAATAGCCCGGGCCCGTTGGAGGGAAAGCGGCTCGTCGTGACCGGCGGCGGCCTTCGTCGTGGGTGTGAACAACGGCTCGGGAAGCCGATCGGCCTGGCGCAGGCCAGCCGGAAGCGCCTGCCCCCAGAGCGCTCCTTCCCGCCGGTAGGCCGCCCAACCGCTTCCCGCCAGATACCCTCTCACGACGCATTCCACCGGCAATGGAGTGAGCTTGCGCACCACCATGCTGCGAAAGGCCAGGGCGGGCGACAGGCGCAGCGCTTCGAAGATGCCTTCCTCGGCCGGGGCATCGAGGTGATTGCGGAAAAGGCCTCGGGTGAAGGCGAACCATGCCCGGCTGATCTGGGTCAGGCACACTCCTTTGCCCGGGATCGGCGTCGGCAGGATGACGTCGAACGCCGAGATCCGGTCCGTGGCGAGCAGCAGCAGATGATCGCCGAGATCGAAAATCTCGCGGACTTTGCCGCTGGCGATGCGCGGCAGCGCCTGCGGGAGAGCCGGACAGGGGCGATCGAGTATACCCGAGGGAAGCGAATCCGGAGACATCCCCGAGGCCATAGCCGAGGAGCGCCCGGCCAGCAAGTCAGCAATCCCGCCCGCCCAGGCAGGACCAGCGGCGGCGCATCCATCCCGCCTCGGCAACAAACGCCGGCCCTCTTTCGCCGACGCAGCCCCGGAGGTCCGGTTTTCTCTGGATTTTTCCCCGGATTGATCCTTGATGGAACCCTTTGCCATCCGGCGTCATCACCACGGACCACGCCACCGACTGTTCAACAACGATCGTGAAACCAACCTCTTTTCTTCTCCTCACCGCCCTTCTTCTCGGCTCCGCGCCGGCGCTTCCTGGCGAGACCACCCCGCCCCCAACCCTGCCCGCACCGCCCCCGCTGCCGCCTCAACTGACCCGCGACGCCGTCACCCGCTCTCCCACCAGCAATGTCTTTAGGGTCGCCTTCCGTGTGCTCGACGGTCCCAGCGTCAGCTTCGCCAATCTCGGTGACCTGCCTCCGTCCGCCGTCGGCGCCCCCACCGGCATCATGGATCGCTTCTATGCCGACGGCCGCGTCCTCCGCGATGCCCGCCGGGATGCCGAGGGCAATCCCATACCCGACGACGGCTTCACCAACACCTGGAGGTATAGCCAATCCTCCCAAATCACCGACGAAGGCAACATCGCCTTCAACGGCTTCCAAGTCAGCTCCATGGGTGCGGCCACCGAGACCGATGCCAAGACCAGCATGGGCTGGGAAATCGTCTACGAGCGGCGGTTCGGCAGCTTCGGCGACCGCACTTTCTGGGGGCTGCTGGTCGGGGCTGGCATGGCTGACATCAATGCCCGCAGTATGGAAACCATTGTCGCGCGCCTCACCCGCACGACCGATGTCTACTCGCTCGGTGGCGCCACGCCGCCGGCGCCGCCTTACACCGCCCCCTCAAGTGCGATAGTCGATGGCGAGGTGGTCGACACCACCGTGCTCCTGGGCAACCAGCCGATCAGCCGCACCACCACCGAGAGCGAGACGGAGGTGGTCGGCGACTGGCAGCTCAAGGGCGCGTATTATACCTTCCGCTTCGGCCCCACCCTTCGCGTCCACCTCGCCAACCGCTTCGCCCTCCAGGCCAGCGTGGGCGGTTCGGCGTCGTATTACGGCACCGAGTTTCGAGTCCGCGAGAGGGTTGCGGCCCAAGCCAACGTACCCGCCGGGCAGTTTGTGGACGATTCCGAAAAGAGTGCCTGGATGACGTCCTTCTTCGCCGAAGCCACCGCAGAATATTGGATTACCCGCGGCACCGGCATCTTCGTAGGCGCCCTTTACACCGGCGGGGGCGACTATTCCCAAAGCGTCGGCCCCCGCACCGCCCGCCTCAACCAAGGCAGCACCGTCGCCCTCCAAGGCGGCCTCGTCTTCCACTTCTGAGCAGGCTCCGCGGCTCAACCGGAGCCCGCTGCGGTCGGCCTGGCCACCTTGCGGCCGAGAGAACCATTGCCCGTGGGCAACCCGGTCTTCATGCATTTGATCATGCGACCACCCCGCCCCCGCCTCGCTCGCTGGCTGCTCCTGATGATCTGGCTCCAGCCGGCGGCATTGCCGGCCGCCGATCCCTCCGGCGACCTCCCCGGCCTCAACCCGCTCGTGCTTGAAATCGCCCGGGCTTTCCCCGACGGCGGCGGTTACAACCGCCAGTGGACTGGCTCGGGAACCCCTGCGGCCATTCACCATGCCGGCGACCGCATTCTTGCCGCCGGCACAGGCGGAACCTACTGCAGCGGCTTCACCTTTGCCGTCGCCATGCAAGCCGCCGAAAGGGCGGGACTGCTCGAAGGAAAATCCGCCGACGCCGTGCGCCGCTTTCAGAAGGAGTGGTATGGCGCGGTCGAGGATCCGGAAATCCGTGAACGGCAGTGTGCCCTCGCCGTCGGCCGGTTCGGCATCGGCCGCCAGATCACGCCCGAGGAAGCCCGGCCCGGTGATTTTGCCCAGTTCTGGCGCGTCCGCAGCGGGCACAGCGTGGTTTTTCTCGGCTGGGTCCACGATGCCGAGGGAGCTCGGGCCGGCCTCCGCTACCGCAGCTCCCAGGGCTCCACCGATGGCATTGGCGACGCCACCGAGTATTTCCAGAACGCCACCGCCGGCGAGGGCCACATCGATCCGGTTCGCATCTATTTCGCCCGTCTCGGCCCCGAAGATTGACGGACCGCGCCTCCTTCGCTTTTCATGCCCGCCAGCCGTGAATCCTCCGAACGTTTTCAGCTAATGGCCTGGCGCGTGGACGAACCCCTGCTTCGTGGCGAACTGGACTGCCGCGTTCGCGGCCGGGTCACCGGGCGGCTCTGGTTCCAGGGTTGCTCCCAGCCCGTCGTCCTCGACCTCCGCGGGTCCCCCTGGCGGGATCTCGCCGGCCATCTCCTGCGCTTTACCCGCGGCAAGCCCGTCCCCGCCACCGGCCTGCCCGAAGGCTTCGCCTTGAAACAGACCGGAGCGACCGGTGATCTCACCGCCTCGCGAAAGGTTCGCGTGCCCGATTGCACAGAAGAAGAACTGCTCGAGCATTTCCAGAACCAAACCCCCTTCCCCTGGCACTGGGGCAATGCCCTCTACCTCGAGTGGTTCAGCACCGCCAATGGGCGGGTCGTGATCGAGTCGTCGGACTTCCACTTCTCGCTGGAGGCCGGACCGACCTGGACCCTCACCGAAGAGGAGGAAACCGCCCAGCGCGAAGCCAACCTCTCCCATCTCAAGTCCTTTATGGAGCAGCTCGCCGATGCCATCATCGCCCATCCGCCCGAGCAGGATTTTCCCTTTCCCGAGGAGGACGATCCCGAGCCCGGCGCCGGAGAACGACAGGCCGATGCCGAGGCCGCGCGCCACGACCTGCTCATGGACCGCGTCACCGCACGCATCGAGCGGGAGGGTTTCGATCCCGATGCCTTTGACCGCATCCTCGAGGAAGAACAGGCACGCCTTCGCCGGGAACGCGGAGAGCCCGAACCGACACCCCTCACCCCCGAGGAAGAAGCGGAGCGCAATGCCTGGATCGAGGAGCTGAACGCCTCCGCCGAAGAGGCCCTCGACGAGGCCGAAGCGGAGGACTGGAAGGCGACCGACAAGGGTCACCCCCTGGTCGAACGCGCCCGGGACCTCAGTTTTGGCCTTTTCCGCACCATCGATGCCATGGGCTGGGCCGGAGCAGACGCCAATCCCGAGCACCCCATCGCCGAAGTCCGCGATGGCGTTTGCTTCGCTTCCGCCAAACTCGCCGGCGCTCTCAACGGTCTGCAGCTCCGCTCGGAGTGGCCGCCGGATCCGCTTTTCGCCGGCAACATCCTCGTGCGGTTGAAAAAAGCCCGCGGCCATCTCATCGATGCACTCGCCGGGCTTGATGCCGCCGAACGAGACGGTCTCGCTGAAGCCGCCTGGCGCCGCTTCGCCCGCGGCGAAATTGAGTCCCTCCTCACCGAGGTCCGCACCCTCATCGAGGATGCGCGCACCGCCTTGGAGGACCATCCGCCCGAGGACTGAGGAAAGTCGCCCCCATCCCGCCGGTCCCGCGGGAGGCTATGTATCCGTGAACCTTTGACGGCGACGGAGCACGTCCGGGCCTCCCACCCAAAAACTGCGGAGCGAAGTTGACCGGCGGAAAAGTGAGGGTCAGCAACTCGGCCATTGCAGGCCGCGCTGGCCGCTGAACCGGAAGTCGGGGCCCGGAGCGGCCCGGGAGGCGTCCGGCCAGCCCGTGAGGCGGCCATCGGTCACCCAGGCTTCGCGTTCCTCGGCGGGCAGGGCCTTGATCAAAAGGCGGCTGAGGCGCTCCACCGTTTCGGCATGGTCGGGATCCCCGCCGAGGTCGTGCCGCTCCTCGCGGTCGGTCTGGAGGTCGAACACCTGCACCAGGTTGCCGGCGGGATAGTAGATCAGTTTGTGGCGGGCGTCGCGCAGCATCCGGGTGGGATTGCCTTTTCCGGAGGCATGCAGGGGTCCGTAGGCGCCGAAGAGATGCTCGTGCCCGCCGCTGGCGACCATGCTCCGGCCTTCGCAGTGGCCGGGGTCGGGGACCCCGGCCAAATCAAGCAGGGTCGGCATGACATCCCGCAGGCCGACCAGCCGTTCATCCACCCGGTGGTGACCCACGCGCCCGTCGTACTTCTGCTTGTCGGTGCCGACGAGCAGCATCGGGACACGGGCGGAGTCTTCATACATCCAGTGCTTGGCCCAGAGCCGGTGGTTGCCGAGCATGTCGCCGTGGTCGGCGGTGAAACAAAGGATGGTATTGCCCAGCAGGCCTTCCTGGCGAAGGGTGCCCAGCACGACCCTCAACTGGTGGTCGATATGGGTGCAGAGCGCGTAAAAGGCCCGGCGAATGGCCCGGATTTCAACGGGAGTATAGTCGAGGCCCCGGTTGAGCAGGTTTTGGACTTCCCGCTGGATGGCCACGGCCAAGCCATCGGGTTCGCCCGCCGCCCAACCGCCGATATATGGATCCGGCACTTCGAGGTCGCGATAGAGTTCCAAATAGGCCTGCAACGGCGCCAGCGGCGGATGCGGGTGGCTGAAGGAGAGGTACCAGAAACCGGGACGCAGGGGATCGCGCCGGATGATCTGCCGGCTCATCTGCGCGGCGGCCCAGTTAGTGACGTGAAAACGCTCCTCGAGGTGCCACGGCCGCCAGAGGTAATGATTGTTGCACATGCCGCCCGCGAATCGCTGCCCCGGATACCCGTGGTCACCGAGAAAGAGTTCATAGTCGTCGGCCCGGCAACCTTCGCTGCCGCGGCCTTCCTCATCGAGGATGACCTCGTCGAAGCCAAGCCGCTGGCGTTGGGGCTGCACGTGCAGCTTGCCGACCGCGACCGCCTGGTAACCGGCGTCGCGAAAGGTCTGGGCCAGCGTCGGCACCTCCGGCATGGGCCGCGAGGCATTGGTCACCATGCCGTGGGAATGCGGCGACAGGCCGGTCATGAGGGTGCGCCGGGCCGGCACGCAGACGGGGCACTCGCTGTAGGCATTGGGGAAATACACGCCGTTTCGCGCCAGTTGGTCGAGCGTCGGGGTGCGGATGGCGGGGTGCCCGGCGCAGCCGAGGAGCGAGCCCGGCCAATGGTCCGTGCAGACGAGGAGAACGTTGGGGTGATCAGTCATGGCTCAAGTGCGGCCGGCCGGCCGGCGCTGCTGAAGGGGTCAAAGGCGGCCAACCCGAGCGTTCCGACCCAAGGTGACGCCGGATCCGGCACTGGCAATCACGTTCAGCCCCGCATCAAATACCAACGGTAGAAACCTGCGCCGGAGCACCAGTTCGTATCGGTTGAAGGACTACAGTATCGAACATCCGGCCGGCCGGCATTGATCAGGCGGAAGCCGGCAGCATCTGGTGGGCCAGTTTCCAGTCTTCGAGGTGGTTGAGCAGCACACCGCCCGTCCAGGGCCGATCGATCCCGAGGGTCCGCATGATGCCGGAGCACTTTTCCGGCCCGTGTTCGCGGGTAAGCAGAGCGTGGTTGAAGGCTTCGACCGCGGCGGGATCGGGCCCGCCGCCGGTTTCGTCCCGGATCCAGGTTTCGAAGGCAAGATAATGGGGCCTCTGCTCGCGGATGAAGCCAACCGCCCTATCGCGGTCCACTCCAAGGGCCGCCAAGACCCGGGCATCAAGTCCGCCGCCGCAGGCGGGATAGTCGGGATGCAGCACCCCGAGTACATCGAGGGAAACCTTGAGCCAGGTCCGGGGGAGCTGGCAGACGCCGAGCGGCCCCCGGTCGATGCTGGATATCAGGGGCACCACCGGCCGCCGCAGCCGGTCCGGGCGGGACAGGTAGTTGCGGTGAAAAAGCTGCCAGTCCTGCAGGCAGTTGAGCAAAACCGCCGAGGCGATGGTCGCGCCCTCATCGAATCCAATATCCGGATACACTTCGGCGAACTTGGCGGGGGCGAGGTGGGTGCGGCCTTCGAGGGCGTGGTTCCAGCGCTCGATCGTGGGGCGGTGGAGGTTTCCCCCGGACTCTTCCAGCACCCAGGCCTCGAAAGTCAGGTAGTCGGGGGACTCCCGGCGCAGGTAGGCGAGGGTTTTTTCCTCGTCGAGGCGAAGGGTCTGGACCACATGCAGGTCGAGGACCCGGGTGAAGGCGGGGTATTCTTCGTCGATGAGGCCGTGATGGTGGAGGAGGACTTTCCACCAGAGCCGGGGAAGTTGGCCGACTCCCAAGGGACCCTGGCAAAGCGTGCTGATGAGTGGGATCATGGTGGAGGCAGGGATGAAGGCGGGAGGCGCGCAATGCGAGTGAATCCGGCCGCTGCCTGCATCGTCGGTCACCCGGCTGGATTTTCTTCCCGCGCGGAGGCCGCTGCGGCGATGGCCCGGATGAGACCGTTGAAGATCAGGCCGTGGATCGGATAAAGCGCATGCCAGTAGAGGAAACCGGGAAGGCCTTTGGGGTCGAACAACGCCGTCTGCAGCAGGAGGGTTCGGCCCGGGGCATGGTCGCGCGCTTCAAACTCCAGCCAAGCCCGGCCCGGCACCCGCATCTCCGCCCGCAAGCGAATCAGGCGACCCGGCTCCACGATTTCTACCCGCCAGAAATCGAGGGTGTCCCCGGAGCGGAGGTGGTCCGGATCACGGCGCCCGCGGCGCATCCCCACCCCTCCGATCAACCGGTCGATCATCCCACGCAACTGCCAGGCCCAGTCCAGGTAGAGCCAACCCCGCTCTCCTCCGATCCGGGAGAAGCTTCTGTAGACCGCCTCCCGCGGCGCCGTCACCACCCGCTGGCGCCGTTCGATGATCAAACCCTCGCGGGTGAGCAGGGCCGCCGGCGTGAGCGGCCCCTGGCTGGAGGTGAGCGCTCCGGTCCAGGACGTTTCCACTTCCCTTGACTCCATCTTCGCCAGGGCGAGCCGGACGGCGCTCTCGTAATCGAGGAGGTTGAGGTCGGGGAAGAGCTCCTGCGCCAGGGTGGATCGGACCACGACTTCGTTACCGAGGCCTTTGATCAGCGGCTGGGCGATGCGGGCGGGAATCGGCGTGACGAGGTGGACCCAGTACGAGGAAAGCCGGGGTGTCAGTACCGGCACCGGGAGCAACCGGCGCTTCAGCCCGCGCACCCTGGCATAGCCGGTCATCATGCCCGCGTAGGTGAGGACGTCGCGGCCGCCGATCTCGATGATCCGGCCTTCACTTTCCGGACAGTCCAGAGCCGCCACCAGGTAATCGAGCACATTGCGGATCGCGATCGGTTGAATCCGTGTATTCACCCAGCGGGGACAGATCATCACGGGCAACCGCTCCGTGAGGTAGCGAATCATCTCAAAGGAAAGGCTGCCCGAGCCGACGATGACGGCGGCCCGGAATTCCGTCACCGGCACACTTCCGCCGCGCAAGGCTTCCCCGGTCTCCTGCCGGGAGCGGAGATGGGGGGATAACTTCGCCTCTTGGTCACCAAGCCCTCCGAGGTAAATGACCCGCCGGACGCCCGCGGCCTGCGCGGCGGCGGCGCAGTTGCGGGCCGCCCGGAGATCCCGCTCCAGAAAATCCCGCCCCCCGCCCATGCTGTGGACCAGGTAATACACCACCCCGATGCCCTCGAAGGCCGGCCCCAGCGTCTCCGGATCAAGGAGATTGCCTTCCGCCAGCTCGACCCGCTCCAGCCAATCCCGGCCCTGCAGCCGGGAAGGATCCCGCACCAGGCAGCGGACCCGGCACCCCGCCGCGAGGAGCCGCGGCACCATCCGCCCTCCGACATACCCGGTGGCGCCGGTCACGAGCAGCCTCAACGGACGTGGCGCTGTTGTTGGCATCAAGCCATCCTAGCCCGAAGCCACAAAGACGCCAGCCGGGGGCCGGCAAATCCCAGCCGCACTTTCATCGAGGTGGTATCGCCGGAAGTGCCGCGAAGACCGGACCCGCGGCTGCCGCTCAGAAGGAACGGGCGGCGGACGGGCGGACGGCGGTGCGCAGTCGGAAACGGGCGACTTGGCGATCAAGGTGAAACCGCCCTTGGCGCAGGACAACCCGCCGGACCAAGATGGTGTCGCCGGTGATGTCCACGGCGAGCCGGCCCAGCACGGGCAGGTAGGACCCCGTGTTGATGACGGTGTTCTTGCCACGGCGCCAGACCCCGGGGAAATGGGTGTGGCCGACCACGATGACCTCTGTGTCCGGCCGGTACGTGCGGATGAGATTGATGGCGTGGCCGGGGGCGCGCCGCCAGCAACTCATCATCGAGACGAAGCGATGGGGCGGCCAGGCCTGTTTCATAAAGGTGGCCACCTTGCCCCAGGTGCCATTGGGAATCGAGATATCCTCGTAATCGATGGTCTGGGAAATCCGCTTGTTGGCCGAAAGCAGCGCCTCCAGGTCGCTCAGCTCCCGCTCCTCCATTTCATTGAGGATTCGGTCGCTGGCTTGGCGAAGGCCGCTCGCTTGGTCGGACCAAGGGGCGACATCGTGGAAGAGAATGTCACCGTGGGTGACGAGGACACGGCCTTGCGCCACTTCCAGGTGGTTGCAGGTGGAGATGACCGGGTCGTGGTTGCCGTTGATGAACAGCGAGGTGGCGGGCTGGGTGTCGCAGAACTCCCGCACCGCGGCCAGGGTGGCTTCGCCCTTTTGGCGACTTTTGACCGAGCGCAGCTCGAGCGTGTCGCCGTTGAAGATGAGCGTGCCGATGTCGGCGAAAAGCGGCTCCACCTGGGCGATTTCCAGGACCAGGCTGGCACGGTGACCGAGATGGAGGTCGGAGATGATGCGGATGGGTTCGTCCACGGATGAAAGGGGATTCGACCCCGGTCTGGCAAAGTTGAGCCATCGTTTCCGCGGTTCAAGCCCGGAAAGCCACGGGGACCGGCGAAGCCCCCCCTCACGGATCCGACGGGGTCAGTCGAGCCGCAACCGGTCGAGCCGGAAGGTGCGCGGTCCGCCCCGCGGATCACAATGTGCCTCCAGGTAGACCGGGGAAAACCCTTCCGCCTGAAGGAGCCGCAAGGGGCGGATGCGGCGCACTTCAGAATAGGCCAGGCCGGTTATATACCGGATGGCCAGAGTCTCCCCCCTTGCGATGGCCTCCAGGAGCCGACGCTCCAGGGCGGAGTGGGGTCGGGGCAGTGGGTGGCGGGGGGCGGTGCGCCAGTCTTCGAGTCAATCAGGGCAGTGGGGATCCGGGGTGGTGAGGCCATGGACGGGGAGGTTCTTGACACCAGGCGATGACCGCGATGGCAGACTTGGTGGGACGAAACAGTACCAGTTCGGGTTGGCCTCGTAGTGGATGACTCGGCCCTGTGACCGCATCCGCGCCGAAGGGGACAGGCACGCGAAAAGGAGTGGAGCCGATTGTCGGACTCGAACCGACGACCCTTTCATTACGAATGAAATGCTCTACCAACTGAGCTAAATCGGCCGGGAGGACTGCCTTGGGAACAGCAACATGAAGGCGTCGACCGGGAGCGAGTCAAGCCCGGGCTGGAAAGGCGGAGCCGCCGTTGCCCGGCGACCGGCCGGCGCGAACAGCCTTAGGAAAGCTCCTGGATGATCTTAACGATCGGCAGGAAGAGCGCGATGACGATGGTGCCGACGATGATGGCGAGGAAAACGATCATGATCGGCTCGATGATGGAGGTGAGACCGGCAACGGCGTTGTCCACCTCCTCGTCATAGGTATCGGCCACCCGGTTGAGCATCTCGGGAAGCTCGCCGGTTTCCTCGCCGACCTCGATCATGCTCGTGACCATGGTCGGAAACACCTTGGTGCGCTCGAGCGGGCCGGCGACTCCCTCGCCTTCCTTGACCCGGTCGTGCACATCGTCGATGGCGTCCATGAGGATGGTGTTGCCCGAGGTGTCACGGGTGATGTTGAGCGCCTGGAGGATGGGGACGCCACTGGAGAGGAGGGTGCCGAGGGTACGGGAGAAACGGGCGATGGCGGCCTTGCGGAAGAGGTCGCCGATGGGCGGCATGGAGATCACCGACCAGTCCACGATGCGGGCGCCCCGGCGGGTCTTTTTGAGGACTTTGAGGACGATGTAGAGGGCAATCAGGATGCCGATGGTGAGGAAAATATTGTTTCTCACGAAGTCGCTGGTGCCGAGAACGAACTGGGTCAGGCCGGGCAGCTCGGCGCCATCGAGCATATCCTCGAAGATGCTCTCGAACTGGGGGACGACAAACATCAGCAGGCCGGCCATGATGACCATGGCGACGAAAAAGATGATGACCGGATAAACCATGGCCGACTTCACCTTGCCCTTGATCCGGAGGGCTTTTTCCATGAAGCGGGCGAGGCGATTGAGGACAACATCGAGCACGCCACCGGCCTCACCGGCCTTGACCATGTTGATGAAGAGGCGGTTGAAGACCTTGGGGTGCTGCTGGAGGCCCTCGGAAAAGGTGTTGCCGGAGCGGATATTCTCCGCCAGTTGGCCGAGCACCCACTTGAAGGCGACGTTTTTCTCCTGGCGCTCGAGCACTTCGAGGGCGCGGAGCAGGGGGAGGCCGGCTTGGATGAGAGTGGCGAGCTGCCGGGTGAAGACAGTCAGGCCCTTCTGGTTGATGACGCTGCCGATGACGAGAGGCTTTTTCGCTTTGCTGACCCCAACCATGGCGCCGCGGGCGCCCTTTCTCGCCACCCGCCCACCCGTTTTGGCGGAGTCCGAGGTGATGTTGGTCGGATACAGCCCCATCGTCTTGATCTGGGATGAGGCCAGCTCCTGAGTGGCGGCTTCGACCACTCCGGTGCGTTCTTTGCCGTTGGCGTCGACTGCGGTGAAGGAGAATTTGGGCATGGGACGTAGGTAGGGGGACCGAACTCAGGTATATTTTATCACTTCCTCGATGGTGCTGTCACCATCGAAGATGGCCCGCAGGCCATCCTCACGCAGGGTGCGCATCCCCTGTTCGAGGGCTTTTTCCCGCAGGGTGAGCGTGGGCGACCGCTCGGTGACGAGGTCGCGCATGGCATCCGTCATCCGCAGCATTTCGTAAATGCCCATGCGGCCCTTGTAGCCGGTGTCGTTGCACTCATCGCAGCCTTTGCCGTAGTAGAAATCGCGGTCGCCGATCTCGACCGGATCGAGGCCGAGCTGGGCGACGAGGCTTTCGCTGGGCTCATAGGCGGAACGGCAGCTTCGGCAGATGCGGCGCAACAGGCGTTGGGCCAGGATGGCCTCGAGCGAGGAGGAAATGAGAAACGGCTCCACGCCCATGTCCATGAGGCGGGTGATGGCGCCGGCGCTGTCGTTGGTGTGCAGGGTGCTGAGCACGAGGTGGCCGGTGAGAGAGGCCTGGATGGAGATCTGGGCGGTCTCGAGGTCGCGGATCTCGCCGACCATGATGATGTCCGGGTCTTGGCGGAGAAAGGAGCGCAGGGCGGAAGCGAAGGTGAGGCCGACACTCGGCCGGATGCCGACCTGCATGATGCCTTCGATTTCGTACTCCACCGGGTCCTCGGCGGTGAGAAGCTTGAGGTCGATGGAATTGACCAGCTTGAGCGCGCTGTAAAGGGTGGTGGTCTTGCCGGAGCCGGTGGGGCCGGTGACGATGAAGATGCCGTTGGGGCGCTTGACGATCTCGCGGACTGTTTCTTCGACGTCCTGGGGCATGCCGAGATTGTCGATGTCGAGGTTGACGACCGTCTGGTCGAGCACCCGGAGGACGACGCTTTCGCCGAACTGAGTCGGCAGGCAGGAGACACGCAGATCCACCGGATGCCCGGCGATGGTCATTTTGATCCGTCCGTCCTGCGGCACGCGGCGCTCCGCGATGTTGAGGTTGGACATGACCTTGACGCGGGAGGTGATGGAGAGGGCCAGGTGCTTGGGCGGCGGCGCCATTTCATAGAGGGCGCCGTCGATGCGGTAGCGAATCTTGAACTCATGCTCGAACGGCTCGAAGTGGATGTCGGAGGCCTTGTCGCGGATGGCTTGGTTGAGCACTAAGCCGACGAAGCGGATGATGGGCGTCTCATTGGCCATCGCCTCCAGATCGGACTCGGAGACTCCTTCCTCGCCGGCCTCGGCCAGCGGCGCCGACTTGAGTTCGGCGAGGATCTCGTCGATGGAGGCATCCTCTTCGCCGTAAATTTCGCGGAGCCGTTTCTCGACCACGGCGGGGTCGGCCACGACGAGCCGGATGTCGCGCCCGAGCGCGAAGGTGAGATCATCGACGATCTGGTTGTTGAACGGATCGATCGCGAGCAGATCGAGGGAATTGGCGTCCGCCCGGAGAGGAACGACCCCGTACATGCGGGCCATGCTTCCCTGGATGCTGTTGACGACGGCTTCGGGGAGTTCTTCCGGGACCTGATCAAGGTATTCCCAGCCGAGGTATTCGGCGACGTGGCGGAGGAGGTTTTCCTTCTCGATCAACTCGAGCTCGAGGAGAAGCTCCGCCAGGGGCCGGCCCTGCTGCTGGTGCTCGAGCTGGACGTTCTGAAGCTGGTCCTCGGGAAGCAATTCCCGCTCCTTCAGCATATCATAGAGGGGCAGGCTTTGGGTCTCGAACATAGGGGAAAAGGATCAGGCTTTTTTCAGGTCGACGCCAAGCGCGGCCAGTTTTTCACGGATCGCGTTGGGCTCCTGGGCTTTTTCGATGACCTCGTCGGCGGAGATGAGGTCGCGGTTGAAAAGGCTCATCAAGTGGGTGTCCAGCGTGATCATACCGACGTTGGCCCCGGTCTGGATGTCGGAGTTGATCCGGTAGGTCTTGTTGTCGCGGATGAGAGCCTGGATGGAATTGGTGGAAATCATCAGCTCGTAGCCGGCGACGCGGCCGCCGCCGTTTTTCTTGCAGAGCACTTGGGAAATGACCGCCACGATGGAGGAGGCGAGCTGGGTGCGGATCATGTCCTTCATGTTCGCCGGGAAGGCGTCGACAATGCGGTCGACGGTGCGGGCGGCCCCGGTGGTGTGGAGAGTTCCGAAAACCAAGTGGCCGGTTTCCGCGGCGCTGATCGCAGCCTCAATCGTCTCGAGGTCGCGCATCTCGCCGACGAGGATGATGTCGGGATCCTGGCGCAGACCGCGGCGGATGGCCTCGGCGAAGGTGGGGACGTCGATGCCGACCTCGCGCTGCGTGACGATGCACTTCTTGTGGTTATGGTAATACTCGATCGGATCCTCGATGGTGATGATGTGGCCCTCGCGGTTCTCATTGATGTAGTTGAGCATCGAGGCGAGGGTGGTGGTCTTGCCGGAACCGGTCGGCCCGGTGACGAGGATGAGCCCGCGGGGACGGTAGAGCAACTCGCGCACCTTGTCGGGCAGGCCGATCTCACGCAGGCCGAACATGTAGTTGGGGATCTGCCGCAGAACCATCGCGTAGTGGCCCTTGGCGCGCAGGACACTCACCCGGAAGCGGGCCCGGTCGAGATAGGCGAAGCCAAAGTCGGCCCCACCCACCGTCTTGGCCTGCTGCTGGTAACTCTCCGGAGTGATCGCCATCATCAGCGCCTCGGTGTCTTCCGGGGTGAGGTCCGGACCTTCTACGGGGGTGATGCCGCCATGGACACGGACCGTCGGCGGTTGCCCGACGTGGATGTGGAGATCGGAGGCGTTCTCGTCGCAGACGAACTCCAGGAGGTCATTCATTTCGTAGCTCATGGGCGGTCGGGAAAGGATGCTTAGGGGAGGAAAAGGGAATCAATCGAGATCGCCGACGGTGATGGAGACGACCTCCTCGATGGTGGTGAGGCCGGCGAGCACCTTGCGCACGCCGTCCTCGCGCATGGTGCGCATGCCCTGCTCGCGGGCTTTGGCCCGGAGCCTGGAAGTGGAGACGGCGTCGTAGATAAGCCGCTGGATGTCCTCGGTGACGAGGCAGACTTCGAAAATGCCCATCCGGCCGCGGTAGCCGGTGCCATGGCAGTAGGTGCAGCCCTTGCCGGACATGAACTTGGCCCCCTCGGTCATGTCCGCGGAAATATTCAGGGAGCGGAGTTCACGGCTGTCGGGCTCGTAGGGACCCCGGCAACGGGGGCAGATCTTGCGGACCAACCGCTGGGCCATGGCCGCCCGCAGCGAGGCGGACACGAGGAACGGCTTCACTCCGATATCAATCAGGCGGGTCACGGCCCCGGGGGCGTCGTTGGTGTGCAGGGTGCTGAAAACCATGTGCCCGGTGAGGGAGGCGTTGATGGCGATCTCGGCGGTCTCGAGGTCGCGGATCTCGCCGATCATGATGATGTTGGGGGCCTGCCGGAGCATGGAGCGGAGGGCGTTGGCGAAGGTCATTTTGACCTCCGCCCGGACCGGGACCTGGTTGATGCCGCTGAGCTGATACTCGACCGGATCCTCGACCGTGATGATCTTGCGGTCGGGCCGGTTAATGTAGTTGAGGCACGCATACAGCGTGGTCGTCTTGCCCGAGCCGGTCGGGCCGGTGACGAGCAGGATGCCGTCCGGCAGGGAGATGAGGCGCTCGAAGGTGGCCTGGTCGTCGCTGAGGAAGCCCAGCTCGGGGAGGCCGAGCATAAGGCCTTCCTTGTCGAGGATTCGCATGACAATGCTCTCGCCGTGGGCGGTCGGGAGAGAGGAGACGCGCAGGTCGATGTCCTTGCCCTCGGTGGTGACCTGGATGCGGCCGTCCTGGGGGATGCGCTTCTCGGCAATGCTGATGTTGGCCATGATCTTCAGCCGCGAGATGATGGCGAGCTGCAGGCGCTTGGGCGGCCCCTCGGCTTCCAAGAGCACCCCGTCGATCCGGTAGCGCAGGCGGAATCGTTTTTCGAGCGGCTCGAGGTGAATGTCGGAGGCGCGGCGCTTCATGGCCTCGTTGATGATCAACTGGACCAGGCGGATGATGGGTGCGTCCGACTCGGCGACGGATTCATCGTCGCGCATCTGGGCCTCGAAACTGTCCTTCTTTTTGTCGTCCTCGGAAAACTCATCGAGCACGCTCTCGACGGTGGCTTCCCCAGTGCCGTAGTGCTGGATGATGGCTTCGCGGATTTCCTCGGACGAGGCGACACAGGGCTCGATGGCGAGCTGGAGGACGTGGCTGAGGCTGTCGATCCCGTCGACATCAAGGGGATTGCTGATCGCCACCTTGAGGCTGTTGCCCTGGCGCTCGACGGGGAAGACCTCGTAGCGGTTGGCGAGGTGGCGCGGGAGGGTGCGGAGGGCGTCCTGGCTGGCCTTGTGGCCCTTGAGGGAGACCATCGGCATGGAAAACTCCTCCGCGAGCAATTCAGTGACCTGATCCTGGGAGAGGCCGCACTCTTCGATGACAACATCAACGAGCTTGCGGGGCGCCTCCGTAAGGTCGTCCGGGTTGACAAGGCGGGAACGGATCTCCTCCACCTTTTCTTCGGGCACAAGCCCTTTATCAACAATTAGTTGGACAAGAAAATCATCACTCGAGAGCACGTTTGCGGTGAGTTGGGGAATCTGGGCTAGCGGTTAAGGGACATCAAAAATTCTGCGTTGGTCTTGGTCTTTTTCAATCGCGTAATCAACATCTCCATTGCCTCGACGGGAGGGACGCCCTGCATGGCGCGGCGCAGGGAGTAAATGCGGTTGAGCTCGTCCGGGTGGTAGAGCAGCTCCTCCTTGCGGGTGCCGCTGCGCTCGAAGCCGAGGGCCGGGAAGATGCGTTTGTTGACCAAGTCGCGGTCGAGGTGCAGCTCCATGTTGCCGGTGCCCTTGAACTCCTCGAAGATGACCTCGTCCATCTTGCTGCCGGTGTCGACCAGCGCCGTCCCCATGATGGTGAGGCTGCCGCCCTCCTCGATGTTGCGGGCGGCCCCGAAAAAGCGCTTCGGCCGCTGCAGGGCGGTGGCTTCGAGACCTCCGGACATGATTTTGCCGCTGTTGGAGGCGAGGGCGTTGTAGGCGCGGGCGAGGCGGGTGATGGAGTCGAGCAGGATGACCACATCCTTGCCCGCTTCGACGAGACGGCGGGCTTTGGCGATGACCATCTCGGCGGCGTGGACGTGGCTCTGGGGGCTTTCGTCGAAGGTCGAGCTGATGACCTCGCCGCGGGTGTTGCGGCGGAAGTCGGTCACTTCCTCGGGTCGCTCGTCGATCAGGAGGATGATGAGGGTGACATCGGGGTAGTTGGCCGCGACGGAGTTGGCGATGCCCTGGAGGATGACGGTCTTGCCGGTGCGGGGCGGGGCGACGATCAGCCCCCGCTGGCCGAGGCCGATGGGGGTGAGAATGTCGATCGCGCGCATGGAGACGTCTTTGTTGCCGGCGGCGGCGTTCTCCAGAAAGATGCGTTGCAGCGGATAATAGGGCGTGAGGTCCTCGAAGGGCGTCAGCTCGGCGGCTTCCTTGGCCTCCATGCCCATGACCGAGCGGATGGTCAGGGCAGCCGGGCAGCGCTCGTTTTCCGCCGGACCCTCGGCCTGGACCTCCACCTGCTGACCACGTTTGAGGCCGTGTTTTTTCACCAATGAGGGCGGCACATAGGTGCTCTCGGGCAGGACCCGGTAGTTGTCATCGGCATGGACCACGAATCCATAGCCGCCGTCGGTGATGTCGAGGATGCCGCGGTCGTAGATGGGGCGGCGTTCCTCGGCGGCCTTTTTGAACAGATCCAGGAGCAGGCCGCCGCGTGGGGTATTGAGCTCCGGGCGGCAGCCGAAATCGGCGGCGAAAGTCCGCATCTCGTGGTGAGGGAGCGGGTAGAGGCGGTCAAGGTCGAGCGCATCGCCGTCGCCGGCGGCGATCTCGGCGGCGCGCTCGGCCATCGCGGCCGGATCCTGATAGCGCGAGGCGTCCGGCAAACCGCCCACCACGGTGGGGCGATCCACGGGAGGCGGCGGTTGACTCCAGCCGCCGGGACCGTCGGAGCGGCCGCCTTTGCCCTTCTTCTTTTTCTTCTTGCCGAACTTGTTCTGAAAGTGGGGATTGCCGCCTCCGTGATGCTGGAAGCCACGGGGCTTGCCCTTGCCGTTGTCGTGGGAGCCGCCGTGGCGATGCCCGCCATCATAGGACCGGCTGCCGTCCCCGCTGCTCTCCCCGGAAGCAGACGGGCCGGACTCGCCCGATTGGGACGAATCGGCGGACTGCCGGGAAGGCTGAGGGGCCGAAGCTGACTTGGCGCCCTCCGGGCGGGCGGGCTCGGAAGTCTTCGGCTCGGAGGCCGTGGCTTCACCTGCGGCGGAAGAGGCCTTCGCCGGCGATGCGGCGTCCGCTTCGGACTGCGGGCGTTTTTCCTCCGCCGTGCCGGCATCCCCGGCGCGGTCGGCGCCGGCTTTGGCGGTTTTGGTGGCCCGGGATTTCACGCCGGTGCGGGCCCGGGAGGCGCGCTTCGGTTTTTCCTCGGCGGTGCTTTCCGCGGCGGGTGAACCGCCGGTGCCGGCGGAGCCTTCCGCCGGGGGCAGGGTGTCGGTGTCTTGGCTTTTTTTGGCCATAGGATAACCCTTCGAATCGAAGGGGAAAAAAGGGAATCGATGCTTCGGGCGCGGGCGAACCCGGCGGGAGAAATCAGTGAGGTTGGAGCTGCGCGGTGATCAGCCGGTTGACTTGGTCGCGGAGAAAATCGGGGCTGGAATTGTTCAGCAGAACAAAATCAGCCCGGGCAACTTTTTCCTCCAAGGGTAGCTGGCGGTTCAGCCGGAGCCGAATGTCGGCGGGAGAAAGCCCGCGCCGGACCAAACGGTCAAATTGGATTTCCGGATCACACGCCACGCAGACGGTGAGATCAACCTTATTTTCGAGGTTTTTTTCGAACAGCAATGGGATCTCCACGACCCAGCGGGACTGGTCGGAAGCACGAATGCGCCCGGTCCAGATTTCATGCACCCGGGGATGCAGGATGCTTTCGAGCCGCTGCAACGCCGCCGGATCCGAAAAAACCCGCCGGCCCAGGAGCGGGCGGTCCACTCCCCCGGCGGGTGACCGGACTTCCGGACCGAAGGCGGCCGCCACTTCCGCCGCCACCTCCGCATCCTCCGCGAGCAAGTCGCGCACGATCGCGTCGCAATCGAGGGTGGCGAAGCCGGCGTCGCGGAAGAACCCGGCGGCGGTTGATTTGCCGCACCCCATGCCCCCGGTGAGGCCGAGAACCCGTTTGCCCGGAAAGGTGTCCACGCCGGGTTTTAACGCCGCCGGTGCGGGGGATGGCAATGGTTTTCCATCGTCCGGGCCGGGCGGGCCGAGCGGATGAAAAACACCGCCGGGAGGAAAACCGGCTTGGCTCCGGCCCGTGCAAGACGATAGGGGCATGGACGAACTTTTGTCCCCACCTTTGATGTGAGCACACCACTCTTTGATTGGCTGGAGCACCGCGCCGCGGGTCTCCTCCTCCACCCCACCGCCCTGCCCGGCAGCTACGGCATCGGGACTTTGGGCCAGGAAGCGCGGCGCTTTGTCCGCCTCGCCCGCGAAGCCGGGTTTTCCTATTGGCAGATGTGCCCACTGGGGCCGACCGGCTTCGGCGACTCGCCCTACCAATGCTTCTCGGCCTTCGCCGGCAACCCCTACCTCATCGATCCGCGGCCGCTGGTCAAAGCCGGCCTGCTCCGCGACGACGCTCTCGGCCCGCTGGTTTTTCTCCCGTCCGACCGGGTCGACTTCGGAGGCCTCTACCACGCCAAGCGGCCGATCCTCCGCCAAGCCTTTGAAGTCTTTGCGGCCGACCGCCGCCGCGGCCGTCACCTGCCCTACGGCGACTTTCAGGCCTTCAAGGAAACCCATGCCGCCTGGCTGGAGCCGTACAGTCTCTTCCGGGCGCTCAAGGACCACTACGACGGCCGGCCTTGGTTCGAGTGGCCGACCGCCTGCCTCACCCACGCCGCCGCCGTCGAAAACGGCTGGCGCACCAAAATGGCCGCGGAGGCCGAAGCGCACCAGTTTTACCAATACCTCTTCTTCGGGCAATGGAAGCAACTCCGCAGCCACGCCGCTTCCGAGGGCCTGCGCATCATCGGCGACATTCCGCTCTTCGTCGCCCTCGACAGTGCGGATGTCTGGAGCCACCCCGACCTCTTCCAGCTCGATCGGCGATCCGGCCATCCCCTCGCCGTGGCCGGCTGCCCGCCCGACTACTTCGCGGAAAACGGCCAGCTCTGGGGCAACCCGCTCTTCGACTGGGAGGCGATGAAAGCCTCGGGCTACGACTGGTGGATCGAGCGGCTGCGGATGAACTTTGAGCTCTACGATGTCGTCCGCCTCGATCACTTCCGCGGTTTCGAGTCCTACTGGTCGATCCCCTACGGCGCACCCACCGCCAAGTCCGGACGCTGGGCGCCGGGACCGGGACGCGCTTTCTTCGAGACGATTCGCGAGGTCTTTCCCCAGGCCCGTCTGGTGGCCGAGGACCTCGGCATTCTCACCCCCGAGGTCATCGCCCTGCGCGACGAAACCGGGCTGCCCGGCATGGCCGTACTGCAATTCGCCTTTGGCGGTGAAGCGGACAATTTCTACCTACCCCACAACCTCCAACCCAACTCGGTCCTCTACCCCGGCACCCACGACAACGACACCAGCCTCGGCTGGTACCAAGCCGCCCCGCCCGCGGTGCGCGACCACGTCCGCCGTTACCTGCGGGTCAGTGGAAGCGAGATCGGGTGGGATTTCATCCGCGCCGCCTACGGGGCCGTCAGCCGCCTCACGGTCATCCCCATGCAGGACATCCTCTCGCTGGACAGCAGCGGACGCTTCAACACCCCCGGGGAAGCCCAGGGCAACTGGCAGTGGCGCATGAGCGAGGCCGACCTCAACCGTCTCACCGGCCCCACCATCACCTACCTCAAGGAATTGGGAAATCTTTACGGACGCCTGGACCCGGCCGACTAAAGTGGTTGTCAACACGCCGGAATTTCAGTTCATGATTTGTCTCCCACCGCCGCTCCGCTAGCTTTCCTCCGATGCTCTACGACCGCCCTTATATGCAGGATTCCTACTCCCGGCGGGAGCAGTCGATCCTGCTCGGTCTGATCATCGCCACGGTGGCGGTTTTTCTCATCCAGAACATCGCGGTGGCGTGGTTCAAAAGCGGCATCATCATCAACCTTTTCGCCCTCTCGGGCCCGGCCGTGGAGAAGGGCATGCTGTGGACGTTTTTCACCTACGGGTTTCTCCATGGCAACGTCCTCCACATCCTCGTCAATCTCCTCCTCGTCTACTTCATCGGGAGGGAACTGGTCATCCTGCTGGGCAACCAGCGGTTTCTCGGCGTCTACCTCGCCGCCATCTGCGTCGGAGGGCTTTTCTGGTATGTGATCCAGCTCGCCACGGGCCGCAGCCACGACTTGGTCGGCGCTTCGGCCGCCGCCTTCGGGCTGCTCGCGGTCTTCGCCTGCTTTTTCCCCAACCGCCAGATCACCGTGCTGCTCTTTTTCATCATCCCCGTGACGGTGAAGCCAAAGTACCTCGCCTTCGGCCTGCTTGGTTTCTCGGCCGTCGGCCTGCTCATCTGGGAAATCCCCGGGGTCGGCAACATCGCCCATTCCGCCCACCTCGGCGGCATGCTCACGGGCTGGCTCTATTACCGTTACGCTCATGCCGCTCCGGGCGCCCGGCCGGCCGGCGGCGGCGTGCGGGTGGAAATGCCGTCCTGGCTGGTCCGGAAAAAAAAGTCCGCCTCTCCGCCCCCCGCCTACAAAGTAAACGTCACCTCCCGCAAGGATCTGCGCGCCGAGGTCGACCGGATTCTCGACAAAATCAACAGCCAGGGTTTCGGTGCGCTGACGCCCGAGGAGAAAAAACTCCTCGACGAAGCGCGCGACCTGCTCAGCCGCCGCTGATGCCGGGACCCGGGGGCAGGGATGGTCGCGGTCAGCGCGTGCCACGCCGCACGGCTGCCATCCGATGAAGTCCGCCCACGACGAAGCCGAGCAGTTCCTCGGGCGGCATCCCGGCGTGGCCGGGGCGCTCGGGCCGGAGACCGTCGGCCGCCTCGCCCGGTTTGTCGCCGCCTGCCCGCTCTACTGGCGCATGGTCGAGCAGGACCCCGCCATCGTCCGCTGGATCGAAGACGCCAAGCGGCTCGAGCACGGCTTCGGCTTTCAACGCCTGATGGCGGAGTGGAAGGAGTTCCGCGAAGCCGCCGGCAGCCCGGAGCGCGCACCCGGTCCCTACCTCGAGGCGCTCCGGCAGTTTCGCCGCCGCATCTGCATGGGCATCGCCTACCGCAGTCTCAATGACCACGCCAATGAAGCCCACTGCGTGGCCGAGCTGACCGCCCTGGCCGAATTCTGCCTGCGCGAATGCCTCTTCATCGCCGAAGCCCTTTGGGAAAACCGCCACGGCACGCCTTGGGACGAGGATCTTGACCAGCGCGCCCGCTTTTGCGTCCTCGGGCTGGGCAAGCTGGGCGGCGAGGAGCTCAACTTCTCCTCCGACATCGATCTCATCTACCTTTACGAAGGCGATGGACACTGCCGCCTCGACGGTCGCCCGGGTTCGGTCCACAACGGCCAGTTTTTCGCCAAGGTGGCCGAAACCATCACCGGCTACCTCAAGGAATCCACCGCCAACGGTTTCCTCTACCGGCCCGACCTCCGCCTGCGGCCGGGTGGAGCCCAGGGGCCGCTGGTGCCTTCCTTCAGCGCGGTGGAAAATTACTACGCCGCCAGCGGACAGACCTGGGAACGGATGGCCCTGCTCAAGGCTCGCCCGGTCGCCGGAGATCTCACCCTCGGAGCCGAGCTGATGGAAAACCTCCACGCCTTCCGCTACCCGCGCCACCCGCCGCCCTCCGTCATTCACGAAATCGCCTCCATGAAGTCCCGCACCGAGCGCGAAGTGGTCGGATCGGACAACCTCTCCCGGGACATCAAAAGCGGCCCCGGCGGCATCCGCGAAATCGAGTTTTTCGTCCAGACCCTCCAGATCCTCCACGCCGGCCGCTATCCGTTCCTGCAAACCCATTCCACCGCCGCCGCGCTCGGCCAGCTCAGCCGCTACGGGCTCATCGAGGAGGAGGAGGCGAAGTTCAACACCGAGGCGTACTGGTTTCTGCGCCGGCTGGAAAATCTCATCCAGATGCGCGAGGAACACCAGCTCCACACCCTCCCGGCCGAGGCCGACGCCCGCGCCACGCTCGCCGGCCTTCTCGGCTTTCCTTCCCTGGAAGCCTTTGCCGATCACCTCGACGCCATCCGCCGGCGCATCCGGGAACGCTACCGAAGCCTCTTCACCGAAGAAGAACCAGCCGGGCCTTTTGAGGAGTGGTGGGACTTTTTCACCACCGGCCGCTCCGGCCAACTGGTCAAGGAAAAGCTCGCCGAGTGGTTTCCCGGCGAACCCGAGGCCCATGCCCAGCTCGAGCTGCTCGTCCGCGGCAGCCGGCAGAGTCCCCTCCAACGCTCCCAGGTCCATCGCTTTCTGGACCTTTCGGCCGCCTTTCCCGAAGTACTCCCGCGCCTCGCCGCTCCTTTGGCCACTCTCGGGCGGGTCTCCGACTTCGCCACCCGCTACGGCGCCCGGATCCAGTTCTTGAATGCCTGCGTGCTCAATCCGGACCTCTTCCAAGTCCTTTGCCTGCTCTTCGACCGCAGCCGGTTCATCCACGAAGCCCTCGGCCGCCACCCGGAAATCCTCGAGGAAGTCCTCCGCCCCGAAATCATCCGCCAGCGCAAAACGCCCGCCCAAATCCTGCGCGAGCTGCGCGCCTTTCCCGCGGATGACTTCACCCGCTGGCTCTCCCTCTACGCACTCGCCGAGCAGATCCGGACCGCCATCGGCCACCTCCTGGGCTTTCTCGATACTCCCGACCTCGAGACCGACCTCTCCGACCTCGCCGACGCCGTTCTCGCCCTGCTCATGGAGCGCCACGACCCCGACGGCACCCTCAGCCTGGTCGCCCTCGGCAAATTCGGCGGCCGCGAACTTACCTTCGGCAGCGATCTCGATGTCGTCTTCCTCGCTGCCGCTGAAAACACCCAAGCCGCCGAGAAATCCGTCCGCGCCATTATCAAGGCGCTGACCCCGCCACCGCCGGACACCCGGATTTTCGAGATCGACCTCCGCCTCCGCCCCCACGGCGCTTCCGGCCCGCTCGTGCCCACCCTCGCCGCTTACGAAAAATACCATCAGACCTCCGCCCAGCCCTGGGAACACCAGCTCCTCACCCGGGCGCGTTTCATCCAAGGCTCCCGTGACGTCCGTGAAGAGTGGGAATCCTTCCGGGAGCGGCTGCTCTTCTCCGCCCCCCCCGCTTCGGACTTCGTCGCCGAGCTGTGGAAAATGCGGTTGCGGGTTCAGAAGGAGCGCGACGTGGTCGATCCACCGGAGCATGCCTTCAAAACCGGCCGCGGCGGATTGGTCGATTTCGAGTTTCTGGTCCAGATCATGCAACTTCTCCATGGTGCCGATCAACCCCGCCTCCGCAGCCCCAGCACCCGCACCGGGCTTCGCCGGCTGACCGAAGCCGGCCTTCTGCCCGGCTCCTGCCTCGATGATTACTCCTTTCTCAAAGCCGTCGAAATCCACCTGCGCCGTGATGCCCATGCCGCCGTCTCCGTCCTGCCCCCGTCGGAACGCGAGCGCCTCCACCTGGCCCGCTGGATGGGCTTCTCCGGCCTCGATCCGTTTAGGAAGGCGTACCGTGAGACCCTTGAACGCACCCGCCAACTCGTCACCGCCACCATCCCCGAAGCCAACGATGACTGATGACGGCTTGAAGATTTCCGGTTCTCGCCTTTGCTTCTTTCACCAACGCTTCCGACCCGCCCCGATGGAACACCCGCCCCGCCTTTACGGACCAATCCCTGTTTCCAAGGCCCAATCCTTCCACCCATGCAGTTCTTCCGCTTTCCCTCTCTGACCGCCGCCCTCGCCCTCCTCTTCTCCGGTTTGCTCGCGGTCGCCTCCCCGGTGCCAGCCGCGGACCTCCCCTCCTTCGAGACCACCCGGGTGATGAAGGACGAAACCCGCGTCCTCATCCAGCTCCTCGAAAGCTACCACTACGCCGCCAATAACGGCCGCACCCCGATTTCCGACGACATCTTCCGCGAATTGCCCGGCCTCTTCGCCGCCGACCTCGATGTGCACCGGCTCTACTTTCTCCAATCCGACCTCGATCGTTTCGACCGTCGCTTCCGCCTCACCCTCGGCACCGAGCTTCGCCAGGAGGGCAGCCTCGAAGCCGCCTTTGAGATTTTCACCGTCTACCGCCAACGGGTCCTCGACCGGGTCGAGTGGATCCTCGCGCGCCTCGAGGATGACTTCGCCTTCGACCAGGATGACGCCTACCCGCTCGACCGCAAAGAGGCGGCCTGGCCCGCCGATCCCGAGGAGGCCAACCGGCTCTGGGAAAAGCGCCTCAAGTACGAAATGATTGTCGACTTGCTCAATGACAAGCCGGTCGAGACCGCCGCCGCCACCGTGCGCCGCCGCTACGATCGTCTCGCCCGCAATGTCTCCGAGGTCGATTCCACCGAGGTCCAGGAAATGTTCCTCAGCGCCCTCACCCGACGCTTCGACCCCCACTCCTCGTTCTTCTCCGCCCGCACCCTCGAGGAGTTCAACATCTCCATGCGCCTCTCCCTCGTCGGCATCGGCGCCCTTCTCGCCGAGGAGGATGGCTACTGCGTCATCCGCGAGGTCATTCCCGGCGGGCCCGCCGATCTGAGCGGCCAGCTCCAACCCAATGACCGCATCGTGGCCGTCGCCCAGGAGGGCGAGGAGCCCGTCGATGTCGTCGGCATGAACCTGCGCCGGGTGGTCAACAAGATCCGGGGCAAGAAGGGCTCCGAGGTCATCCTCACCATCATCCCGGCCGATGCCGCCGATGCCGCCGTCCGCCGCCAGCTCACCCTCATCCGCGATGTCATCGAGCTCAACGCCAGCCGCGCCAAAGCCGAGCTCCACCAAGTGCCCGGCCCCGCGGACCGCACTTTCAGCATCGGGGTCATCGATATTCCCTCCTTTTATGGCCCGGTCGACAGTGCCGGCAGCCAAGCCTCGGCCAGTGTGACCGACGATGTCCGCGAACTCATCGGCAAGCTCAAGGATCTCGGCGCCGAGGGCATCGTTCTCGACTTCCGGCGCAACGGCGGCGGCCTGCTTCCCGAGGCCGTCGACCTCACCGGCCTCTTCATTGAATCCGGCCCGGTCGTCCAAGTCCGCGATTCCCAGAACAGCACCTATGTGCGCGAAGACCGCAACCGGGACATCGCCTGGGATGGTCCGCTCGCCGTCCTCACTTCACGCTTCAGCGCCTCCGCCTCCGAGATTGTCGCCGGCGCCCTTCAGAACTACGGCCGCGCCATCGTCGTGGGGAGCAGTTCCACCCACGGCAAGGGCACCGTCCAAGCCGTGCTCGAAATGCAGAATTTCATCCCCCGCCGGATGGTCGACGACCGCAACACCGGCGCCGCCAAGCTCACCGTACAGAAATTCTACCTGCCCGACGGCGCCTCCACCCAGAAGCTCGGGGTCATTCCCGATGTCGTTCTCCCGGCCGTCGAGGATGTCCTCTCCATCGGCGAAGCCAGTCTCCCCCACGCCATCACCTGGGATACCATTCCCGCCCTCCGGCTGAGGGGCCGGCCGCTCGACGAAACGTTTGTCAATGGCCTCAACGCCTCCGCCGCGGAGCGCCGCCTGCACCTGCCGGAGTTTGCCCTTCTCGAAGAGCGCATCGGCTGGTTCCGCGAGCGCGAAGAGCAGGAGCGGATCTCCCTCAACCTCGAAGCCCGGCGCTCCCAGAAAGAGCGCGACGAGAAATTCCGGCAGCGCCTCCGGGAGTGGCAGGCCGAGCTGGCCGAAGCCAATTTCTCCCGCCGGGAGGTTCTGCTCGACTCGGCCTCTCGTAATGATAAGGCTGATACAGAATCCGAAACACCGTCCGCCGAACTTCCCGACTCGGACGCCCCCGATCTCAATGCCGGCGATGACGAAGCCCCGCCCTTCGACATCCACCTGCGCGAAGCCCTCCGGATTCTCGCCGACGCCATTTTGTTCTCCCCCACGCCGGGCGACTGGATCGAAAGCAACCCCGTCCTCGCCGCGCGCTGGGAAGCCTCCCTCTCCGGCAAATCCGGCAGCCTCGAGTAACCCCCGGCGGCCCGTCGGTCGCCGGCGTATCCAAACTCCCGATGCAGTCGCTCCCGGGGGAAGCCGTTCTCCCGCACCCGCCGGCACCTGCGCCGCAGCCAGTCTCAGCCCGCAGACGCGGGCCGACCACGCGGGCGTTTTCGATTGCGGGGATGGTGCTCGGCGTGAGCTTCCACCAGCCGCGGGGCATCCACCGCGGTGTAAATCTGGGTGGTCGAGATGTCGGCATGGCCGAGCATTTCCTGGATGGAGCGCAGGTCGGCCCCGCCCGAGAGGAGATGGGTCGCAAAGGAGTGCCGCAGCAGGTGCGGTTTCACCGGCCGTTCAATGCCGGCCCGGGTGGCATGGTCGCGGATCGCAACCCAGAGAGTTTTCCGAGACAGCGGCCCGCCCCGCCGGCTGAGAAAAAAGGTACTCCCCGTCTTCGGCCCCACCAGCCGCGGCCGGGCGTAGTCGAGGTAGCGCTGGAGCGCCCCGACCGCTTTCGTGCCCAGCGGCACAACCCGCTCTTTCGAACCTTTTCCCCGCACCAGCACCATGCCTTCGCTCAAGTTCACCTGCTGCAGCAGCAAACCGGCCAGCTCCGAAACCCGCAGGCCGCTCGAGTAAAAGAGTTCCAGGATGGCTGCGTCCCGCACACCCAGGGGTGTGTTCTCCACCGGAGAGGCCAGCAGCCGCTCCACCTCCCGGATGGTCAGCGTCTCCGGCACTTTTCGCCGCACTTTGAATCCCTCCAGACCGGGGCCGAAGTCGTCCCGGCGCAGTCCTTCTTTCACGAGGTAACGCCCGAAGGTTCGAAGGGCCGACCGCTTTCGCGCCAGCGAACTGGTCGTCATCCCGCCGTCGGCCAGCCCATAGAGCCAGTCCGTGAGGTCGGCGCCCGAAACCTCCGACCAGCGTTCCCGGCCCTGGCCCTGCAGGTGCCGCGCGGCCGCAACTAGATCATTGCGGTAGGCGGCGACGGTGTGGGCCGAAAGCCCGCGCTCCAACTCGAGGAAGGCCAGCAGGCCTTCCACCGCTTCACCCAGGACCCCCGGATCAGCGGCGCCGCGGCCCGTAGCTGCGGATCGGCGCATTGCGCTCGACCTCGGCGTTTTTCAACCGGTAGGTGATCCGGGCTTTGTCCAGATCGTAGGGGCTCATCTCCATCTTCACCATGTCGCCGGTGGTGATCTTTATGAAATGCTTGCGCAACTTGCCGGAGATATGGGCCAGCACCGTATGCCCGTTGGGCAACTCCACCCGGAACATCGTCCCGGGCAACACAGCCACGATTTTTCCCTCTACTTGGATACTTTGGTCATCAGCCATATAGGTTCTTGCGGGATAGCCGGCGCACCAGCGCCATCACTCCCCATACCTCCTTCTGGGGGATTTACCCCAACGGAGTCAAGTGCCTAAACCAAGTCCCCGCCCGGGAGCTTGCGTCTTGTCTCCGACGACGCCGCTGTCCCATGCTTGCCCCGCCGTCCCTTTGGAGTCTTTTTCCCGGGACGCCTCCTCATCATGGTCGACCTGCCTGCCAACGGGCGCTCCGCTCCGGCTCCTCAACCCGCCCCGCCGGACTGCCCCTTCGAAAAACAGTACCCGTCCCAGCTCCACCGCGACGACGCCTTCTACATGGCGCTGGCCTACAACCTCGCCATCGACGCCTGGCGCAAGGACGAGGTCCCCGTCGGCGCGGTCATCGAGTACGGCGGTGAAGTCATCGCCTCCGCCCACAATACTGTCGACTCCTCCGGCGATCCCACCGCTCATGCCGAAATCCTCGCCCTCACCCAGGCCAGCCGCCACCGCGGGGATTGGCGGCTCAACGGCGCCACCCTCTACGTCACCAAAGAGCCCTGCCCGATGTGCTCCGGCGCCGCCATCATGAGCCGGCTCGAGCGGGTCGTCTACGCTGTCAGTGACCCCAAGATGGGCTGCCTCGGCGGTGCCGCCGACCTCAATCAGCTTCCCCGCAGCAACCACCGCCTCACCCTCACCACCGGTGTCATGGAGCGCGAATGCCGCGACCTCCTCCAGGCTTTCTTCCGGCTCAAACGCGCCCGCGAAAACCCCGACGGTTGACGTCATCCCGCCACCCGTGCAAACTGTTCAACTCGTTTAACTTCCAACCACCACACTACCATGGCCTACGAACTGCCAAAACTGAACTACGCCTACAACGCCCTCGAGCCCCACATCGATGCCCGGACGATGGAGATCCATCACACCAAGCATCACCAGACCTACATCACCAACGTCAACAAAGCGCTCGAATCCGAATCCGCCCTCGCCGGCAAGCCGGTCGAGCAGCTCATCGCCGATCTCTCCAAGGTCCCCGAAGGCATCCGCACCGCCGTGCGCAACAATGGCGGCGGCCACGCCAACCACTCCCTCTTCTGGACCATTCTCGGCCCCGGCAAAGGCGGCCAGCCCTCCGGCGCGCTCGCCGAGGCCATCAAGAAGGCCTTCGGCGACTTCGACGGCTTCAAGGAAGCCTTCGCCAAAGCCGCCACCACCCGCTTCGGCAGCGGTTGGGCCTGGCTCGGCGTGAAGGAGGACAAAAGCCTCTGCGTCTGCTCCAC
>REEB01000069.1 GCA_007695295.1 Puniceicoccaceae bacterium
ACCGCATTCCCGTGGTGCTGGTCCACGGCCTTATTTCCACACCCGGGATGTGGAAAAACCTGGTCAACGAACTGCAGGCCGATCCCGACATCGGCAAACACTACCGGTTTTACGTTTATACTTACCCCACCAGCTTGGAACCGGCTCACAGCGCCCGCTTGCTGCGTGATACGATCGCCGAGAAGAAGAACCGGCGAAAGCCCGCCCAAGGCTATCTTCTCATCAGCCACAGCATGGGGGGAATCCTCAGTCGAGCCCAGTCCACGGAAATCGGTCGGCATGCCTGGGACGCCCAGTTTGGCAATCGGTCCGAACAGGCATGGCGGAAAACACAGGAAGATGACTTTGTGCGCCAGATGCTGGTGTTTGATCCCGATCCCGATATTCGGCGCTTGATCTTCATTGCCGTGCCCCACCAGGGCAGTCCCATGGCCACCCGCCAGCCCGCCCGTATTCTGGCTCGATTCATCCGACCGCCCGTGGAAACGACCCGCTACCTGCTCAGTTCGCCGCTCGTGGCCGCGGGGCTGATGGATCCGCAGGCCAAACCTACCAGTGCGGACGGCCTCTCCCCATCTTCACCGTTCCTGCAGGCCATGGCCGATCTGCCTACGGTGTCACCCGCTCACTCCATCATCGGCGATCGTGGCAAACCAGGAGAGCTGGAGATGTCTTCGGACGGCGTTGTCCCCTACTGGAGTTCTCATCTGCCCTTTGCCGAAAGCGAACGCGTCGTGCCCGCGGGCCACAGCGCCTACCGCGACGCCGAAGCCATCCGGGAGGTGATGCGCATCCTTCGTGAAGACCTGCGCCAGAGACCTCCGGCGGGCCAGACACAGGCCTCCCTTACTCCTCTGAATGCCAGCAACCCGCTGGCAGATGCCGATGGGCGCAACGAACGGTGAACATGCGGGCGCTGCGCCTCAGTCCAGCAACTCGATTCTCAGCCTGAGGAAACGCCGGGGATGACTCGACGCCTGCATCGCCGGCGCGGCCACAGTGTCCAGGATGCGCATGGCGTCTCCGTCGGTATTGTCCTGGAGGTCCCCCCGGGAGTCATAGAGAATGTCAAAGCTGGTCAAATCCGATGATGCTTCCACGATGTAGGCGATGTCGGTTTTGGCGGGATCGCGGTGGAAGAGCAGCGAAAGCATTCCGTCCACCACCTCGGGCTTCGCCAGGAGATGAACCCCTGGGATCGATGTCGAGGGCGTAACGCTTCAAGTTGGTCAGGCCTTCGCGGCGGGGGTCGGTCCCGGGGCCGGAGACGAGCGGATTCTCCCGATTGGCGAGATCGGGAAAAGCTGCCTCCACCCATGCCGCATGGCCGGCATCCAAAGCCGGAACGGAGACACCGTTGATAATCGCCCGGTCACCGAAGACGTGGCCCTCCCCGTCGCCGAAGAACGTCTTAAGGGGGCGCATTAAGGCACGACCGAGACAATGGCCCGACCGCTGGGAGTCGGCACCGTGATCTGCCCCCGCCGGTCATAGGCGACGGCCGTGAGGCGCACCTCGGCCCCGGCGGTGAGATCGCTTTCACCGGGCTGCCAGACGAGTCGGAAGTCGTTGTCGCGGTCGGCGCTTTCCCCGATGAAGCGCCAGTCGTAATAATAAGCGACCCGCTCGACCCGGCCGCACCCTTCCGCGGTGAGAACATAGTCCCCGGCGAGACTAATGGCCCCTGCGGCCAGGCGCAACTTGACCGTCGGCCGGGAATACCTTGGCAAGGGCCGGCCGTCTTCCGGGAGGAGGTAGCCAGTGGCGAGAATATACCAAGGCTGGTTCTGGTGGATGGTCCACTCGCTGCCGGAGATGGAGTAGCGGCTGCGCATCCGCTGCTCCCCGACCGGCCAGTCATCGATTGGTGGCAGGGTGCTGGTCCGCGCCCAGACCTCGCTGCCGGGGCCGCCCACATCCCACCCGGCATAAAGCCCGTAGGCGGAGTAGCCGGGGAAGATCGGGTTGCGATAGACCGGATCCGCAAAGTCCAGCAGGTACCAGGCATCGCAGACAAAGGCATCCTGCTCGCCCTCGAAACCGATGCCGGTAAGGCGTGAGTAGCCCTCCGGATTGCCACCGAAGACGTAGGCGAGGGTGTTGTGAATGGAACGAAAGTATTTTTCCTCCCCCGTCAGCTCGTGGGCCACGATCTGGAAAAAGACCCGCGGCACAGTAACAAGATTCATTCGTTGCCATTGATGGCCTTCGATGCCACCGAGGCGGAAGCCGAGGCTCTCATTGTTGTCGGTGACGTTGTCGGCCCGGGTGATCAGGTTTTGGCGGACGGCGGCGAGCAGCTCAGGATTAACGCCACTGTGCCCAGCGGCGAACAAAGCAAATACAGCTCCCGAAACCATGCTGGCATTGTGGCCGACCCAGGCTCCGTCATTGCGTTGGCCGTCGGCTTGCCAGGATTCCGCGAAGGCGGCCTGATAATCGGCGTCGCCGGTGGCAAGGAAGAGGCAGGCGGCGGCGAGGTGCCGCATGCGGTGAATCTCTTCGGAGCGTTCGCCGGATTCCTCCGCCCAGTTGTAGGCATCGACAGCGTCCTCCAGCCAAGAGGCACTCTCGGGATGGGAATCGCCGTGGTGGCGGTCGAGGCTGTGAGCATACCAGGCGGCGGCCCCGGCATAGGCGTAGGCCATGTCGACCCGCTCTTCGCTGATGTAGAGTACGCGTTCGTCGTTCCAGGCGGGTTGGTAGTGGGCGCCGGCATCGCGGCCGACATAGCCCGGCACCCCTCCGGTGCCCAAACCCTGGCGCATCAATTCAAGGCGGGCGCGGCGGTAGAAGTCGATCAGCCAGCGGGCCTCGTCGAGAATATCGGGCAGACCGGATTGCCCTTCGTTGGTCCATGGATCCCCGGCCCGCTCGCGCCAAGTATTGTTATAATCGCCGTCCTGGAAGTGCTGCGGGCGGAGGTTCCAGGTCATCAACAGGATATAGGGCACGATGGTGTGGGTGTGGTAGCCGTCCCAGTCGCCGGCATCCGCATACCAGCCCCAGATGTTATCCACCGGCCGCGGGTCGTGGATGGCGGCGCCTTCTCCCTCGACCCGGCCATAGACGAAGTCGTTCATGTCCGGGTGGTGGGAACGCGGATACACGCGGTCAAACTCCGGCAACTGCTTGTAGATGCCGCGGCGCTGGAAAAAGACCGAACGCAGGGTCGCGCGGTGCGCGTCGACATAGACCTCCTCGCCGATCTCAAAAGGCCAGGAGCGGCCCATGCCCTCGGCGACGATGATGTAGCGGCCGGGGGTGGTCACGTCGGAGAAGTCGAGGGCGTAGACATCGGCCCCGGTCATATTGGGCTGGGCGAGGTCCGGTTCGGCGCGGGGTTTCTGCAGTTCGATGCCGTGGAAGGTACGCACGATCCGGCCGGTGCCGGCCTCGGCGAGGTGGAAAGTGCCGTCGCGGTAGCGGGCGAGATCGAGGGCTCCGCCGGGATGGTCGGCGGTGTCGAAGGTCCCCAACCATTGGGAAAAGTACGCGTACTTGGGCGCTTCCGGGCGGTAGCCGACATGGCTGGTGTGAATGGTCGGGCTGCGCAGGGTTTTGACGTCGAAGGTCAGTTCCCGGCTGTTGGTGTTTCCCGCCAACGCGCCGACATGGATGCGGTAGGTTTTGCCCGGCTGCAGTGGCGCGGGCAATTCCACGTAAACCCGGTATTCGCGCAGAAACGGGGGTTCTCCCCACGGATTGTTGAAGTCGTGTCCCTTGGCCTTGAAGCCGACCGCGGAGGGTGAGCGCGGCTCGGCATAGGCGGGGTCGTCTTCGCTGGTGATGAGGTAGCTGCCCGGCAGTGAGCCTGCCGCCCGATCGAACGGACTGTAGTGGACCCGGTTTTCACCCTGCGGGGCGAAAGTGCCATCCTCTCGGACCCCATTGTATTCAATATGCCCCTCGCTGAATTGCAGCATGAGGATGCGGTCGGTCACGGGCAGGACATGGAGTAGGTCGGCGGCCATGAGTGAGGGGGGGAGACCCACTGCCAGCAGGGATGTCGTCGCCAGCAGGAGATTTGTCGTTTTTGATAACAGCATAGTTCAGGGTGTAAGGAAAAACTCGAGAAAAGGGCAGGCAGCAATTGGGGCAAAGCGAATGAGCTTTGCTTGGCAACCACAAGGGGCCATCGACGCGGTGAATCCGTTCACCGGTCAGATGAAAGCCAAGGAGACACGAACCATCGCTGCCGGCAGCCGCTCAGAGAGCCTGGTAAAGTGGATTAACCATCCGACGCAGGACCATGTCTTGGGACAGGGTTTTGACATGGCCATCCATGAAGCCGAATTTGGCCCGGCCTCCCGTCCAGCGAATATTTCCGGGTTCGGAGTTGCCGGGAGTGATAGGATCATTCCCGCTGTTGGCAAGGTTGCCACCCCAGACGCCACTGTAGGTCCACCACCCACCATCGACGGTGTGAAGGTCTCCGTGTGGATGACCGCTGGACCCCAAGCCGGCGTCCGCAGCAAGGATTTGTCCGGAAGGTTCAACATGATTGTGGATATTCGTAAAACGCGTCATCCTCGTGGAATCACTGCTAACCGTCAGGTGGCGCATGAAGGAAAACTGAAACACACTATCCGGACTCGCGTTGCGCGCGGAAGGGTCGCGGAGAATCGGTGAATGAGCCGGTCCATCAAGCTGCAAGTCGACGGGAGCACTGTTCACATAATTGGCAAGAAGGGTCCACCACTCACGTCCCCCGCCACGCGGGTACACAACTTGCTGGCGGTGCTCATACCCCAGCAAAACTCCGTTGTGATCGTTGGCCCAATTGAGGTTTGCCATCGTGACTTGGCGAAGGTTGCTCAATCCTTGGGACCATCGGGCGGATTCGCGGACCTTGCTGACCACTGGAATCAGGATGGAAGCGAGAATGCCAATGATGGCGATGACAGTGAGAAGCTCGATGAGGGTGAAACCGCTGCGGCGGTCTCCTGCGAGTGAGGATAACGGGGTCATGGGTTTGGGGTGTTCGGGCCGGGCGGCAGGTCACCGACGATCAATGAAGGGTTGCCAAGCTGTGTGGGCAAGAACCGGCGTAAGGGACGTCGGCTCTTCCAATGGGTGCATGAGAAGGAGGTTTTGGGATAAGGGCAAGACAAACGCGTTTGATGCGCATGAAGCCAATCCGGGTTGACCCCGCATGGCCTCCGGAGGTTGCATCCTGAACCAATCCCATGGCCACCCCCACCTCCGCTCCCCTGGGCCGCATCCTTGGTTGCAGCCTCTTATTCATTCTGTCCGCTGCCGCCCTTCCCGCCGCCGACCTGCTCCGGATCTCCCCCGTCACCGACCGGATCCTGCTGCTCGAATTTGGCGAAGGCCACATCCGCTATGCCGGCCTCGGGGAAAACTGGCAGACCGCCAACCGGATCGACCACCGCCCCCTGGATCTGGAGCGGGCCACCGATCCGGCCCATTACACCCTGACCAGCCCCAACGACTCCGCCTTTGGTGAAAACGGAGAGACCCCGGTCCACCTCGGCCGCAAGTCCAAGGGCCACCTCTTCCACGACCTCTACGCCTACAACCGCGGCGATCCCGATTACCTTTCCCGGCACTCCATCTACCTCCAACTCCCCCACCCGCTCCGCTCCGGCAAAACCTACACCCTGCACCTCGACAATCTCGCCTCCAACTCCAACCACTGGCTCTTCACCTTTGACGAAGCCGCGCTGCGCTCCGAAACCATCCATGTCAACCAGGTCGGGTTTCGGCCCGCCGGTCCAAAGATCGCCTACCTCTCCCAGTTCATGGGCGACTTCCACCATGGACCGCACCAGAACGGCGGACTCGACCTCTCGGACTACGAGGGCGCGGCTTTCCGGCTCGTCCGCATGCCCGACGGCGAGGAGGTTTTCCAAGGCACCCTGGCCCCGCAGCAACCCAAAACCGCCGCCGACTCGGCCCATGCCACGGACTTTGGTCCGCACCGCAACTTTTCCAATGCCGACGTCTGGGAGGCGGATTTCAGCGCCTTCACCGGCGAAGGCGTTTTTCGCGTGGTGGTCGACCGCATGGGCGCCTCTTTTCCCTTCCGCATCGGGGCCAATGTCTACCGGGAAGCCTATGTGACCGCCATGCGCGGCATCTTCCTGCAACGTTCCGGGATCCATCGCGAAGTCCGGGAATACAACGACCTCGTTTATCCCGGCGGCCACCGCGCCAACGCCATGTATTACCAGCCCAACCGGATGCGCGTAGAATCCGGACCTCAGGACCAGATCGACCGCAGCCGGCCCGTGACCGACATCTGGGGTTGGTACCACGACGCGGGGGACTGGGACGGTTACCAGCACTCCCATTGGTCGGTGCCCGCGGCGCTCCTTCTCGCCTACCACCTCGGTCCGGAGAAGTTCGTCGACGGCGGTGTCGGCAACCGCTGGAAGCACCCCGGCGACGCGGCCTGGGTCGAAGAAGCCGGCAGCGGCCGGCCCGACATCCTTGATGAAGCGGCCTGGCTGATCGAGTTCATGCGGCGGGCGCGGCAGGCGCTCATCGCCCAGGGCCATGGGACCGGCGGCGTACCCGCCTATGTGGGCATCGATGGCGGCGGACCCACCGGCACCACCTCCTGGACGGACACCCGCGACCTCGTCCTGCACCGCGAGGACCCGGGTGTGACCGGCATTTATGCCGGCTTGGCCGCGACCTTCGCCAAGGCGCTGGAAACCGCCGGCCGCCCCACGGCCGAGGTGGACGATTGGATCGCAGAAGCCGAGGCCGCCTACACCTGGGCCAAGGCCAACGACGGGCCGTCGGAAGAACTCGAATACGGCGCGGCCGGCCTTTATTTCGCCACCGGTGATCCGTCCTACCAAAGCGACTACCTCGGCTGGAGAAACCTCGGCATGAGCTGGGACACATGGGCGGCGACCGGCTCGCGCCACCATGCCGCTTTTCTCTATGCCATTCTGCCACCGGATCATGACCATCTGGATACAGAAGCTCAGACCGCCCAGCGCCAGCGGCTGGCCGAGGAAGCGCGCAACCTCTGGGTCAATCCCGGCTTGCAGCGCGGCTTTCGCGCCACCCACATCTCCAGCTTCCAACGTAACTTTCTCGGCATCTTCAGCACTCCGCGCACGATGATGGCGGCGGTCGCCCACCACGTTAACGGCGAGGAGGATTTCGCCCGGGCGGTCCAGTTCGCGGCCGACTACACCCTCGGCGGCAACCCCATGAGCCAGGTCTGGATGACCGGGCTGGGATGGCGGGCCGAGGAACAGCCCTTTCACCTCGATTCCTGGGCCTTGCTCGACCTCGACCACCCGGTCTACGTCAACCCGATCCTCCCGGGCATCACTCCCTACGGCAGCCACTTCACCTTCGACTGGTTCGGCGAGAACTACCAGCACTCGGGCTCGGAGGACTTTTCCCGCTCCTCGGCGCACCCAGTCATCTGGCGCAAAACCGGGTCCTCGCATGGTGGCCGGGGGCCGGCTTGGCAGAATCCCGCACAAATACCGGACTGGGCGCCATCCGACTCCGTGGGCGACGGACCCAAGAACGAGACTTGGTTCCCGGCGGCGGAGCAGCGCTTCCAGAACCGCTACTCCATCGCCGGCAGCGAGTTCACCATGCACCAGAACCTCGCCCACACCGCCTTCACCTACGCCCACCTGATGACAGCGCCGGAGGTGTTCAGCAGTTATGACCGCCCGCAGATCACCCTCGACGGCATCCTCGGCGAGCACGTTGGCCGGCAAGCCCTTCAACCGCTGCGGGTGGAGGCGTCGGATGATGTGGCTGAAGTGCGCTACTACCGGGACGGCCGCTTCATCGGCAGTTCCGCCGACCGGGAGGACCGGTTCGCCGTATACTGGCGCGTGGCCGACCACCCGGTGGAGACCGGTGCGACCGTCCGCATCACCGCCACCGCCCGCGCCTGGAACGGCCGCCCCACCCTGCCCACGGAAGCCGCCGAACGGACCGTGACCATCGTGGACGGAGAGGGCGCCTTCACACCGCTGGAGTCTTTCGAATTTTGAACCGCCCCCATGGATTGGGAAGTTGGCATGAGCGGTCCTCCCACCCCGGGGAATTGTCCACCGACTTGAAGCCCGCTCGCGAAAGGGTTTGGATCTGGCGTGCATCCACCACCGCCGCCCCCTCCGGATCCCTCCGAACTGGCCCGGCAACTCGGCATACCAACGATCCGGCGACACATTTTCCTCTGCTGCGACCAGACCAAACCGAAGTGCTGCGGCCGGGAGGAATCGCTGGTCGCTTGGAACTACCTGAAGCGCCGCCTGAATGAACTGGGCTTGGTCGGCGCCGGCGGCACGACTTACCGCACCAAAGCCAACTGCCTCCAAGTCTGCACCTGCGGTCCGATCGCGGTAGTGTATCCCGAAGGCACCTGGTACCACTCTTGCTACCCTGAAGTGCTGGAGCAGATCATCCAGGAACACCTCATCCACGGGCGCCCGGTGGAACCCTACCGCTTCGCCACCAACCCGCTGCACTGACATCGATGGAACCGACCGCCTCCAAAGCTGCCTTCGAGCGGGCCAAAGCGGACCTGCTGGCTGAGTTCCGTCGGCTGCGGAGGACGGCATCCTCGGTGCGGCTCGGCAAACGCACCTCCAACCTCTTCCGTGAACGCCGGCCCACTGCGGCTCCACGGCTCGATGTGAGCGCCTTCGACCGGGTCATCCACATCGATCCCGAGGCCCGGACCGCGGAGACCGGCGGCATGACCCCCTATGTACGGCTGGCGGACGCCTGTCTGGAGCACGGTCTCATGCCGGCGGTGGTGCCGGAGCTGAAGACGATCACGATCGGCGGCGCGGTCACCGGCGGGGGCATCGAGTCCTCCTCCTTCCGCCATGGTTTCGTGCACGAAACCGTCACCGAGCTGGAAATTCTGACCGCCGCCGGGGAGACGGTGGTCTGCAAGGAAGACGGCCCCCACCGCGACCTTTTCTTCGGCTTCCCCAACTCCTACGGCACCCTCGGCTACGCGCTGCGGGTGAAGCTGGAGCTGGTCCCGGTGCGGCCCCGGGTGCGCCTCGAACACCGTCGCAGCCACGATCCGGATACGTTTTTCGGGGAATTGGAGCAAACTTGCCGCACCGAGCGGGCGGATCCCCAGGGCGCACCCTTCATCGAAGGGGTGTCCTTCGCGCCCGACGACCTCGTCGCCTCGGTCGGCCGGTGGAAGGAGCCCGGTCCCGCACAGCCCTCAGACTACCGGTTCATGAGGATCTACCACCGCTCCCTGCGGCAACGGGAGACGGACCTGTTGCGGGTGCGCGATTACCTCTGGCGCTGGGACACCGACTGGTTCTGGTGCTCGCGCGCCTTCGGGATGGAAAACCCGGTGCTGCGCTTACTCGCCGGCTGCGGCGGCTGGCTGAACTCGGCCACCTACTGGAAACTGCGCCATTGGAACGAGCGCTCCGGCCTCCTCCGCCGCCTCGGCCTGCAAAGGCCGACCGAGTGGATCATCCAAGACGTCGAGATCCCGGTCGGCCGTGCGGCGGACTTTCTGGCCTTTCTCGACCGGGAGGTAGGCATCCGCCCGGTCTGGATCTGCCCGGCGATGGCCCGGCGGAAGACCACCCTGTATCCACTTTTCATGACCGACCCCGAAGTGCTCTACATCAACTTCGGCTTCTGGGGCGGAGTGCCGGGGCATCACGAGCGGGGCGAGCGCAACCGCCGGATCGAGGCCAAAGTGGCCGAGCTGGGCGGGAAAAAATCCCTCTACTCCTCCTCCTACTTTTCCAAGGAGGAATTCTGGCGCCACTACAACGAATCCGCCTACCGGGCGCTCAAGGACCGCTACGACCCGAACGGCTTTTTCCCCGACCTCTATGAAAAGTGCGTGCTGGGCCGCTGAAGCCGGCGCTCAACCGCAAGCCGCCGCAATACGGTCCTCGAGGCGGGACTTGAGGGATTCGAAGTAGGCGGCCTCCGCATCGAGCCCGCTGGAGCGGGCGAACTTGATCAGCGGCTCGACCAGCCAGACCTCCGTCGGCGGCAGGCCCGGCCGAAGGACACCACGGGCGAGGGCGTTTTCAACCCGCTGAATGCTGGAAGGCACGTGCGGGGCGTGGACGACCGAAGTCGAGCGCAACAACGCCATGAGATCCTCGAGGGTTTCATGCCGGTATGCGCGCACCCGGCGGCCGACGGCGAGCACCGCCCCAGCCAGTTCGGTGATGGCGGGCCAGTGCGCCTCGGCGTAAATCTCACCCACGGTAAGCGGGCGGAACCCTCCGCGGTCGTCGATCCCCCAGATCAGTCCGAGGAAATTGGAGACGAGATTGACAATGGCCTTGTCGAACTCCACCCGGGTGGGCGCCAGGTGGCCGGCATCCTCCACCCGCAGGCCGAGGCCGGCCAAGCGGCGCACGCAGGCGGCCCGGATCTCCGTCCCGCCGCCGGCCAGGCGCGTCAACCCCGGCGGCCCGGGACGGTAGACCGCCTCCGCGCCCGAGCCCTCGCGCAAACCGGTCTGGATGGTGACCCCGCGCAGAAGTCGGGCGACCAGCCGGGGCATGAGGTCCGGCCAGAGATCGGGAAGCCGTCCGAGGAGGGTGCCCTCCTCCAGCAATTCGACCAGGACCTGTCGCAGCCGCTGGAAGTAGATGCCGTTGGCGCAGAGGATGAGGACCGGGGCCGCTTCCACCCAGTCGCCCTGCGGATCGCCGGCCAGCGCGGTGATCAAAGCCACATAATCCTGCAGCACCGGCACGAGCTGGTCGGGATTGGTGCAGACCAATACCATCTCGGGCAATCCGGAGGCTCCGGCGGCCGCCAGCCCGGGGAGAAAGCGCTCCCGCAGATCGAGAAAAGACCGTTCACCGGCCCGCTCCACCCACACGCCTCCGGCCGCCCGCAACGCCCTGCCCGAGAGCGAGCCCGGCCGCTCGATGAACACGGCCGCGGCCGGATCGGCCAGTTGGCTGTGCAGGGCCACGCCGAGCGCCCCGGCGGGGAGGAACCCCAAGGGAGATCGTGAAGACTGCGGATCCGTGATCACGCCGGGACCGCCGCTCAGGCGGGGTGCAGCCCCTCCAGCGCCTTCACCGCCCGAGGGACCGACGACACCTTCAGGCAGAGCCGCATGGTCGGACCTTGCGGGGAGTCGGAGCCGTAGACGTATTCGATGTTCACCTCAGCCGCGGCCAGCGCCCGGCTGACCCGGGCGAGCATCCCGGGCCCGCTTTCAAGGAGAACTTCGAGGATTTCCGCCTGGATTGCGTGGATGCCGCGGGACCTGAGCAGTGCGATGGTGCGGTCGGTGTCACTGGTCAGTATGCGGACCACGCCCTGCTCCACGTTGTCGATGAGTGAAATCGCCTCGATGCTGATGCCCTCCCGGGCGAGATCTTCACAGGCGCGGGCGAGTACGCCGGGCTCGTTTTCCAGCACCAGGCTGAGTTGCCTGCGGGTTTGGTACTTCATGACGGGGTCAGCTTGGCAGCAGGAAGCAGTCCGGCGCGATGCGAAAGGCAGCAGCGACCGGCCGGGCTAACCCCGCGCATAGCGTTCCCGCGGCGCCGGGCCGATGCGGGCAAGGATGTCGTCGTCCAGGGGCAGGGCCTGCATGGCGCCGCCGGGCCGGTCCGCCGTGGCCCGGACGGTCACCATCTCGCCGCGGGCCACCGGCTCGGCGGAGGTGGCGCCATCGCGTTTCCGGAAGCGGAAAAAGTAGCAGACGGCCCGGATGCGGATCTCCTTCACAAAGAGGTGGACCTCGACCTCATCGCCGAAACGCACCGGGGCATGGTAGTCGCAACTGGCGCGGACCCGCGGCCAGCCGGACACCGACCCCGGCTCCAAACAGATCGGTTCGATCCCGGCGGCGCGCAAAAAGTCGGTCTCGGCGACCTCCATGAATCGAAAAAAATTAGAAAAGTGCATGATCCCGGCCATGTCGGTGTCAGCAAACTCCACTCTCCGGACGATCAGATATTCCGAAAGCATCGCCGCATCATGACCCAGCCCGGTGCGGTGCACAGAAGAAAAACCCATCCCTCCCAGCCAACAGGATCCATGAACCTCGCTCCCATCCCCGCCACTCTTCCCGACTGGGGCATACTCGCCGAGAAGCTGCCCGCCGCTCCCAAGATTTTTGGCCGGCTGCAGCGGTTGCTGGCCGACGGCAACTCCGACGTCGAGTCCATCAGCACGCTGGTGCGGGTGGATGCATCACTCACCAGCCGCGTCATCCGCCTGGCCAACTCGGCCATGTACAGCTTTTCCGAGCCGGTCTCCTCGCTTGAGGAAGCGATCAACCGGGTCGGGTTCCGGGAAGTGCTGCGCCTCGTGGGCCTGGTCGCCAGCCAAGGGCTCTTCTCAAGGGAGGTCGTGGCCTACGGTCTCGAAGGCGAACAGCTCTGGCAGAACTGTCTCGCCACCGCCATCGCCACCGAGATGGCCGCGCGCTGCCACAACCTCGACCCCTACGACCACTACATCCACGGGCTCCTGCGTTCGCTCGGCAAGGTCGTGCTCAACCACCATTTCATTTCCGGAGGCGGGACCGGCGATCCCTATCCCGGCTGCCGGATCGCCCCCTCCCTGATGGACTGGGAGAAAAAATCCTTTGGAATCACCTCTCCGGAGGTGGCAGCCAAAGTCCTGCGGATCTGGAGCTTCCCCGAAGAGGTTGTCAAACCCATCACCCGCCAATATTACCTCGATCCGCTCGACCGGAATCCCGGGGTCGAGCTGGAGATTCTGCGCGTGGGCATGCTGGTTGCGATCCGCCTTGGCAAAGGCCTGCCGCCGGAAGCCGGCCTGCTGGAATCCTCGGATGCGATGGCCGTCCTCGGCGGCAGGTTCTCCAACGGACAGATCGAAAACCTGATCATGGAAACCCGCAGCTCGCTCAACAGCACCCTGGGCGCACTGGACTGATCCCGGCTCGGCCGGGAAGCCACCGCACCCTCCAGTGCGAAGCCGCGGACTTTTCAGTTCAGCCCGGGCTCGGTCTCGTCGGGTGGGACCGTGGCCACGGCCGCTTCCTCGCCGTCCTCACCATCGGGGCTTTGCGCGGCGGCATCCCCGGCGACGGTCGCCGGAAGGGATCGCTTCGGACGCACCAGCTCGAGGGCCGGGTTTAAAAAAGCCTGTATCGTCTCGCTGAGCTCAGCGGCATCGATATCGACCAGCAGCAGGGTGTGGGCGTGCTTGTGGGCGGGCACGAGACGGGAGAAGTGGAACGAGTTCGCGGTGCCTCCGGAGACTGCTTTGACCGAGAAGACAAGCAAGGGCGGTTTCTGGCCCCCATGCGACTCACGGAAGTAAAGAATGACCTCGTTTTCGCGGCCCCCGATAATCCGGGTGGCTTCGAGCACTCCGGGTTGGCCGCGTTCGCCGAGGGCGTTGCGAACAACAGACTCCGCGGCTCGGGCTACTTCAATCGGGTAGAGGGAGGGCATATCCTTAAACCACCTATCGGAAGCGGAAGGGGAGAATTAATCGAGGATTTTGCGGACCCGGGCAGGTCCGCCCCTCTCTTTGACCTTCCCTTTACCGAATCCACTTCAATCCGACGGATTCGTGCTTCCGGTTGCCAAAACCACCAAGGCCGCCAATCAATGGAGCGATGGGATCCATCTGGCGCGTCACGCGCTACCTTTTCCGATACCGGGGTCTGTTCTACCTCACCCTGGGCCTGGCCATCGGCAGTACGCTCTTTCTCATGGCCGTGCCCCAGGTGATCAGGATCGTGCTCGACGACATCATCGCGCCGGGCCGGCCCGACCTCCTCCTCTGGGGCGTGGCCGCACTGGCGGGCTGCTACCTGGCCCGCGAAGCCCTCAACAGCCTGCGCATCCGCATCAACAACATCCTCGAGCAGAAAGTTCTCTTCGACCTTCGACGCGACCTTCATCGCAAGCTGTTGGAGCTGCCCGTGGCCTACTTCGACCGCCGCAAATCCGGCGAAATCGCCTCCCGCGTGATCGAGGATGTGCAGAATGTGGAGCGTGTGGTGCTCGATGGCACCGAGCAGGGCACGGTTGCGATTCTGACCGTGCTCGGCATCGCCGTCATCCTCTTCATCCAGCAGCCCGCCCTCGCCGCCTTGGTGATTTTGCCGCTGCCGCTGGTCATCTGGCTCTCCCTGCTCCACTTCCGCGCCACCCGGCGCAACTGGAGCCGGGTCCGGGAAAGCGCGGGCCAACTCAACGCGCTCCTCGTGGAAGACATCCAGGGGAACCGCCTGATCAGCTCCTTTGCGCTGCGCGACCGGGAGGCCGGCCGCTTCGACCACGAGGCGAACGAATTGCGCTGGCGCACCCTCAAAGCCATGTTCCGCTGGTCCTACCACGGCCCCGCCACCAGCTTCATCATGAGCCTTGGCAGCGTGGCGGTGGTTGGCTTCGGCGGCTACCTGCTCATGCAGGCCGACCCCTCCGACCCGCGGGCCTTCGGCTTCGGAGACTTCGTGGCCTTTTTCGCCTACTGCGCCCTGCTCTACCAGCCCGTCAACCAGCTCAACGGCCTCAATCACCTCTTTGCGGCCGGCAAAGCTTCGGCCGAGCGCGTCTTCGAAATCCTCGACCACCCCGTGGAAGTGACGAGCCCGCCCGATCCGAAACCGTTTCCGGAGGGCCTGCTCGAAGTCCGCTACCGCGGGGTGACCTTTTCCTATGCCGAGCGCGCCGCCGTCATCCACAGCCTCGACCTGACGCTGCCGGCCGGCCAGGTCACCGCCATCGTGGGTCACACCGGCGCCGGCAAATCCACTCTCGCCAACCTCCTGCTGCGCTACTACGACGTCACCGCCGGCGCGGTCCTCATCAATGGCATCGACGTGCGTCACCTGGATCTGGATGCCTTGCGCCAACACATCGGCTTCGTCGCCCAAGATCCCTTTCTCTTCGATGGCACGGTCGCGGAAAACCTCCTCCTAGCCCGGGAAGACGCCCGTGAGGCCGACCTCTGGGAAGCGCTGGAGGCGGCCTGCGCGACGGAGTTTGTCCAGGCGCTGCCGGAAGGACTCGACACCCTCATCGGCGAGCGGGGCATCCGCCTGAGCATGGGGGAGAAGCAGCGGCTGACGATCGCCCGGGTCATCCTGCGCAATCCCCCGCTCGTCATCCTCGATGAAGCCACTTCCAGCGTGGACACGCTGACCGAGGCGCGCATCCAGACCGCCATCGACAACCTTGTGCGCCGCCGCACCACCCTCGTCATCGCCCACCGCCTCTCCACCGTCAGCCGGGCCGACCAGATCGTGGTACTGGACCACGGCACCATCCGCGAACGCGGCACCCATGCCGATCTCCTGAAGCAGGGAGGGCTCTACGCCCGGCTCTGGAAAACCCAGACCGATTTGATCCCCGACCTGGACGAGGACCTGCTCCTGCCCGACCAGCGGAGCTGAACGGCCGCGGCGGACTCCGATCAGTTCAGACCGGAGGACGGCCGTTGGTCCTCGGACTCCTCCGGTGGTTCGAATTCGAAAGTCTGCTGATCCTGCTCGGAGGGCTCGGGCGCAGCCATTTCCTTCGAGGAGGAGTGCTCCTCCCCGAAATTGAAATCAGGCAGGTTTTCGAGCCGGTTGGCCGCAGCGGACTCTACCGCGGATTGGGCGGTGAAAGCCACCGGAACGGCGGAAGCCGGCTTGGAAAAGTCGTGTGTCGGGCGGCGGCGCGCGGCGGGCGCGGGCGAGGCCGGGCGGCGGCGCGGACCGTTCGCGGGACGGGCGGGGGCAGCCGGTTTGGTCGCCGCCTGGTCGGCAACGGCCCCGGCCCCGCCGACCAACTGGGTGAGCTCGGCCACGGCCTGTTTGAGGGAGGCCGTCTGGCTTTCGAGGGCGGTGGCGGCGCTGGCGGTTTCCTCCGCGTTGGAGGCGTTGACCTGGGTTACCTGATCCATCTGGACCATGGCGGCATTGACCTGCTGGATGCCCTGGTTCTGTTCGTTGGACGCTTCCGCGATCTCGGCAACAAAACCCTCCATTTTGCGAACCCGGCCGAGGATGTCCTCAAGGCTCTGGGTGACACGGGTGGAGATATTGACGCCGTGGGAACTCTTCTGGAGTGAATCGCTGATCTTCTGCTCCGTTTCCTTGGCGGCCTGGGCGCTGCGCTGGGCGAGACTGCGGACCTCCTCGGCGACTACGGCGAAGCCCATTCCGGCCTCGCCGGCGCGGGCGGCCTCGACGGCGGCGTTGAGGGCGAGCAGGTTGGTTTGGAAAGCGATTTCGTCGATCGTCTTGATGATCTTGGCGATATCGTCGCTGGAGCGCTTGATGGCGTCCATGGCATCGCTCATGGCGTTCATCTCCTGGGCGCCGGCCTCGGCGGCCTTGCGTGTTTCGATGGCGAGATTCTTGGTGTTGTCCGCGTTTTCGGCCATGCGCTTGGTCATGCTGGCCATTTCCTCCATCGAAGCGCTGGTTTCCTCCAAGGAGGAAGCCTGATGGCTGGCGCCGTCGGCGAGATTGAGACTGTTGGACGATACGAGGGAAGTGGCGCCGGAGGCCTCCTCGGTGGCCTGCTCGATGTTGCGGGCGACACGGCGGATGTGGGAAGTGATGCTGCGGATAATGAAAAAGGCGGCCAGCATGCCAAAGCCGAGACCGGCGCCGGCGAGGCTGTTGACGGCCCAGGCGGTGCGCTGCAGGGTGGCCAGGGCGCTCTCCTGGATGGAGGCCTGGAGGGCGGCGGCGGAGTCACTGAGCTCATTGAGGCCGTGATGTATCCGTGGAATCAATACTTGGAGCTGCTCGCGGTCGATCCGGGCGGCCTCCACCACGACCTCGCGGGTGGCGTTGAGACCGGTGAGAAACTCGCCGCTGACCGCCTTGAGCTGGACCAGCTTGGCCATTTTGGCCGGGTCGGCCAGGGAGGGGTCGAACGCTTCCGCCTCCTCGAGGTCGAAGACCAGCCCGTCGACCTCCTCTTGCATCACTCCGATGGAATCCATTGCGGCGCGGGCCTCGTCGGGATCGAAGGTGAGGAGGAAACGATTGGTGAAGGCGAGACTCTCGTAGAGGCTCTGAAGAGCCGAAGAAGTCTTGAAGGAGCCGCTGATGTCACCGGCATTGCGGGATGCCACCAGGAGCTCGCCGAGGATTTCGGACATCTGGTCGCCCTTGGCTTGGATAACCTCTTGACCAAGGCGGGCCTGTTGCTGGCGCAGCCGCACGATCTCGAGAAATGCGCGGTCATAGTCCTCGATGAGGCCGGCGATCCGCTCGATGCGCTGGAGGCGCTCGGCATCCTCGACCCCATCGCACAAATCCTTGGTCAGGGTGTCGAGATCGCTGATGAGCCGGCGGTGCTCCTCCACGAGGGAGGAATCTCCTCGGACGAGGAAGTCGGCCGAATTGGATCGGAGCTCAAGAACCTGGTTTTCCAGCGAATGGACGCCGGCGGTTTCCCGGACGCTGCCGCTGAACTGGTCGAACGACAGCGAGATGCGGCGGATGGCCTGGTTCGAAGTGACGGCCAGGACGCCAAAGAGAACGAGCACCAGGGCGAGGCCGTAACCGATTTTTTTGCCGACGGACAAAGAGGCAAAGTTCATGGCAGATGGCGTTGGGGTGATTGTGGACGTGGGTAGACAAGAGAGCCCGGCGGACCGGGCCGTACTCAGGAATTGAAACGCAAAGGAATAATGACGCGGACCTTGACGGGTTGGCCGTCCTTCTTGCCCGGCTGGAAGCGCCACTGGCGGACGGCATCGACGGCCAACTGATCAAACTCAGGCTGGTTGGACCGGTTGATCCGCGAATCGATGACCTGACCGCGCTCATTGATGATCACGGCGACGGACACCATCCCGGAGAGATTCTGGCGGCGCAGCTCGGGTGGCACGACTGGGGCAACCGTGCGCGTGGGCACGGGCGGCTCATCCACTCGGGTATGCACATCCACCTTGTCCGGATTTCGGGCCGCCCAGTTCTCGACGGCGGCGCGGCTTTCGGAGGTCAAATCGACAACCTGGATCGTCTGGCTGGATCCATCAGCCAATGTGAAGCTGATTTCTCCGTTGAGGAGCGTATCGATTTCACCCTCGTAGCGGTTGCCAGCCTGATCCACCAAGACGGTGGCAAGGAGGGACTGTCCGGTGGCGAGCAGAAGGGCGAAGGCAAAAGCGAGAGGGCGTTTCAAAGCGGAGAAGCGGATGTTCATGGCTGTCTGTGGTTAATGGTGATTAACGAAGCCAGTATCGGAAGCTGACCCGCCCACCTGAGCCATGGATGGGATTTTTTTGACGGCGAGTGGCGATGATCGCCGCCGGAACGCCGGGTTCATGTATTTTTTACCTGGCCGGAGACGATCCGCCTCCACTCAAGCCAGAAAGCGATCCAGCACCCGGGCGCTGCTCACCACCCCTGGCAGACCCGCTCCGGGATGCGTGCCCGCACCGACAAAATAGAGACCTTCCACATCCTCGCTTTTATTGTGGGGCCGAAACCATGCGCTCTGGGTCAGGATGGGCTCGAACTGAAAGGCCGAACCCAAATAGGCGTCGAGCTGATTCTCGAAATCAACGGGCGTGAAGATTCGCTGAGTCACGAGGTGGCGGCGGAGGTCCGGCACCAAATGGGGTTTTTCCAAGGAGGCAAGGATACGGTCGGCATATTCCGGCCCGAGCGTCGACCAATCCTGACCGCCACCGAGATGGGGCACGGGACTGAGGACGTAAAACGCTTCGCAGCCGGCCGGCGCCAGCGAAGGATCGGTGCGTGTGGGGGCATGCAAGTAGAGAGAAAAGTCATCGGCCACGATCCGGCGGTCGAAGATATCACCGAGCAGTCCTTCGTAGCGCGGGCCGAGGACGATGGAGTGGTGCGGCAGGTGCGGGTAGGTGCGGTCGGTGCCGAAGTAGATGACGAAGAGCGACATCGCATAGCGCATCCTTTCCAACCGCCGGTCCGTCCACTTGCGGCGGTGCTCGGGGCGGACGAGCTTGCGGTAGGTGTTGGCGACATCGCCATTGCAAACGACCGCCTCGGCGGAAAACCGGCGACCGTCGGTGGTGCGGACGGCCCGCGCCCGGCCACCGGCGACCTCGATCTCCTCCGCCCGGGTGCCGAGGTGAAGCCGACCGCCAATGTCCTCGAAAAGGCGGACCAACCCCCGCACCAGAGCGCCCGTTCCGCCCATGGCAAAGTGAACCCCCCACTCTTTCTCCAAGTAGTGAATCATGGAGTAGATGGCGGAGGAGCGGAGGGGGTTGCCCCCGATGAGCAGCGGCTCGAAGGAGAATACCTGCCGGAGCCGGGGATCCTTGATGAAACGGCCCACCCGCCTGAAGACCGATTGATCCGCCCGGAGCCGCAGGAGGTCCGGTGCGACCTTGATCATCTCCGTGAAGCGATCGAAGGAGTGCGTGGCGAGATCGGTGAAGGCGCGGTCGAAGACCCGCCGGCTGTAGGCCTTGAAGGCGCGGTAGCCCTCCACATCGGAGGGATTGAAGCGGCGGATTTCCGCCTCCAGCGCCTCGTCCTCTCCGGTATAGTTGAAAACGGAACCATCGTGAAAAAAGATCCGGTAAAAAGGATCGCAGGGGACGATGGTGACGTAGTCGGCCAATTTCTTCCCCGCCAGCTCCGCCAGCTCCTCGAAAATAAACGGTACCGTGATGATGGTCGGTCCCGCATCGAAGACAAAACCGGCATCCTCGTAGACATAGGCCCGGCCTCCCGGCTTGTCCCGCATCTCGAGCAAATCCACCTGCCAGCCCCGGGCCTGCAGGCGGATGGCGGCGGCGAGGCCACCGAAGCCACTGCCGATGACGACTGCGGAACGCGGGGGTTTTTGAGAGGATGAGATAGCCATGACGGGAGTGAGAAGGGTGGCGCGTCTCCTCCACGGTGCAACTGAGACCAGTCGATTGCTCTGCCTCGCGGCGCCCTCAGGGAGGAGGCAAACCGTCCGGCAGGTAGCGTCGGCCGATTCCCGGCAGCGGCGGGGTGCAGGCATCGGGCGATTTGAAAAACCGCTGGCGCGACCGCGCGACCAAGTTGTAGAAACCATCCCTCAACCCGCGGGGCAGGTGCCGGAAAATCCGCAGTGCTTTCCATCCTCCCCCGAGGATGCGCAGAACCTCGAAGACTGCATCGCTGCGGAGGTGGCCGCGCCCCTCCGACCAGAGGATCATCGAGTCGGCCCGGGCGGGATCAATGCCACAGCGCCGGGCCAAGGCGGAACCGGCCGGTGATTGGACGGCCGCGAGAAGGAACCGTTCCCCGCCGTCGCGACGCAGAACCCACCGTACCAGTCCATGGCAGAGCCCACATTCCCCATCGTAAATCAGGACCGGCTTCGATTCATCCATCATACCATTTGCTGAGTGCTGGCGTGGTGCGGTCAATCCGCCTGTGGAGCCATCCCGGCCAGTGGCGCCGCTTGGCCGGCGGATTCCCCTCCAGCCGCGCGCCGCAGCGTGACCGAGAACACGGTTCCGCCCCCGGCACGTTCGGCAACCCGCAACTCTCCCCCGAGCAGGGAGGCCGATTTCCGCGCATTGGTCAGCCCAATTCCTGTCCCCGGCAGGGCCGGATCGGCGTGCAGACGTTCGAAGGGCTGGAAAATGCGTTCGTGGTATTTCGGATCGATGCCGGGGCCCCGGTCGCCCACCTCGACCCGCACGGTGTCCTCATCTGCGGTCCAGGTGATCTCGACTTCGGGAGCCTTCTCCGGGCGGGTGTAGGTAAGGGCGTTGTCGAGGAGATTGCCGAAGACCTGAAAGAGAAGGCTGGCATTGCCGAGGACGAACGGTGGATTTTTCGGCCACATCACCCGTGCCCCGCTTTGAGCGACGCGCTCAGCCGTCTCCTCGCGCAGGGTCTGGAAGCAATCCACCAAGCTGACCGGCGCCAACTCGCCGCCTTTGCGCTCGAGGCGGCTGTATTCGAGAAGATCGCGGATCAACCGCCCCATTCGCTGGCATCCGCGGCTGATCTGGTCGAGCAACCTGCGATGATCGGGCGCCAGAGAAGAGCCGACCGCTTCATGAAGCATGCCGGCATACCCGCTGATCGAGCGCAACGGTCCCCGCAGATCATGCGAAACGGAAGCGGCAAAGCCTTCCAGATCGCGGATGGCGCCCTCGAGGTCACGGGTTCGTTCGGCCACCCGCTGTTCGAGATCGCGATTGGCGGACTCGAGCTGGCGGCGGGCCTCCCGGATCGCCGTCATGTCATGGCCAATACAGAGGACCTGATGGACCTCGCCCGGACGATCAAAAACCGGCAGGAACCGCAACTCAAGTTCCCGGGGTTCACTCTCCCCTTCGAGTCTCACTTCAGACAGCCCCGGTTCACCCCGGAGGGCGGCCCGGAGACAGTCGCCGGACTGGCGCAAAAACTCCGCCGGCAAGACCTGCTCCACCTCCCGGCCAAGAAGAAACTCCGGTGCCCGGCGGGCCAAACGCGCCCCGGCCCGGTTGATGAAGAGGATGCGGCCGGCGTGGGACAGAATCATCAGCGGCCCCGGATAAGCTTCCACCGCCAACCGGAAACGAGCTTCGCTCTGCGCGGTCTCCCGCTCAGCCAGCAGCGTTTCCAGCACCGAGGCCCGCAAGAGAAAGAACAGGATCACCGCCACCAATGTAACGTAGAACCAGCCCTTCAGCGTCTGGAGTCTGGCAAAGCGATCGAAATCCTGCACCAGCCAGAGCAGCAGGTGATCCGAAAGCAGAATCCAGAGCACGCTGAAGAGCAGAAACCAGGCGGCCGTGGACAATGCCACCCGCCGCGCCCGCCGGACGAGGAGATCGGGCGGAGCTTCCGAAGGCAGGTGGCCGGCAGGCGGGGATTTCATGAGACCTTGGGCGATCAGGGATCATGGAATTGCCCCTGGCGGGACACAAGGACGCAGTTGTTGCTTGGAAGCGGATGGCTTCGGGCTTGTTTCACCACTGTCGGCCGGACAAGTTGGCGGCATGTCCCCTTCCGATGACGCAGTCTCCCCCGCCCTGCCGGGCGCCGCCCTCCTTGTGGTCGATCTGCAGGACAGCGTCTTGGACCTCGTGGCGGACCGGGATGAACTGCTGCGCCGTTCCCGCTTGGCGATTCAGGCCGCGGGTCTTTTCGGCATTCCCACCTATGCCAGCGAGCAGGTGCCGGAGAAACTGGGGCCGACCACGGACGGCATTGCCGAACTTATTCCCAGGGACCACCGCTTCGCCAAGACCGGCTTTTCCGCCCTGGCCGCCCCGGGGCTTGCCGAAAGGCTGGAGACGGCCGGGATCTCCCATCTGCTCCTGGCCGGCATTGAAACACCGGTCTGCATCTACCAAACCGCGATCGCAGCCCGCGATGCCGATTTGGATGTAACGGTGCTGACGGATTGCATCGGCGGCCGCCGCCCCCGCGATGCCGCCGATGCACTGCGCACCCTCGCCGCAGCCGGCTGCACCCTGCTGCCCGCAGAGACCGTTTTCTACGCGATTCTCGGTGGGAGTTTCCACCCTGCTTTTCGCGCCTTCACCCGCCTCGTCAAAGCCCATGGATGACCCCACCGCCTCCCCCACCATCGCCGGCCTGACCGCAGCCCCACCGCCGGATGGTGGACCTTTCCAGCTCCGCGCCGTCATCCGCAAGGTCGAACAACGCACCACCAAAACCCAGAAGCCCTTTCTGGTCGTCGAGTTCGCCGACACTTCCGGCACCCTCTCGACCAACTGCTTCGACAATTCACCGCTCTTCTCCTTTTTTCAGCAACACCGCGAGGGCACCATCGTGGATCTTTCCGGGCAGGGCGACAGCTACCAAGGCCGCTTTGCACCCCGGCTAACCGAGGCCACCGTCGTCCCCGCCAATAACCTCTCCGAGGAAGAACTGGCCCGCCTGGTGGAGCAGCCGCCGGAGCCGGTCGAGGCGTTGAAAACAGAACTCCGGGAGCACGTCCTCGCTCTTGAGAACCCCTCTCTGCGGGCGGTGGTGGAGTCTGTCTTCAGCGACGCCGGCCCCGCTTTCTTCACCTGCCCGGCCGCCATCAACATGCACCACGCCTATCCCGGCGGCCTGCTCGAACACACCGTCCGTATGGCCCGGGCATGCCGGGCGCTCCTGCCCCTGTATCCGGAAGTCCACCACGATCTGGCCTTGGCCGGCATCCTTCTGCACGACATCGGCAAGATCGATGAATATGAAGGGGGCCTGGCCGTGCGCCACTCGGTCGCGGGAGTACTGCAGGGCCACATCGTGCTCGGCTACCAGCGGGTGCGCCGGGCCGGCATCAAGGAACGCCTCGACGCCTCCCTCCTGCAACGCCTTGAGCACATCATCCTCAGCCACCAGGGCGAGCCCGAGTGGGGTGCGGCGGCCCGCGCCGCCACCGCCGAAGCGGTTTTTGTCTCCATGGTGGACAACCTCGACGCAAAGATGGGCATGGTGCAGCACCTCCTGCGCAACCGCCGCGAGGGCGCCGTGCTCTCGGACCGTCACCCCGGGCTGCGGACCAGCCTCCTGCTGACCGAGCCGGAGCCGGAGACCGGGGGCTGAATCCCGGCGTCAACGCTCAGACCGTCACCCCCGCACGGGCATCGGGCAGCTGATTGGTTGACAGCCAGTAGCGGCCGAGATCGGCGATGGTCCGCTGAAAGGTCTCGAAATCGACCGGCTTGACCACGTAGCTGTTGGCGCCGCTGGCATAGGCCGCGGCCACATCCTCATCCTGATCCGATGAACTGAAAACGATGACCGGCACGGCCCGTGTTCTCTCGTGCCGTTTGAGGGCGCGAAGCACTTCCAGCCCGCAGACCCGGGGAAGCTTGAGATCAAGAAAAACCAGGTCCGGTGGGGCATCCGCTCCGCCGTCCGCCTCCGGGATCAGGCCGCCGAGCGCTTCTTCCCCATCCTGGAAGACCTTAATCGAAAGCTCCAAGCCGGCACGTCGCAGGCTCATTAGAGTCAGTTCAAGATCGTCGGGATTGTCCTCGACGATGACGAGAGCGCGCTTTTTGGCTGGCATGGGCAAATGAAAATGCAATGGTGCGGAGGCAGGACATCCTGGCGGAGGCCACGAATAGGAGACTTCCCTGACCTCTATTGCTCCAGCCGTCAAGCCAAAGCAAAAGCAGAGCTACTGGCGGGGCCCGGGGTGATCCACGGTCAACAATCTCCTTGATCCCCTCTCCGCCGAACCTAAGAAAGAAACTTTGCCATGGAGGAATTTTACATCCGCAACGAAGGCGACGAAGAGGCCCGTGGTCCCTTTACCATGGACCAGCTCTCCTCGCTGGCCGATGCCGGCCAGGTCAACCGAGAAACCTTCTACTACGATATCAACGAGGAGAAGTGGATCCCGGTGGGAGACAACGAGGCACTCCTGACGACGCTCTTTCCGGAAAAAAAGAAACTGCGGATCAAACCGAAGGAAAACATCCAGAGCCTCAACGCGAAGGACCAGGAAACCAAGCCGATCACCGTTCACGAGATGCTGGCCGCGGCCGAGGGGCGCACCCCGGAGACCTCCGGCAAACGCGATCCGCGGGTGCTGGGCGCGAAAGCGGCCTTCATCGGCATGAATGCCGCCGCGGTCATACTCGGACTCAGCGCGCTCGGCTTTCTCCTGCCCCGGCTGGGCATCATCCTCTCGCTCGATTTCGGGGTCATGCTCGGCAACCCTTTTCTCCTTCTCGGCCTCTTGGACCTCTTTCTCTGCGTGGGCCTCGGACTTCAGGTGAGCGCACTCTTTCCGCTGGTGCGCTTCCGGGCGATGGCGGGAGCCGGGTTTCTGCTCGTCCTCATGACCGTCCAAGGCGATCCGCTGCTCGGCCTGCTCTTTGCCCTGGCCGGCCTGGCGCTCTTCTTCAACACCCTGCTCCTGCGCATCCTGCCGGTCATCATCGCCAGCACCGTGGGCATCCTGGCCAGCCTCACAGCCGCCCTGATGATGATCTTCTAGGCGTCCTCGCCCCAACCATTCCCGGGGAGCCCCTCCCCCCGGCTCCTCCATGACCGACCTGCAGGCCAGATTCCGCCAACGCTGGCACCATTTGGGCACGCTGCTCCGGACCACCATCTGGCAGCCGGAGCACTTTGACGACCGCTCCGCCCGGGGATGGCTCTTCGCCGTCTTCAGGGTCATCTCCATCTGCCTCAGCGGCCTGCAGGAAAACAAACTCACCAACCGGGCCGCCGCCCTCAGCTACAGCTCGCTGCTCGGAGTGGGACCATTGGTCGCACTCATTGTCCTGTTGAGCGGCTTTCTTCTCGAGCGGACCGATCCGGACGACATCATCAATGCCGCCACCCGGGGCCTATATTTCATCGCCCCGCAGTTGGAAGAGCTGCAGCAGATCCTGCGGGAGGAGGATCCGGAGACCACGTCACCGTTGGGCACCCTGCTCAACACCTTTGTTGAAGGAAGCCGCTCTGCGGCCGTGGGCTTGGTCGGGATTGCCGCCCTTGTCATCATCGCCATCCAGCTCTTCACCTCCATCGAACAATCCTTCAATGCCGTCTGGGGTGTGCGGCGAGGGCGCTCCTGGCAGGCGCGCATCCTCCTTTACTGGACCTTGATGAGCCTGGGCGCACTGCTGGCCATAGCCGTGGCCACCATGGTCTCGGCGCTCACCCTGGGCGCATTGGTGGAGACCCTGCCTTGGGCGAGCGGCTTGGTTCGGATGGCGGCCATGCTGGGGCCGGTCCTGTCCTTCGGCCTGCTGGTGCTGCTGCTGGCCGTCTTTTACCGCTTCATCCCCAACATCCGGGTGGACTGGGGAGCGGCGATGGTCGGTTCGGTCGTGACGGCCCTGCTGCTCAACCTGAACAACTACCTCGCCTTTCTTTACTTCCGGCGGGTGGTGATATCGCAGAGCCTGTACGGCTCACTCGGCATCGTCCCGGTGCTGATGATCGGTCTTTTCGTCTTCTGGCTTATCGTGCTCCTTGGCGGCCAGCTCATCTATGCCATCCAAAACGCCGGGCACCGCAGCGGCCAAGCCGCCTGGCAGGAACTGAACCACGCCACCCGGGAAGCCCTCTCCCTGCTGGTGCTCATCCAGATTGCACGGCGTTTTTTCAAGGCCGAGCCGCCACTGGGCGCCGATGAACTCGCCGCCATCGTCCGCGTGCCATCCCAGGTCCTCAATGAATCCATCAACCGCCTGATCGACATCGGACTGGTCTCGAAAATCCCCGCAGCCGACAACCGGAGCGGCAGCAACGACCGGTATCAACCGGCCCGGCCGCTGGACAAAATCGGGCTGCTCGACTTCAAACGGAGGTTCGACCGCTTCGGGGAAAACCCGGATGACAGTCTCATGGACTCGGCGGATCCCCTCGTCGCCGCTTTCCATGCCAGGCTCACCCGGGCCGAAGGTTCCGCCCTGGCCGATCAAACCCTCGATGATTGGCTCCGTGAAGAAACCGCCAGCAAAGCGAAATCCTCCTGAGCCATGCCCATTCCCCGCGCCCTGCTGCCACCCCCACGCTCCATTCCGCAGGGAGACGCCATTCCCCGCAGCGAACGCCAACGTCTCCGCGGCCGGCTTCACCGTTCCATCGCAGATCTCGGCATCGCCTACACCTCCGAGTCCGGAGGCGATTCCCACAGTGCCATCCGCTGGATGCCCGACCCCCTCCCTCTCGTCCTGGAGCCGGAGACCTGGACCCACCTGGCCGAGGGCGTCGCCCAGCGCGCACGCCTCGTCAACGCCCTCCTCGCCGACAGCTACCGGGAGCGTCAGGCTCTGCTCACAGGGAGCATCCCCCCCGCCACCATCCTCGGAGACCCCTTTTACCGGCGCCCCTGCTACCAACTGCTGTCGGCGCGAGCGACGCCGGCCACGGTCGTCCGCATTGATGTGACCCGCGACGCCGAAGGCACCTGGCGCGTGCTCGACACCTTTGCCAACACCCCCTTCGGCATCGCCTTCGCCGTGCAGAACCGGCGCCTGCTGGGCCAGGAAGCGCCCTGGATCTTCGAGCAACAAGACATCCACCCCGGACTGATAGATTACCCGCTTCGTCTCCTGGACCGACTGCAGGGCCTTTGTCCCCGTAATTCAGGCAACCCCAATCTCGTCGTACTCAGCGCCGGCCCCAGGGATCCGGCCTTCTTCGAACACAGTTTTCTCGCCCGCAAAATGGGCCTTTCGCTGGCCACGGGCGAAGACCTGCTCGTCCTCGACAACCAAGTCTATTTTAAAACCATCGGCGGGCTGAAGCGCATCGACGTTTTGTACCGGCGGATCAGCGACACCCACATCGACCCGGCGGTTTTCTCGACCCCGATGCCGGATCGCGGCGTGCCCGGCCTGCTGGGCTGTATCCGCGCCGGCACCGTGGCCGTCGCCAACGCTCCCGGGGCCGGCCTGGCCGAAAACCGCGCTTTCGAAGCCTGTCTGAACCGGTTGCTGCGGTTCTACCTCGGGCAGCGGCCGATCCTGCCTGGGTTTCCCACCTACCATTGCGCGGATATCGACCAGCTTGAGTTCGCCCTCGGCGAAGCGGATCGCATGACCTTCCGGCCGCTCCACCACGAGTGGGAACGCTTTCCCGCGGCCGGGCCGGGCGATCCCGCCCGCCAACGCGAGCGCACCCTGCGTGCGGTCCAGCGGGAGCCTTCCCGCTACGTTGCTCAGGCCATCACCACGCCACCGGAGGAAAGCGAAGCACTCCGTTTGAGCTGTTTTGCCCTCTGCCAAGGCGAGGATGTCGAAGTCATCCCGGGCGCACTTGTTCGCCGCCTGCAACCCCGCCGCCTGGGCCTGGCCGGCCCTTGGCAGATCGGGCACACCACCGACCTGCTTCTGCTTAACGGCAAGGCCGCTCCGAGGGGGGCGCCTTCCCTGCGGCCACCGGCCCGGCTGCATCCCCTCGACCTGGGCTCGCGGGCGGCGGAGTCGCTCTTCTGGTGCGGACGCTACCTCGAACGAACCGAGGCATCCTCCCGCATGCTCGGCATCCTTGAGGACATCGGGCTGGAGGAGTTCGGGATGCGTGAGCGGCTGGCTTGGCTGCCGGTGTGGCGGGCCATTCTCGAAGCCACCGGCCACAAACAGGAGAAAGGCGGCCGCATCCCGGAAGCCGGATTCACAGCCGAGAACGCCTGGCGCTTTGTTCTCGACCCGGCCAATGCCAGCTCCCTGTTCGCCTCGCTCTCGGCCGCCACCGCCAACGCCCGCCGGCTCCGCGATTACTTCAGCCCGGAGGCCCTCGGGATACTCACTCACCTACATGACGACCTTGCCTCTCTCGCCCGGCGCCGGCGCCGGGCCTCAAAGGCCGTCATCTCCAGCGCCCTGAGTCGGCTCAACAGCGGACTGGCGGCGTTTTTCGGCACCGCCGAGCGGACCATGCTGCAAGACGACGGATGGCACTTCTACAGCATCGGGATCCATCTCGAACGCGCCATCATGACGGCCGGCGGGCTCCGCCATGTCCTTCGCGAGGCCGAGCGCGCGGCCCGCTACCAGCGCCGCGAAGAGGCGGACCTCTCCGCTTTCCTGCGCATGCTTTCCTCCCAGGATGCCTATCGCCGCATCTACCAGGCCCGGGCGGAACCGCTCTTCGTGGCCGAGCTGTTTCTGCTGCATTCCCGGGCCCCGAAAAGCATACGCTTCAGCCTGCTCTCGGTGTTGAACAGCCTTGAATCCCTCCAACCCGGAGGAAGCGGGGAGCGGCCCACCGTCGCCTTCGCCCGGTCTGTGCTGGGGTTCCTGGAAAATCTCAACCTCGAGGGAACCTTCAAACAGCGGACCGACAGCCCCCGGCCCGCCCCGGCCGTCAGCCCCGCGCCGGGCCCGCGGGCCCGCGACCCAGGCCTCATCTCACCGCTGGTGCGCACGCTTGCCGATCAACTCGGCACCCTCGGCGATCTCATCCACGACTACTACTTCAGCCACCAGGCCCGCCTCGGGCGCGGCACCCAGCAGGAGTTTATCATCTGAATTGCGGATGCGCTTTTCCATCGTCCACAAAACCAGCTACCGCTATGCCATGCCGGCCTATGAGTCGTTCATGGAGGTTCGCCTGACCCCCCTGACCAACCGGACCCAGCGTCTCATCCAGCGCCACCTGCGCATTGAGCCGGACACCGGCACCGCCCGGTACCTCGATTACTTCGGCAATGCGGTGGAGCATTTCTCGGTCATCCGCCGCCACTCCTCGCTCAGCCTCACCGCCGTTTCCGAGGTCGAGACCTTTCCGGCGGAGGTCTCACCCGAGGCCGTCGATATCTCCCTCTCCGAAGCCCGGCAGATATTCAACCGCCGCACGATCGATCTGTTCGAATACCTCATGCCCTCGGCCGCCATCGCCCTGAGCCGGCCCATCCGCCGGCAGGCAGCCCTTCTCCTCCACCCCGGCGACCAACTCGGCGAAGCCCTCCAGCGCCTGCTGGCGTGGTTCCGGGAGAACTTCACCTATGAAGCGGGCAGCACCAGCATCGACACCCCCGTCCACGAGGTCTTGGAGACGCGCCGGGGAGTCTGCCAGGACTTTGCCCACCTCTTCATCGCCCTCCTGCGCAGCAGCGGCATCCCCGCCCGCTATGTCTGCGGCTACATCGAAACCGAAGCCGAACGCCGGGCCTCGGAGGGCACGGCCCCGCGCCTCGTGGGGGCCAGTGAGAGCCACGCCTGGGTGGAAGTCGCGCTGCCGGGAGGAGAATGGTACCCGCTCGACCCCACCAATCATTGCCTCGCCGGCGAACGGCACGTGATGGTGGCCTGCGGCCGCGATTACCACGACACCACCCCTACCCGGGGCGTCTTCAAAGGCGCGGTCAGCCAGCGCCTCGATGTATCCGTGAAGATGAGACGAAAAGCGGTCCCGCTCCGCGGAACAGGTCCGGCGGAACGAGACCACCCTGCCGCCCCTTCCCAAAGCGGGCGGTAACGGCCGGAGCAGCGGGACACCCCGGCTCGGATCGGTTTACTTGGCCTTGCTTGCCTTGGCTGCCGCCTTGTTGTGCGGGCAGTTGTCGGGATCAAGACACTCCTTCGCAAAGAAGGTCAGCGTGTGGGAGACGTCCTTATAACCACGGTTGGCGACGAGGCGCTCCATATCCGAGGCGATGCAGAAACCGATCGGCTCGGTATGGCGGCAACGCTTGCAGATAATGTAGTCCTCATGACTCCGGCCCATGTCCAGCTCGTAGAAACTGGTGCCGTCGTCAAAGAAACCCCGGTGTACGATTCTCACTTCCTCAAAGCTGCTCATGCACCGGTAGACTGTGGCGAGGTCGCAGACCCCGCGGCCGAGGCGGCGATGGATGGCTTCGTTGGTGAGCGGCTCCTTGCTGTCGATCAGAACCTGGATGATCCGCTTGCGCGGCTGGGTGATGCTGAGGCCGTTGGCCTTCAGAGCCCGAAGGCACTGGTCCATGATGGACAGCTCCTCCGGGCGTTTTTTGGTGTTGGGACCCCTACGTTTCGTCATAGGCCCATCAGAGTGCCCCATTTCACCAATGCCGTCCAGCAAAGATTTTGCCCATCGCTACGATCGCGCATTTCGGTGCACCTGTCGCGCAATTTCAGGACCGAAGGTCGGGGCGGCTTGCCCTCGACGGAGATCGCCCCGAGAATGGGGGTGCCATGCTCATCACGTACCACTCCCACTCCTGCGTCCGGATTTCCACCCGCAGTCACGAAGTACTGGTGGACCCGTTTTTCACCGGCAACCCCGCGGCCCAGACTTCCGCCGACGACGTCCCGGCGGATTTCATCCTCCTCACCCACGGCCACCAGGATCACGTCGGCGATACCGAAGCGATCGCCCGGCGCACCGGGGCGACCGTGGTCGCCAACTACGAGATCGCCAGCTATTTCGGGCACAAGGGGCTCTCCACGCACGGGATGTCGATCGGCGGGGCGCATGACTTCGCCTTCGGGCGCCTCAAGCTAACCATCGCCCATCATGGCTCCGGCTACCCAGGGCCGGATGGAAACATGCTCTATTTCGGCCAGCCCGCCGGGCTGCTCATCTCGGCCGAGGAAAAAACCGTCTACCATGCCGGGGACACCGCCCTTTTTCTCGACATGAAGCTGATCGGCGAGCGCCACCCCATCGACCTGGCCATCCTGCCGATTGGCGACAACTTCACCATGGGGGTGGACGATGCCCTCCACGCCCTCGAGCTGCTCAAGCCCAAGTCCGTTCTCCCGGTCCATTACAACACCTTCGAGCTCATCCGTGCCGACGTGGACGGCTTTGCCAAAGGAGCCGAACAGCGCGGGGTGCGGCCCGTGGTGCCGGAAGTGGACCGGCCCTTCGAACTATGAAAACCCTCCTCCTGGCGGCGGCCCTGGTTCTCCTGGCCGCCTGCGTCGCACCCATGCCCTCCCCTCCCACCGCCGACCACCGGCCGACCGAAGTGTCCATCCAGCTCGAAACTCCCTCCGCCGGCTGGGAGGTCCGGCTGGAGCGTATTTATATTCTGGATGCGGAAATCCTCGCCGTTTCGCGCCTGCACCCGCCGGACGGACCGGCCGCCACCGTCATCTCCACAGTGGAGGACAGGGTGGTGCTGCCACTGCCCGATTGGCCCGTGCGCCATGCCGTGCTCGGCAAGACTTGGGCCTGGACCCCCGAAGGCGGGCATTGGTTTCCGGCCGGCGAAGCCGAAATCGAGGACCGGACCGGCGGCGAAGCCCCGGTCTGGACGCAGCCGGCACCGCCCTGAGCGGAATCACGGGGCACCGCCCCCCTCCACTCGCGGCCACTCGATGGTGAGGGCGCCCTCCCTGCCTTTGGCGAGGTCGAAGGTCCGCCCCGCAATGCCCAAAGGCCCACGGAGCCGGCGGACGGCGTAGCGGCCATGGAAGCCGCGGAAACGTACCACACCCTGGTCGTCGGTGCGGCTTTCCAAGCGGGTGCGCCACTCCTCCCGAAGAAGTGACCGGATGCGATGAAACAACCGGCGCGGCTCATGGCCGGAGCGTTCACCCCAACGGATGGCCTTCTCCATGAAACCCCAAAAAAAGAAACCCTCGACGCCGGGATGGGCGAAGGCGGTGGTGAGGTAATTGGCGGCATATTCGGTGACGAGGTCGTTGACCGCTTCCTCAGAATAGCGGCCGGACTGTTCCAGCTCGCGGGTCTGAGCCCAGAACTCAGTCACATGGACCGGCAAGCCGGTGGAGGAAAACTCATCGTAAACCGCCCATTGGCGGGGGTGGTCCATCCAGCCGGTGTGAGACTGGAGGCCGATCGCATCCGGCGCCTGTCCCAGCTCACCCAGACGACGGATGAGAGCGGCAAAGCGGCGGCGCTGGGAGGCGGCGGTGACGGTCGAGCCGTCGTTGCCCTGCAGGTGCCGGCCTTGGTCCTGCTCCATGCCGTAGTCATTTATCAGATACAGGGCATCGGGATCCTCCTCGCGGCACCAGCGCAGCACATCGGCAACCATCGCCGCGATCGACTCGATCGGTTCGAGGTGCGGCCATTGGCGCCGCTCGAGGTTGCCGAGGGTCGCCTCCCAAAGCGGCTCGTTGACGGCGTCCCAGATGCGGACCCGGCCCCGGAAGCGGGCCACGAGGTTGCGGACGCGGACCTCGGCGAAGCGCATCCGCGTGGCGGGATCATAACGGTGGACCCAGTCGGGCACGCACTTGGGGATGGACCAGAACAATGGATGGCCTTTGGGCGTGAGGCCGGTGGCCAGGGACCATTCGACGGTGGCGGCAAAGTTCTCCAACCGGGGTTCACCTTGGGCTTCCTCGGTTTTGGAGGCATCGTTGCGGGGGCGCTCGGTCCAGTAGCAGAGATTGGTCGAGGCATTGAAAACCTCCGCGAATCGCCTCCGCCAGGCGCGCGCCCGGTCCGTCTCCCACTCCCCGTGACGGTGCATCGCATCCAACGGCCAGACTTGGTCGCCGAAGGGGAAGGCGTGGCCGAGCTGCTCTATGCGGACCGGCTCTCCGGCCAGCGGACGGCCGCGCCGATCGACCAGCCGCAGCTCGCACTCGGATGTCCTGACATCCTGGATACGATTTCGCGCGGTGCGGAGAAAATCGTCGTAGGATTCGGGCCGGTAGGACTGGGGACCGAGGTCGAGGTCGCGCCACTCCTCGCCGCCGGCCGCGGCGGGATCGGGGGTGGGTTCAGAGGCCATGGCGGACCGAGGATGCCTCCGGCCGCGGGCCGGTCAAGTGCCCGGAAGGAGGTCCGCCGGAACCTCGTCGCCGTAAACGGCCTCGGCGGCCTGCCGGCGGCGGATGAGCACAAGGCTGCCGTCGGACCGGAGGAGGATCTCGGGTGCCCGGGGGAAGGAGTTGTAGTTGGTGGCGGCCATGGAGGAGCAGTAGGCTCCGGCCCCCTCGATAACGCAAAGGTCGCCGGCCTGCGCCGCCATCAACCGCCGTGGATCGAGCCGTTCGGGGTCACCGGGGGCGGGGGTGAGGATGTCACCGGATTCACAGCAATGACCCACGACCACATAGTCGCCGGTCGCCTCCCGGTCCGGTCCCTCGCCCGGCACGATCACGATCGGGTGGCGGGCGCCGTAGAGCGAAGGACGGAGGATTTCGGTCATGCCGGCATCGAGTTTAAGAAAACGGTAGCCCCCGGCTCCGGTCACGGCGGCATCGTGGACCGAGGCGACCAACGCTCCCGCCCCGGCGACGAGGAAGGTGCCGGGTTCGATTTCCAAGTGCAGGGCGCGGCCCGTCTCGCGGGTGAAAGCCTCCAGCGCTTCGCGGACAGAGTCCCCCACCCGCCCGAGGTCGGTGCCGGTCTCATCCGCCATGCGTGCGATCTTGAAGCCGCCGCCGAGGTTGACGGTGTGGACTTCGGGAAAGGATTTGACGATTTCGAGGGTCATGCCGGCGACCCGCTGCCAGACCGTGGGATCGCCGCCGGAGCCGATATGCGAGTGAATCCGGACCGCCCGCAGGCCGAGCCGTGCGACCTGCTCCCGGATGGTTTCACGGGTTTCATGCCAGATGCCGAAGCTCGAGGCCGGGCCTCCCACATTGGTGCGGTTGGTGCCGCCGGTGCCGAGGCCGGGGTTGAAACGCAGACCCAGCTCGCCTCCGGACCGCGCCCGTGCGAAGGACTCGATCTGCGCCGGAGAACAGGCGTTGAACTGGATGCCGAGGGCGAGCAGCTCTTCCAAATCCTCCGGGCATTCCTGACTGCTGAGGCTGATCGCGGAAGCGGGCACCCCGGCGTGCAGGGCGCGGCGGCACTCGAAGCCGGAGCTGGCGTCGATCCCCAGGCCGAGGCGGGAAAAGAGCCGGAGGATGGCCGCGTTGGAAGCCGCCTTCATCGCGTAGCGGGCGGTCAGCGGATGCGGACGGGCAAAGGCAAGCACCGCCCGGGCCTGGCGGAGGAGGCTGGCCTCATCATAGACGTAGGCGGGAGTGCCGAAGCGCGCGCGCACCTCGCGGACCCGTTCGGGCGTCAAAAAGCGGAGTTTTTCCATGATTAACGGCCGGCCCAACCAGACCGGTGATGAGCTTTTGAAGTCGGGAAAATCCGAGGACGAGAAAAAAAGGCCGCCCTGCAAGGGCGGCCCGAAAAGAGACGGCGGGACGGGCGACTCAGCCCGCCTCGCTGGTGGGCTGCTCTTCGGCCTCCGGCACCTCGCCGCCGAATGGCAGGGTGATGCGGAGCTTGCGGAGCCGGTTGAGCCCGGTGCCGGCGGGAATGAGGTTGCCCATGATGACGTTCTCCTTGAAGCCCTGGAGGTTGTCGACCTTGCCGAGGGTGGAGGCATCGGTGAGCACCCGGGTGGTTTCCTGGAAGGAAGCGGCCGAGATGAAGCTCTCCGTCTCGAGCGAGGCCTTGGTGATGCCAAGCAGGATGGCCTCGGCCTCAGCGGGTTTGCCACCGGCTTCGACGATGCGCTGGTTCTCGCGCATGAAGCCCATCCGCTCGACCTGCTCGCCCCAGAAGAAGTCGGTGTCGCCCGGATCGCTGACGCGCACCTTGCGGAGCATCTGGCGGATGATCAGCTCAATGTGCTTGTCATTGATGGTCACGCCCTGGAGGCGGTAGACCTCCTGCACTTCGGAGATGAGAAACTCGTAGAGCGCGGTGGGCCCGAGAATCTCGAGGATTTCATGTGGATCGGCGGAGCCTTCGGTGAGGTGCTGGCCCTTGTGGACGAGGTCACCAGGCTGGACGATGATCTGCTTGCCATGCGGGATGAGGTGCTCCTCCTCCTGCCCGGTGTCCTCATTGGTCACCACCAGCTTGCGCTTGCTGCGGACGGTGCCGCCGAAGGAGACGATGCCGTCGATCCGGGCCATCTCGGCCGCTTCCTTCGGCCGGCGGGCTTCGAAGAGTTCCGCCACCCGCGGCAGACCGCCGGTGATGTCCTTGGTCTTGGAAGCCTGGCGGGGGGTCTTGGCGAGAATCGCCCCGGGGTGGATGGTGTCGCCTTCGCCGACGACCACCTGGGCCCCGGTGGGGATGGAGTAGGCGGCGACGGCCTTGCCGGCGTCGTCGTGAATCTCGACCTGCGGGTTGAGATCCTCCTTGTGCTCAATAATGACGGTGGCGATGCGGCCGGAGCTCTCATCCAGCTCGCGCTTGACGGTGACACCCGGGATCATGTCGCGGAAGGCGATGGTGCCGCCCTTTTCGGAAATGACCGGAATATTGTAGGGATCCCACATCGCGATGACATGCCCCTTTTCGACCTCCTGGCCATCGGTGACGGTGAGGACGGAGCCGACCACGATCGGGTAGGCTTCGAGTTCGCGATCCTGATCATCGAGGATCTGGACGGAACCGGTTTTGTTGAGGACCACACTGGGACCGTCCGCGGAGGCGACCATGCGCACGCCGCGCAGCCGGACCCGGCCGCTGCTGCGCAGGCGGATCTGCGGATCCTTGAAAACACCACTGGCCACACCGCCGACGTGGAAAGTCCGCATGGTGAGCTGGGTGCCCGGCTCGCCGATGGACTGGGCCGCGATGATACCGACCGAGTCGCCGACTTTGCCAAGACGGTTGGTGGCCGGATTGATGCCGTAGGATTTGGTGTCGATGCCGTAGCGGGAGGAGGAGGTGAGCGGGGACATGACCTTGACCCGCTCCACGCCACAGTCCTCGATCTGCCGGGCCATTTCCTCGGTGACGAGGTCGCCGGAACGGGCCAGCAGCTCGGAGGGATTGAGCGGGTTGGGAATGTCGTCGCAGCAGCAGCGGCCGATGATGCGCTCGGCGAGACTGACAATCTCGTCGTCACCTTCGTAGATGGCCTTCTTCCAGATGCCATCCCGGCTGCCGCAGTCCTCTTCGGTGATGATGACGTCCATGGCCACATCGCAGAGTTTGCGGGTCAGATAACCGGCGTCGGCAGTCTTGAGGGCCGTATCCGCCAGACCCTTGCGGGCGCCGTGGGTGGAGATAAAGTATTCGAGTACGCTGAGACCCTCGCGGAAGGAAGAGAGAATGGGTCGCTCAATGATTTCGCCGGAAGGCTTGGCCATGAGGCCGCGGGTGCCGCAGAGCTGGCGGACCTGCTGGCGATTGCCGCGGGCGCCGGAATCCATCATGAGGAAGACCGGGTTGACGCCGGGCTTGCCGCCGTTCTGCTCCAGCTTGTCGAAGACGACGCGGGCGATTTGGTCGGTGGTGCTGGTCCAGATGTCGATGATCTTGTTGTAGCGTTCACCGGTGGTGATGATGCCCTTGCGGTACTGGGCTTCGACCTCTTCGATTTTCTTGCGGGCTCCGGCGACGATCTCCGGCTTGTTTTCCGGGATGATCATGTCGTCGATGCCGATGGAGATGCCGGCCTGGGTGGCGACGACAAAGCCGAGATCCTTGAGGGCGTCGAGGGTTTTGACGGTGGCGGCCTCGCCTGCGACCTTGTAGGTATTGAGGATGAGGTCGCCCAGTTTGCCCTTGGGCACGGGGAAGTTGATGAAGCCGAGTCCCTCGGGCCAGATCTGGTTGAAGCGGACGCGGCCCACGGTGGTGCGGAGGGTGCGGCGTTCGCGGTTGCCATAAACCGTGTCGCGGCCGTAGTCGGGATTGGGGATTTCGACCCAATCGTGGACCTTGAGGACGCCGTCAAGCTGGGCGAAAAGCACCTCCTCGGCGCAGGTAGCCATGGGCACGCGCTCGTCCTTGGCGGGCGTGTGCCGGGGCTGGACGGTGAGGTAGTAGGAGCCGAGAACGATATCCTGGGACGGTGTGAGGATGGGCTTGCCGCTGGAAGGGGAGAAGATGTTGAGGGTGGACATCATCAGCAACTTGCACTCCATGACCGCCTCCAGGGAGAGGGGCACGTGGACGGCCATCTGGTCGCCGTCGAAGTCCGCATTGTAGGCGGTGCAGACCAGCGGGTGGACCCGGATGGCCTCGCCTTCGATGAGGACCGGCTCGAACGCTTGGATGGAGAGGCGGTGCAGGGTGGGTGCGCGGTTAAGCAGAACCGGGTGCCCCTTGGTGACTTCTTCAAGAATGTCCCAGACCTCCGGCGAGCGTTTCTCGATCATCTTGCGGGCGCCGCGCACGGTGTGGACGAAGCCCAGCTCCTTGAGACGGCGAATGATGAACGGCTCGAAGAGAACGAGGGCCATCTTTTTGGGCAGGCCACACTGGTTGAGCTTGAGCTCGGGGCCAATGACGATGACGGACCGGCCGGAGTAGTCGACGCGCTTGCCGAGGAGGTTCTGGCGGAAGCGGCCCTGCTTGCCCTTCAGCATGTCGCTGAGGGACTTGAGCGGGCGGTTGCCGGCCCCGGTGACGGGGCGGCCGTGGCGGCCGTTGTCGAAGAGCGCATCGACGGCTTCCTGCAGCATGCGCTTTTCGTTGTGGATGATGACATCCGGCGTCTTGAGCTGGAGGAGATTGCGGAGCCGGTTGTTGCGATTGATGACGCGCCGGTAGAGATCGTTGAGATCGGAAGTGGCGAAACGGCCTCCTTCGAGTGGCACGAGCGGCCGCAGGTCGGGCGGAATGACCGGGAGGACCTCCAGCACCATCCACTCCGGGCGGGAGTTGGAATTGATGAAGCCCTGGATGACCTTGAGCCGCTTGGAGAGCTTTTTCTTGATCTGCTTGGAGCGGGTGCCGCGCATGGCTTCCTGGAGTTCGAGCACGGTGGCGTCGAGGTCCATGCGGGAGAGCACATCGCGGACGGCCTCGGCGCCCATTCGGGCGACGAAGGAATCCTCGCCGTATTCATCAATGGCCTGGAGGTACTCGCTCTCGGTGAGAAGCTGCTTCTCCTCCAGCGGAGTGCGGCCCGGATCGACCACGAGGTAGTTTTCGTAGTAAATGACGCGTTCGAGGCTGCGGGCGGTCATGTCGAGCAGCAGGCCGAGGCGGCTGGGCATGCTCTTGAGAAACCAGATGTGGGTCACCGGCACGGACAACTCGATATGGCCCATCCGCTCGCGGCGAACGCGGGAGATGGTGACCTCCACGCCGCAACGATCGCAAACCACGTCCTTGAACTTGATCCGCTTGTACTTGCCGCAGGCACATTCGTAGTCCCGCACGGGACCGAAGATGCGCTGGCAGAAAAGACCGCCGGGCTCCGGCTTGAAGGTCCGGTAATTGATGGTCTCGGGGTTCTTGACTTCGCCCCGGGACCAGGAGCGGATGATGTCGGGGGAGGCCACCGCGATGGTGACACAGTCGAAGTTTTCTTCCCGGTCGAGGCCAAGGACTTGGCGTGCTTCTTCGGTACTCATGGTAGGTGCTGCTGGTTCGTGGTACGGGGGGAGGCTAGCGCACATCGAGGTCGAGCGCATCGCGCCGACCCACGCGGATATCCAGGCCGAGGCTTTGGATTTCCTTGATGAGCACGTTGAAAGATTCCGGAGTGCCGGCTTGGAGAGTGCTGTCGCCCTTGACGAGCGACTCGTAGATCTTGGTGCGGCCCTGGACATCGTCGGACTTGACGGTGAGCAGTTCCTGGAGCGTGTAGGCGGCACCGTAGGCTTCAAGGGCCCAGACCTCCATCTCTCCGAAGCGCTGGCCGCCGTACTGGGCCTTGCCGCCCAGCGGCTGCTGGGTGACGAGGGAGTAGGGACCGACGGCGCGGGCGTGGATCTTGTGGGAGACGAGGTGGTTGAGCTTCATCATGTAGATGTAGCCCACGACCACCTCCTGATCGAGGCGCTCGCCGGTGCGGCCGTCGAAGAGGACGCTCTTGCCGGACTCCGGGAGGTGGGCCTCCTGGAGATACTGGCGGACGCGGGCCTCGGGGATGCCGTCGAAAACCGGGGTGGAAATGGAAAGGCCGAGTTTATTGCAGGCCCAACCCATGTGGGTCTCCAGCACCTGGCCGACGTTCATGCGCGAAGGCACACCGAGCGGGTTGAGGCAGATCTCGATCGGGGTGCCGTCCGGCAGGTAGGGCATGTCCTCTTCGGCAACGATCTTGGCGACGACGCCCTTGTTGCCGTGGCGGCCGGCCATTTTGTCGCCGACTTCCAGCTTCTGCTTGGTGGCGATGTAGACTTTGACCTGCTTGATGACGCCCTGCTGGATCTCGTCACCGGACTCGATGCTCTCGACCTTGCGTTCGCGGTCGGCATCCAGCTCATCGAACTTGTTTTGGTAGGAGCCGATGATCTCCATGATCTTGATCCGCACCGGGGAGGGATCGATCTCGACATGCTTGGAGACGGCGGCGAGCTTGCGGAGCAAGGTTTTGGTGATCTTGCGGTTAGCCGGGATGATGACTTCGCCGGTCTCGCCGTTGACGACATCCAGGGGGATTTTTTCGCCCAGGAGGATGTTGGAAAGAGCCTCGGTGAGGCCTTCCCGGAGCTTGTCCATCTGGGTTTTGTAGTCCTCGTTGATCTGCTTGATCTGCCGGCGGCGGTCGGAGGGGCTGAGCTTTTCCTTTTCGAAGTCGACCCGGCTCTGGATCTTGACGTCCATGACGATGCCGGAAGCCCCGGAGGGGACGACAAGGGAGGTGTCCTTCACATCAGCCGCCTTTTCGCCGAAGATGGCGCGGAGCAGCTTCTCTTCCGGGGCCAGCTCGGTCTCGGACTTCGGCGTGATCTTGCCGACGAGGATGTCGCCCGGCTTGACCTCGGCGCCGACGCGGATGACGCCGTCGTGGTTGAGGTTTTTGAGCGCCTCCTCACCGACATTGGGGATATCCCGGGTGATTTCCTCGGGTCCGAGCTTGGTGTCGCGGGCGGTGACCTCGAACTCCTGGATGTGGATGGAGGTGAAGATGTCTTCCTTGAGGACCTTGGAAGAGATGAGAATGGCATCCTCGAAGTTGTACCCATTCCAAGGCATGAAGGCGACGAGCACATTGCGGCCGAGGGCGAGCTCCCCCTGTTGGGTGGAGGGGCCGTCGGCGATGATTTCGCCAGCCTTGACGGCTTGGCCCACGGAGACGATCGGCTTCTGGTTGAAGCAGGTGCCGGCGTTGGAGCGCATGAACTTGCGCAGGTCGTAGACGCGGACGCCGTTTTTCGGATCGCTGCGGGGATTGCGCTCGAAGCGAGCGGGAAGCTTGCCGTCGCGGGTGATGACGATGCGCTTGGCGTCGACCGAGGCAACGGTGCCGTCTTCGATCGCTTCGGCGACGGTGCGAGAGTCGCGGGCGACCCGACCCTCGATGCCGGTGCCGACAAAAGGAGCTTCCGTCTGCAGGAGCGGCACGCCCTGGCGCTGCATGTTCGAGCCCATGAGGGCGCGGTTGGCGTCGTCGTGCTCGAGGAACGGAATGAGCCCGGCGGCCACGGAGACGAGCTGCTTGGGGGAGACGTCCATGTACTGCGCCTCAGTGGGATCGACTTCGAGGAAGTTGCCACTGCGGCGGACGGTCACGGGGCCAATCAGGGAACCGTCTTCGGCAACCTCGGTATTGGCCTGGGCGATGACGGCTCCTTCCTCTTGATCGGCATTGAGAAAGAGGATTTCGTCGCCAACCTTGCCGTCGCGGACCACGCGATAGGGGGTTTCGATGAAGCCGAATTCGTTGACCTTGGAATAGATCGAGAGCGAGTTGATGAGGCCGATGTTGGGGCCTTCCGGCGTTTCGATGGGGCAGATCCGCCCGTAGTGGGAGGGATGGACGTCGCGGACTTCGAAGCCGGCGCGCTCGCGGTTGAGACCGCCCGGCCCGAGGGCGGAGAGGCGGCGCTTGTGGGTCAGTTCGGCCAGAGGGTTGATCTGGTCCATGAACTGGGAGAGCTGGCTGCGGGCGAAGAAATCGCGGATGACCGTGGTGAGGGCCTTGGGGTTGATCAGCTTTTGGGGCGTGATCGAGTCGGCGCTTTGATCGTAGAGGGTCATGCGCTCGCGGACGAGCCGCTCGGTGCGGGCGAGGCCCACGCGGCACTGATTGGCGAGCAGTTCCCCGACGGTGCGGACGCGGCGGCTGCCGAGGTGGTCGATGTCGTCGACGACCCCGTCACCCCCCTTGAGCCGGACGAGGTATTTGGTCGCCTCAATGACGTCGCGGGCCTCGAGGGTGCGCATGTCCAGGGACGTGTCGATGGCGAGCTTCTGGTTGATCTTGTAGCGGCCGACGCGACCGAGATCGTAACGCTTGGTGTCGAAGAAAAGCCGCTTGAGGAGGGCGCGGGCGTTGGTGGTGGTGGGCGGTTCGCCGGGGCGGAGGCGCTTGTAGATTTCCTTGAGCGCCTCCTCCTCGTTGGAGGAGGTGTCCTTTTTGAGTGCGCGCACGATGGCACCCTCATCTCCAGCCGTATCAATAAACCGGATACTGGGAAGATTGTGGGACTCGAGCTGGCGGAGAATGGCCTTGCTCAGCGGCTCGAACTCGCGGGCGATGACGATGCCCTTCTGGGCGTCGATGGCATCCTCGATGAGGACAAGGCTGCTGACGTTTTCCAACTCGAGCAGTTCGGCGACGGACTTTTCCTGGATGTCGTAGAAGAGCTCGAGAATGCCGATGTTGGAGCTGTGGCCCATGGCCCGCAGCAGGGTGGTAATGAGGAATTTGCGGCGCCGGCGGCGGCGGTCGAGGTAGACGTAGAGGAGGTCGTTGTTGTCGAACTGGACCTCCAGCCAAGTGCCGCGGTCGGGAATGATGCGGAAAGAGTGAAGGAGCTTGCCGTTGGGATGGGTGGCGACCTCGAAGCAGATGCCGGGGGAGCGGTGCAGCTGCGATACGACGACCCGCTCGGCGCCGTTGATGATGAAAGAACCGCGCTCCGTGACCATGGGGATTTCGCCCATGTAGATTTCTTCCTCCTTGATGAAGTCCTCCTCCCGCAGGCGTAGTTTCACGTAGAGGGGGACGGCATAGGTGAGACCGTCGCGCAGACACTCGTTTTCGGTGCTTTTGGGGTCGCCGATGGTGTAGCTAACGTACTCGAGGACCATGCGTCCGTCATAGCTCTCGATCGGAAAGACCTCGCTGAAGACGGCCTGAAGGCCGAATGGCTGGCGCTGGGAAGGCGGGATGTCTTTCTGGAGAAACTCGAGATACGAATTGATCTGGATCTCGATCAGGTTGGGCGGAGCGATGGGTTCCTTGAGTTTTCCGAAGTAGATGCGGTCTGCCATGGGATGTGCCGGTTGCGGGGATGCGACGGGGGTGAGCGCCTAGACGGGGCGCTCTGAAAAGGAAAAAGCAGGCGACGGGAAAACAGCGTTCCGGTCGCCTGAAAAAACGCATCCGCACGGATCGGCGCTGGCCGGTCCGGCGGAAAACGGGAAGACGTGATGCGAAGGAATGACGGGCAACCTTACTTGATCTCGACCTTGGCGCCGGCCGCTTCGAGCTTGGCCTTGATGCTCTCGGCCTCGTCCTTGGAAACGGCTTCCTTGACGGGTTTGGGCGCGCCTTCGACGAGATCCTTGGCCTCCTTGAGGCCGAGGGAGGTGACGGCGCGGACCTCCTTGATGGCGGCGATCTTGTTGGAGCCGGCGGCCACGAGAATGACGTCGAACTCGGTTTTTTCCTCGGCGGGGGCGGCGGCTCCGGCGGCGCCGGCGGGAGCGGCGGCCACGGCCACGGGAGCGGCGGCGCTGACGCCCCACTTTTCCTCGAGGTCCTTGACGAGGCCTGCGATATCGAGAACGGACTGGTTGCTGAGCCAGTCGATGACTTGGTCTTTGGTGATGTCTGACATGGGATTCCTTGAAGGGCTAGCGATCCCCCGGGGGGATGCGTTTAAGGGCGGAAGCCCCTAGCCGGGTTCTTTGGATGGATGTGGTATTGGGTTGGCTTCTGGCCGGTGGCGGCCGGAAAGTGGACAGGGATGGCTCGGGGCGGTTCAGTTTTCCTCCGCCTGGCGAACCTTGGCCTGGAGGACCGTGACCATGGAGGTGGGGACGGCGTTGAGCACCCTGACGAGCATGGAGGCGGGCTGGTTGAGAAGGCCGAGGAACTGGGCGCGGAGCACTTCCATGGTGGGAAGATCGGCGAGTTGCTTGACCTCATCGGGTGAGATAACGCGCTGTTCGAGGACACCGGCCTTGACCTCGACTTTGGAACTCTCGGCGAAGAAGGACTTGATGATTTTGGCGACTCCGCTGGGATTGTTTCCCCCGATGACGATGGCGGTGGGCCCTGCGAGGAAGTCCTCGAGGTCGGGCAGGGAACGCTCCTTGGCGGCGACACGCAGGACGCTGTTTTTGACCACGTGGAACTCGGCCTGCTCGGCGGCAAGCCGGTCGCGGAGGTCGGAGACTTCCGAAACGGTGATGCGGTCGTAGTTGGCGAGGAAAACGTAGTCGGACTTCTGGAGGTGACGGGACACCTCATCGACGAGAAATTGCTTTTCAGGTCTCATGGGAAATCAGAATTTGGCGTATTCGGAGGGGGCCAGGCGGATGCCGGGGGCCATGGTGGCGGTAAGGGTGACGCTGAGGATGAAGCGGCCTTTGAGGGATTCCGGCTTGGCCTTGGCGACGGCGTTGAGGAGGGTGGAGGCGTTTTCCAAAATCTGCTCGTTGGAGAACGAACGTTTGCCGATGCCGACGCCGATGTTGGCGGTTTTGTCCATTTTGAACTCGACCCGGCCGGCCTTGACTTCACGGATGGCGCCGGCGATGTCGGCGCTGACGGTGCCGGACTTGGGGTTCGGCATGAGCCCCTTGGGGCCGAGGATGCGGGCGATGGTGCGGACCTCCTTCATCGCCTCGGGGGTGGCCACGGCGGTGTCGAAGTCGAGCCAGCCACCCTGGATTTTTTCCATCAGGTCCTTGAGGCCGGCATGGTCGGCGCCGGCGGCGAGGGCCTCGTCGGGGTTTTCGGTGAAAGCGAGGACGCGGACCTTCTTGCCACTGCCGTGGGGCAGGGAAACGGTGCCGCGCACCATTTGGTCGCCTTGGCGGGGATCGACCCCGAGGCGAAAGGACAGCTCGACGGTTTCGTCGAAGCGGGCCTTGGGAAGTTTGCTCAAGGCTTCGACGGCCTCGGCGAGGGAATACTCGCGGGAGAGATCGGTGGCCTGCTGGGCGGACTTGTAGCGTTTGGACAGTTTAACCATGGGGGGACTCCTTGCAGTGCGGGCGCCGTGAGGCTCCTGCGGTGAGTGGGATCAGTCGATAACCTCGATGCCCATGCTGCGGGCGGTGCCGGCGATGACCGCGATGGCGGCGTCATCGGAGCGGGCGTTGAGGTCCTTCTTCTTGGTGTGGGCGATTTCGAGAAGCTGTTTGCGGGTGACCTTGCCGACCTTGTCGCGGTTGGGGACGGCGGACCCCTTGGCCAGACCGGCGGCTTTTTTGAGCAGGACGGCGGCAGGAGGTGATTTGAGAATGAAAGTGAAGGACTTGTCGGCAAATACCGTGATGACAACCGGCAGGATCATGCCGGCCTGGTCCTTCGTGCGGGCGTTAAACTCTTTGCAGAACGCCATGATATTCACCCCTTGGGCACCGAGGGCGGGACCCACGGGAGGGGCGGGATTGGCGGCTCCGGCGGGAAGTTGGAGGCGGATATAACCAGTGATTTTCTTGGCCATGGCGATTTACTCGGTGGAGCGCTCCACCTGCCAGTATTCGAGCTCGACAGGGGTGAAGCGTCCAAAAATGGAAACGGAGACTTTGAGTTTGCCGCGCTCGGGATCGATTTCGTCGATGCGGCCGGTGAGATTGAGGAAGGGACCGTCGGTGATTTTAACTTCTTCGCCGACCTCGTATTGCACCTTGGGGACCTCTTTGCCGGAGGCTTCGGCGACTTGGCGCTGGATGAGGTCGATTTCGGACTGTTTGAGAGGAGTGGGACGATCGCCGCCGACGAAATTGATCACACCCGCGGCTTCGCGCACGAAATACCACGGTTTGTTGATGAGTTGGCCTTCCTCGTCGTAGAGGCGCATGTGAAGGAAGACGTAACCGGGATAGAACTTGCGGACGGTCTGGGTCTTTTTGCCCCGCTTGACCTCGGAAACCATCTCCGTGGGCACGAGCACATCGAAAAGATAATCCTCCAGCTCCTCGGGTTTGGTGTACTTCTCGAGGTATTTCTTAACCTTGCCTTCCTGACCCGAAAGAGTCTGGACGACAAACCACTGGGCTCCGGTCTTGGAGGAGGTTTCGGGCATAAGGCGGTATCAGCTGACCCAGGTGGTGAAAAGGTCCACGACCTGGACGAGGGAAAAGTCGGCGATGCTGACGAAGAAACCGAGGATCACGATGGCAATGAGGACCACAATGGTGGAGTCCCGCAGCTCGGTGAGCGTAGGCCAAGTGGCCTTCTTCAGCTCGGTCATCATTTCGCCGAAGAAGATGCGGACGCTGCGGAATGGATTTTTCATGCCCGGAAATGGTGAAACTGGCAGGACAGGAGGGACTCGAACCCCCAACCGACGGTTTTGGAGACCGCTACTCTACCAATTGAGCTACTGTCCTTTATGAGGGAGATGGAAATGCGGTCGCCGGGATCCAATTGGAGGACCCCGGCGGCCTGTTGAATTGGGCCTGGATGGTTTATTCGAGGATGTCGGTGATGCGGCCCGCGCCGATGGTCCGGCCGCCTTCGCGGATGGCGAAACGCTGGGTTTTTTCCATGGCGATGGGTTTGGTCAGAACAACCTCGACGTTAACATTGTCACCGGGCATGACCATCTCAACCCCTTCGGGCAGATTGATGACGCCGGTGACGTCCGTGGTGCGGAAATAGAACTGGGGGCGGTAGCCATTGAAGAACGGCGTGTGGCGGCCTCCCTCTTCCTTGCCAAGGACATAAATTTCGGCCTTGGCCTTGGTGTGGGGGGTGATGGATTTCGGGGCGGCGAGGACCTGGCCGCGCTGGATGGCGCTTTTCTCAATCCCACGGAGGAGAACGCCGACATTGTCGCCGGCCTGCCCCTGGTCGAGCATCTTGCGGAACATCTCCACACCGGTGATCACGGAGGTCTTGGTGTCTTCGAGACCAACGATTTCGACGGAGTCGCCGACCTTGCAGATACCCCGCTCGATGCGGCCGGTGGCAACGGTGCCGCGGCCGGTGATGGTAAAGACGTCCTCCACGGACATCAGGAAGGGCTTGTCCACCTCGCGGGACGGCTCGGGGATGTCGGTGTCGATCGCAGTCATGAGCTCACCGATGGCCTTGATGCCTTCCTCCTTGCCTTCGAGGGCGGCGGTGGCGGAGCCACGGACGATGGTGATGTCATCGCCGGGAAAGTTGTACTTGGAGAGCAGTTCGCGGACCTCCATCTCGACCAAGTCGAGGAGCTCGGGATCGTCGATGAGGTCGACCTTGTTTAGAAACACCACCATCGCAGGCACGCCGACTTGGCGGGCGAGGAGGATGTGCTCGCGGGTCTGCGGCATGGGCCCGTCGGCGGCGCTGACCACGAGGATGGCGCCATCCATCTGGGCGGCGCCGGTAATCATGTTTTTCACGAAGTCGGCGTGGCCGGGGCAGTCGACGTGAGCGTAGTGGCGCTTGTCCGACTCGTACTCCACGTGGGCCACAGAGATCGTGACGATCTTGGAGGCGTCGCGCACCGTCCCGCCCTTGGCGATCTCGGCGTAGCTCTTCATCTCAGCGAGCCCTTTGTCCGATTGGACCTTCAGGATCGAGGTGGTGAGTGTGGTCTTCCCGTGGTCGACGTGGCCGATAGTGCCGACGTTAACGTGCGGTTTGGTTCTTTCGAAGGTTCCTTTTGCCATTTGGTGAGAGGTGAATGATGATAAAGGGGATTTTTCCCGAGAATTCCGCGGAAATCAGTCCGGACCTGGAGCCCTCGAGCGGATTCGAACCGCCGACCTCGTCCTTACCAAGGACGTGCTCTGCCAACTGAGCTACAAGGGCCGGATGACTACAGGTTGGAAAAACGGAAAAGAGATGAAACTGCTGGTCGCACTCCTGTCCGTCAACTGATTTTTTGACGAAAAAACGAGCCCGCCGAAACGGGCGTGAGCGACGACTGAACCACTCCGTTTCAACAGAAGCAAGCCGGATATTTCACGGGCCGGCCAGAATCAGATAATACCCGGGCGGCAGGCGCCATGCCACCTGGAGGTTGCGTTCCAAATACTGTGCGAAAAAACCATCGACTGCTTCGTTGCCGGAGGTTTCAAGCAGGAGCGGAGCGCCGATTGCGCCAGTGGCGTCGACCAGAGCCACGAATTGCGCCACGACCCATCCTCCGAGGTCGAGTCCGCCCAAGTCGGCTTCGGGCACCACCCGGCGAAAGACCGTCCCTGGTGACTCCAGGGAACGGATTTCGACCATGGCTCCCCGCGGGGGCAGCGCATCCAGGGGGCGGTCCCGCCGGCCGAAGGAAGCCCCGGACTCAAGGCGCAGGCGATCGAGAATAGCGGCGGGGGGCTGTTCCCGCGTTTCCACCCAGAAACCCTGGAAGGGGGGCTCTGCAGCGGCAAAAGAAAGGCTCGGTTCGTAGGGAGGGAAAAGGCCGGCCGCCGGGGCCGGGGCCGGAGGAAGCGAATCCACCACCGCGACATTCAACCCCGTGGGGAGGAAAAGCGGGGCCGGATCGAGCAACAGCCACTGGTCGAGCCATTCTGCCGTGGACTCGTCGGCGCCGCGCCAAGTGAGATGCAGGGAGGGGCGGGAGGGAGCTTCGACCGCCTCGGGAACCGGGGGAACCCGGATGAGCAGAAACCCGGCCAAGTGAATCCCCACTCCGATGGCAATGGCGAGGCTCCACCTTCCCCATGCGGCGAGGGAGCGGGAGGCTCGGGAAAGACGTTCGGTCTGGAGCGGGTCCGCCATTGGGAGGTCAGAACGGTGCGGCCGCCGCGGGAGCGGACTCCGCCGCGAGGTGGATGCGCTCGAATCCCGCATCCCGGGCGACCTCCGAAATCCGGACGAGGGTCTCCAGGGAAACCCGGCGATCCAACCGGATGAGCAGAACCTCATCCCGGGTGGGCTTCTCCAGCGTGGGCAGAAGACGCTCGAGGCCGGCCAGATTGAGGACGCGGCCTTCGAAAATCAGCAGTTCGGAACCCTCGACCTCTTCAACGGTGAGAATGCGAAAACGCGCGGCGTGGTCGACCGGCTCCCCGGCGGTGCGGGGAAGTTCGAGGGAAAGCCCCGGAGCCACCACAAAACCGGACTGAAAGAGCCCGAAAAAGAGCAGAATCAAAGCCACATCAAGGATGGGCAGGAGAGGAAAGCGGCGGGTCGGCCGAGGCAGTTGGTCCTGCAGATTGAGCGGGCTGAGCTTCATGCGGAACTGCGGCCGGACGCGGTCCGCGCGGGCGGCTGCGGCTGAGAGTCGGCGCGAAGGGCGCTCCGCTCCTGGCGGAGAAACTCCAGCAAGTTGTGGCCCACCCACTCCATGTCGTGGATGACCGCGCGGACCCGGCCGTCGAGAAAATGATGGCCGAGGAGACAAAGCACCCCGATGGCGATGCCCGTGGCCGTGGTGATGAGAGCCTGCCAGAGCCCGCCGGCAAGCAGACCCGCATGCACATAGGCACCCTCGATTTCGAAGCGGTGAAAGGTCTGGATCATGCCGAGGATGGTCCCGAGCAGCCCCACCATCGGCGCGGCCTGGCCGATGGCGCCGATTGCTCCGATCCGGCGCTGGAGTGCGGGAATTTCCACCAGGGCGGCCTCCCGCACGGCATTGCGAATGGTTTCCTCATCCTCCTCATAGTGGAGAAGGCCGGCCTTGACCATCGCCGCGACCGGACCGGGGGTGTCCTCGCAGACCGTGAGGGCTTCGACCAAGCGGCGTTTGCGGACGATGTTTTTAATCCCGCTGAAAAACGCCGCCGAGCGAATCTGGCCCCGGTGCAGGTAGAGAACCCGCTCCAGGAACAGAACCACGGCCAGCAGGCTGAGCGCCAGCAAAGCCCACATGATGGGTCCGCCGAGCGCAAAGAGCTCCAGGAGAGAAAGGCTTTGCCAGTCAGGCGAAATCGCGGGCATGGAGGAAAGGGCGGCGAGCGCTCATGAATCGGAGGGGAAACGGGCGAGACGGGCGCGGGCCAAACCGGCGCCCGGGAGATTGAGGGCGAGCATGCGCTCGTAGGTTTCGCGGGCCCGGTCGGCCGCCCCCTGCTGTTCATAGAGGCGGGCCGATTCGAACAGGCTGCGGGCAGCCCAGGTGCGGCCCTTGACGCCCAGATTGCGGGCCGCTTCCGGATCGGCGAGAAAGCGCTGGAAAATTTCCAGGTAGACCTGCTGGGCACGCTGGAAGTCGCCCCGGCTCTGCCAGCCGTTGGCCAGCTTGAAGCCCGCCTCCACGCGCAGGTCGAGCGGGGCGCCGGGCAGATCGAAAAGTCGCTCATAGCGGGCGACGGCGGCATCAAAGCGGGCCGGTTCGGTGGTGGCCTGGGCCATCAAACTGTCGGCCAACGATATCTGGGCGAGCAGGCGGTCGGGGCGGTCGGGATAGTTGTTCTCCAGAAACTCATAGATCTGCTCGGCGGCGCCGAATTGGTTGAGCTTGCGGAGAAGATCGGCTTGGCGCAGGCGGGCGAAAAAAACGTAGTCATCTTGTGGATACTCGCGGACGAGGCGTTCGAGCAGGTGGTTGGCCTCGGTGAGGAACGCCTCCTGTCCGCGGCGCTCGGCATTGAGGGCGGCCTCAAAGAGCGCGAGCGGAGCGAACTCACTGGCGGGGTGGTTGTCGGCCAAGGATATGAGCAAGCGCTGGGCTTCGACGGTTCGATTGGCGGCGGCATAGGCGCGGGCCTGGACGATGTAGGAAAAGATGGCGGCCCGGCTTCCGGGGTGCTGCTCGCGCAGGCCCTCGAGCCGCGCGATGCCGCGCTCCTCCTCTCCGAGGGCAAGATCGGCTTTGGCTTCGAGGAGGCGACCTTGGCTCTTGACCTCCCGGAGCAGGGAAGGGTCTATGGTGCCGGCGGCCGCACCCTCGGCAAAGGCGACCAAGGCCGCCACCCTGCCCTGGGTTTCCTCCGGACGGCCCGCATCGAGTGAGAGCCGGGCCGCCAGCCAAAGGTAGCGCAAGCGCAGTTCAGGAGGTCCACGAAAGTCAGCCAAGATGCTGGCGATCCGGGCGAAAGCTTCACGGGTGCGGCCCTCTTCCTGGAGGCGGAGGCAGAAATTCCACTCCGCCCGCCATCGGTTTTCGGGATCGATGTCGGAAGCGGTGCCGAGTTCGAGCAGAGCCTCGGCACGCTCGGTCTGCCCGGCGCCCAACTCGGATAGGACTTGTTGATAGAAGAGCCGGCCGGCGGAGATGCGCGCGGGCCGCTCGCCGCGGACAAGCCCGTAGACATTGGCCGCATTGCGGAAGTCCTCGGAGCTGCCGGCCTGGAGACCGGCCCGGAAATGGCTGTCGGCCAAAAGCACGCCCAGCTCCGAGCGACGCTCGCCGGGGTTCATTTCCTGGCGGATCCGGCTGAGATAAGAGGCGGCGGTGCGGTAGCGCTGGCGCTGCCAGGAGGATGAGGCGAGCAGGGCCAGGGCGTCGGTCCGCAAACGGGAGCCAGGGAAGCGGGTCAGGATTTCCTGGGCGGAATCCTCGGCCGCATCGAACTGGCCCGCTCCGAGAGCGAGTTGAGCCCGGAAAAAAAGTAGGTTTTCCATCAGCGGATGGCCTGCCTCCCGGTCGATCAGGTCGTCGAGCAAACGACGGAAGGCCAGGGTTTCCGCCCCTTGGTCGGGACCGGCGGTGGCGGCGAGCCGGCGCAGAGCCAGTTCCTGCAAGTCCATTTGGCGGCCCGTGAGCAGGAGTTGGCGGAATGCATCCCGCCCCACGGAAGTGCCTCCGCCGGCGACGAGGCCGAGCAGGAGCAGCGTCTGTTCCCTCAAGTCGCTTTCCTCCGGCGGCAAGAGGCGGAGCTGGCGCTGCAGGATTTCGATGGCCTCCGGTCCGCGGCCCAGTTGGTCGAGCACCACTGCGTACTGAAGGGCGAACTGGTGACCGATGCGACGGCCGGCAAACTCCTCCATTTGATTGCGGAGGCGGACTGCGAGATTGTCGGTCGCGGGCCCGGCGCTGAGCCGAAGCTGGTACTGGGCGAGTTGGAAAAAAGAACGCTGGGCGGCGGCCACGGAGGCTTCTTCGGCCCGGTTGAAGGCTTCCTCGCTACGGGACGACTGCCCTGCCTGGTGGTAGTGGACCCCGCGAAGAAAGTGATACCAGCCGCGTTCGGCCGGGGGCAGCGTCCGGAGATCAACCCGGGCCAAGTCCTCTCCGGAAAGGGAATCACCGGCCTGATAGGCGGCCACGAGCCACCGGATCCAATAAGGGCCGTCCCGGGGGCCCTCGAACTGGTCGAGCAGCGCACGTGCCTCCTCCCAGCGTGACCGGCCCAGCAGAGAGGAAACCAGCCCCAGCTCCAGCGGACGCTGCATGGCCGGCTCCACCTCCACACCCGCCAGAGCTTCCCGGTAAAAACCTTCCGCGACCCCGTGAAAACCCAGCTCCACCGCCCGGTCGCCGAGCTCTTTTTTCCAGAGGAGGTCGCCGAGGGCGGTGCGTTCCTGATCATGGCGGTGGTCGGCAAAAGGGACGGCCTCCGTCTCCACCCCGACCGCCGCGAGTGAAACGACGAATGAGAGCCAGAGTAGGCCCGATAGGATGAGAGTATTGATAATTCCCATGGTGGACGATAACATGGTGCGTCGCTGCCAAACCTTCGGACAAGGCGCCGGTGGAAGCAAGCCCGCGGCAAACCCTCCGACCCCGCGAAGATTGGAGGGTTCATCCCAACCTTCGGCAATGGCGGAGGCCGTGAAGTGGAAACCCCAACCATTCTCCGCGCTTGATCGATGGGGCGGAAGTCTCCATTAAACCCAGATCACGGCCGGCTTCCGGCCACCCCTGCCTCAACGTTCGAACTTCCTTTTCCGCCATGATACTACCGTTGATCGTCTTTCTGGTTCTGCTGCTCCTTGTGGTTTTCTGGGCCGTCGGCATCTACAACAAATTCGTCCGGCTGCGCAACCGGTTCAAAAACGCCTTCGCCCAAATCGATGTGCAGTTGAAACGGCGCTACGACCTCATCCCCAACTTGGTCGAAACCGCGAAAGGCTACCTCAAGCATGAGCGCGAAACCCTCGAAGCCGTCATCCAAGCCCGCAACGCCGCCCAAGCCGCCGGGCAAAAGGCCGCCGCGCATCCGGAGGATGCCTCCGCGGTCAAAGGGCTGATGGGGGCGGAAGCCGCTCTCACCGGCACCCTGGGCCGCTTTTTCGCCCTCGCCGAAGCCTACCCCGACCTCAAGGCCAACCAAAACATGATGCAGCTCACCGAAGAGCTCTCCTCCACCGAAAACAAGATCGCCTTCGCCCGCCAGGCCTTCAACGACGCGGTCATGACCTACAACACCCACCGCGAGACCTTTCCAAACAACATCTTCGCGGGCATGTTCAACTTCCAGGAGGCGCAACTCTTCCAGATCGAAAGCGCGGCCGAGCGGGAGGCGCCAAAGGTCAGCTTCTCCTGAAGCCGCGGCCTCGGCACAGCCGGCCTGGATCCACCCGCACCATGGATTTTTTCGAAGTCCAGGACTTGGCCCGGCGCAAGTCCCGCCTGCTGGTGGTCTACTTTGCGCTCGCGGTCATCGGCATCATCCTCGCGGTCTATGGCGCTTACATCCTGATCGCGGAGTTGGTCGGCCTTGGTTTGGACGAGCAAGGCACAGGCCTTGGCTGGTGGCAGCCGGAGGCTTTCCTCTGGGTCGCGGGCGGCACGTTCGCCCTGGTCGTCGTCTCCAGCCTGGGCAAAATCCGCTCCCTGCGCTCCGGCGGGGGCCAGGTGGCGCGCCTGTTGGGGGGCCGGCAGGTGGATCCGGCGACCACCGATCCGCTGGAGCGTCGCTTGCTCAACGTGGTCGAGGAGATGGCCATCGCCGCGGGCATGCGGGTGCCCGATGTTTATCTCCTGCCCGATGAAGGTGGCATCAACGCCTTTGCCGCCGGTTACTCGCCGGATGATGCCGCGGTGGCCTTCACCCGCGGCTGCTTGGTCAACCTGACCCGAGACGAACTCCAGGGGGTGGTGGCGCATGAGTTCAGCCACATCCTCAACGGCGACATGCGGCTGAACATCCGTTTGATGGGGCTGATCTTCGGCATCCTGGTGATCGCCATCCTCGGCCAGATCGTTTTGCGATCGGTGGGCCGGGCATCGCTCTATGCGGGCGGCGGCCGCCGGGGAAAGGGAGCCGCCGTAGTGGTGGTGATCCTCCTGATGGCTTTTGCGCTGATGGTCATCGGCTATATCGGCGTCTTTTTCTCCAGGCTCATACAAAGCGCGATCTCCCGGCAGCGGGAGTTTCTGGCCGACGCCGCGGCGGTTCAATTCACCCGCAATCCCGACGGGATAGCCGGGGCGCTGAAGAAGATCGGCGGCCTGAGTTCCGGCTCCTCCCTGCGCAATCCCCATGCAGCGGAAGCCGGACACCTCTTTTTCGCCAACGGGCTCTCCGGGTTCTGGATGAATCTCTTCGCCACCCACCCGCCCCTCGACCGCCGCATCGGGGCCATCGACCCGTCCTTCGACGGCCGGTTTCCCAAGGTCACGCCCGCGGCCATGGTCCAGGACCGCGCCCCACCCCCGGGTACGGCTCGCGGTTTTGGCGGCGGCCCCGGCGCCGGTGCCACGACCGGCCCTCCGCCGATCCGGCCCGAGCTGGTGGTGACCGGCATCGGCATGCTGGGGGCGGCCCAAATGACGGCGGCCCGCCTGATCCTCTCCCGGGTGCCCGAAGAACTCCACCAAGCGGCCCATCGGCCGGAGACCGCCCGCCTCGTGATTTTCGCGCTCCTGCAGGAGGAGAATGCGGAAGACCACCAACGCCAGCGCGAGCTGCTGGCCCGGGTGCTCCCGGCCGCCGACCTCACCGCGCTGGAACGCTTCGACGCCGCGGTCCGGCAAGCGCCCTCCGAGGTTCGCCTTCCCCTCATCGATCTTTGTCTGGGCAGCTTGCGGCAGTTGGGAGAAACCGCCGCCGCCGCCTTCAAGCGGCAGATCGAAGACACCATCCAAGCCAATGGCCAAGTGTCGCTTTTCCAATTCGCCGCCCGCAAAATCATCCATCGCCATCTCCAGCCACCCTCGGCCCACCAGCGGCGCGGCACCGTGCAGTACTACGGCGTGGGAACCCTGGGCGAGGAAATCGGCTTTCTGCTGTCCGTGGTGGCCGGAGCGGCCGGGCGGACCGGCGCCGCGGTGGACCACGCCTTCCAGGCGGGCGCGGGGCGTTTGCCCGAACTCCGAAGATCCCTCCGGCGGCTCCCACAAAACGAACTCAAGGGCGAACACTTCGAGGAAGTTCTGGAACACCTTGATCTCGCGGCCCTGCCGGTGAAACGGCGCATCCTCGAGGCGTGCGCTCACGCCGCCGCGTCGGACGGGCGCATCGCGCAGGACGAGGCCGAGCTGCTTCGGGCGGTTGCCGCGGCCCTCGACTGCCCGTTGCCGCCCTTCGGCAGAACGGCGGCCTGATCCTCACGGGAGCCCTCAGAACCGCAACCGGCCGTTGCGGAGACCGCAGCGCGGACAATTCAGCTCCTCAGCCCCGGCGCGGCCGGCGTACAGTTTGTCACAACGGATGCAGTGAAAAATAACCCGGCGGCGCTCGTCTTCGAAGAGCCTGCGGTCGCGGTAGTCGTAGTAGACCCACAGGGACGCGATCAGCCCCATGCCGCAGAGGAGGTAGACAATGGCGCCGACTGAAAGCGAGAGGGTTATCATGGCGGAGACTCAGTGGTTGCGGAAGGGCGATGCAGCCATGATTAACGCAGCCATTCCGAGTGACAAGCATGGCGACCGCTGGCATCGGGAGAAGCCAAAGAAAAGCGCGCCGGGTGTCCGGCGCGCATTGAAAAGGTGCGGAAGTGAAAAGGGACGTACGACGTCAGCCCTTCTTTTCCTCCCCGGCGTCGGGAGCGGGTGCTTCTCCGGCTGGTTTTTCCGGCGCCGCTTCCCCATCCCCGGCGGCGGGTGTCTCTGCCGGCGCCTCGGCGGCGGCTTCGGCAGCCTGAGTCTCGGTGGCGGCCTCTGCGGCGACCGCGGCGGCGGGGGTGGGTTTGGCGGCCTGGGCTTTGCCGCGCCCGCGGCCTTTGCGGTAACCGGTGTCTTCGGGGCCGACAAACTCAATCAAGGCCATTTCGGCGGCATCTCCAATCCGGCGCTGGGCCAGCTTGTAGATGCGGGTATAACCTCCGGGGCGGTCTTTGAAGAGGTCGGCTTTTTCGTTAAAGAGAATGGCAACCGCCTCTGGATCCCGCAGGCGGGAGGCCGCCAGACGGCGCTGGGCCAGCCCGCCTCGCTTGGCGAGGGTAATGAGCCGCTCGACAAAAGGCCGAAGGGCTTTCGCCTTGGCCAGCGTGGTGCGGATCCGGCCCTCACGAATGAGGGCGGCGGCGAGATTAGCCATCAGGGCGAGGCGGTGCTCTTTTTTGACCCCGAGTTGGTGACGGTGCTTGCTGTGGCGCATGGCGGGAGGAGCGGGCGGCGGCCCGGATCAGATGTCTTTTTTGGTTTCGAGAAGGCGCTCGTCGAATTTCATGCCCAGGGAAAGACCGAGCGATTCGAGCTTGTCCTTGATTTCGTTGAGCGATTTCTTGCCGAAATTACGGTATTTGAGCATTTCCTGCTCGGTTTTCATGGCCAACTCGCCGACGGTGGTGATGTTGGCGTTGTTAAGGCAGTTGGCGGCACGGACGGAAAGCTCGATCTCGTTGACACTCATGTTGAGCAGCTTGCGGAGCTTGTTCTGCTCCTCGCTGACTTCGGCACCTTCGTCCTCGAACTCGAATTTCTCATCGGAGACATTGTCAAACACATCGAGGTGGTGCTTGAGGACGGCGGCGGCTTGTTTGAGTGCGTCATCGGGCAGGATGCGGCCGTCGGTGGTGATCTCGAGGATGAGCTTGTCGTAATCGGTGATCTGGCCGACGCGGGTGTTTTCCACGCTGTAGCGGACCAGCCGCACGGGGCTGTAGAGGGAGTCGATCGCAATCACGCCGATGGCCTGGTCCTCCTTTTTATTAAGATCCCACGGGCAGTATCCCCGGCCGGTGCGCACCTCCAGCTCGGCGGAAAACGTCATCGGCTTGTCGAGGGTACAAATGACTTGGTCGGGATTGATGATCTCGATGTTGGAGTCAGCCTGGATGTCCGCGGCGGTGACGGGACCCTGGCGGTCGACCTTGAGAAAAAGGATGACGGGCTCCCGCTTGTGGGAGATGAGGATGATCTTCTTGAGGTTGAGGACGATGTCGGTGACATCCTCCACCACTCCATCGATGCTCTGGAACTCGTGGCTGACGCCATCGATCTTGACCGAGGCGATGGCCGAACCCTCAATGGAGCTGAGCAGCACCCGTCGCAGGGAGTTGCCGATGGTGTGGCCGTAGCCGGCTTCGAAAGGCTCGGCGATGAATTTGGCGTAAGTGTTGGACGAACCTTCCTCGACTTTGACGAGCCGGCTGGGCAACTCAAACTTTCCGATACGTTTGGGCATGGCTGATGGGTGGGTTAAGGAATCCGGAGGGGATCAGAACCGGCTGTAGAACTCGACGATCAACTGTTCGTTGACGCCGGGCTCAATATCTTCCCGGGTGGGAAGGCGATTGATGATGCCGCGGAACGACTCGTCCTGGCGGGTCATCCAGGCCGGGGTGTTGCGCAGGCGGGTTTCTTCGATGTTGCGGGTGGCGAGCTGGCGGGAGGAAGTGGCGTTGCGTACTTCGACCTCGTCGCCGGGGCGAACCGTGTAGCTGGAAATGTCGACCTTGCGGCCGTTGACGCGGATGTGGCCGTGATTGACGAACTGGCGGGCGGCCTGGCGGGACTTGGCCCAGCCGAGGAGGTAGACCACGCTGTCGAGCCGGGTTTCGAGGAGTTGGAGAAAACGCTCGCCGGTGATGCCGCGTTGCTTCTTGGCCGCCTCGAAGGTACGGCGGAACTGCCGCTCCATGAGGCCGTACATATAGCGCAGCTTCTGTTTCTCGTTGAGACCGACGGCATACTCGGAGAACTTGCGGCGTGAGCGGGGGCCGTGGATGCCGGGCGGAAAGTTGCGCTTTTCGAGAGACTTGTTGGTGCCGAATATCGGCTGCCCGAAGCGGCGGCTGATGCGGGTGGTGGGACCGGTGTAACGAGCCATGATGGATAGAAGTGGAAGGTGGCTGGTGATCAGACCCGGCGGCGCTTGGGAGCGCGGCAGCCGTTGTGGGGCACGGGAGTGACGTCGATGATAGCGGTGATCTCAAGCCCGAGGGCCTGGAAGGCACGGATGGCGGAGTCGCGGCCCATGCCAGGGCCTTTGACCTGAATGGCGACCTCCTTGAGACCGTGGGCCATGGCGGCGCGGGCGGCATCCTGGGCGACGACTTGGGCGGCGTAGGCGGTGGATTTGCGGGAGCCGCGGAAGTTCATCTTGCCGGCGCTGGACCAGGAGATGGCGTTGCCCTTCTGGTCGGTGATGGCCACGATGGTATTGTTAAAGGTGGCGAGAATATGAGCCACGCCGGCAGAGACATTCTTGCTGCCCTTGGCCTTGCGGATCTTGACGGCACCGATCTCGTCCTTGAGGAGGTCGGCGGCCGTGGGAGCCTTGGGGCGCGTGCTTTCGCCCTCGGCGGGTGTTTCGCTCCCGGCGGCGGCGGGTGCCTCGGTGCCGGGCGCAGGTTTTTCGGCTTTGGGCGCTTTCTCGGTCTTGGGCGCCGGGTCGGTCTTGGAAGGTTGGGCGCCGGAGGCGGATTGGGCTTGGGCCTCGTCGGGCTTGCGGGTGGATTCTTCAGCCATGAGAAAAGAGTGGATGGGGTTGGTGGTCAGGATTTGCGGGTGGCGCCAACGGTGCGGCGGGCGCCTTTGCGGGTGCGGGCATTGGTGCTGGTGCGCTGGCCACGAACGGGCAGGCCGCGGCGGTGGCGGAGGCCCCGGTAGCAATTGATGGCCTGGAGACGCTTGAGGTTGGCGGAGATCTCGCGGCGGAGATCGCCCTCGACCACATACTTGTGATCGGTGATCAGGGCCATGATCTTGTTGATCTGTTCCTCGTTGAGATCGTCGGCCCGGGTGGTGGGCTCGATGCCCGCATCGACCACAATGGTGCGCGCACGGGCGGGCCCGATGCCGTAGATGTAGCGGAGGGCATATTCGATTTTTTTCTTACCGGGGATGTCGACGCCGAGAATTCGTGCCATAGCGGGAAAAGATTACAGATGAAGTTAAAAACGTTAAATGGTAAAAGAGTCAGGAGGAAGTGGAGACCGGAACGGGTCCGGGGAGGGTGAGAATTTCGGGCTCACCCTCGGTGACGAGGACGGTGTGCTCGTGATGGGCGGAAGGGAGACGATCGCGGGTGACGACGGTCCAGCTATCATCGAGAACCTCCACTTCGGGGCGGCCGAGGTTGACCATGGGCTCAATGGCCAAGGTCATGCCGGGACGAAGTTTCGCGCCCGTCTTTTTGCGGCCGAAATTGGGAATCTGGGGCTCCTCGTGCATGCTGCGGCCGATACCGTGGCCAACGAAGTCGCGGACGACGGAAAACCCCCGGGACTCGACCCAGTTCTGGATCGACCAGGAGATATCCCCCACCCTGCAACCCGGCCGGACCTTGGTCAACGCCCGGGAAAAGGCGTCCTCGGCGCACCGGATGAGGGCGAGACAACGGGGGTCGACTTCGCCGACCGGGATGGTGCGGGCGTTGTCACCGATGAAACCACGGTAGCGAACGACCACATCAAGCGCAACGACATCACCCTCGGCCAGAATACGGCGGATACTGCCGATCCCGTGCACGACCTCTTCGTTGACCGAGATGCAGATGAATGCCGGGAAGGGCTTGTGGGTGCCATGGTAGTTGTGACAGGCACTTTCGGCCCCGCGGTCTTCGATGAGGCGGCGGGCGAGCTGATCCAGGTCGTAGGTGGTCACGCCGGGAATGGCCGTGCGGGCGACGGCATCGAGCACTTCTGCGGCCACACGGCAGGCCTCACGCATGCCGGCGATTTCCTCGGCTGTCTTGATCGGAATCATGAGGCCGCGGGGAGCGCCGCGGTGAGACCCCGGGCTTGGTAGTGGTCGAATACCTCGCTGAAACCGATGCCGGCCTCGGCCGCCCCGCGGGACGCAACCGCGAACAGGCAGGCTGAGAGCGATTCCTGCCGGGCGTCGAGCCACTCGTCAAAAACGAGGGCTTGGGCGCGGTTGGCCGGAAAGCCGCGCAGCAGGAAGGAGGAACCGGGCTTGCGGGCCCAGAACCAACGGCGGACGTCGGCCGCAGCGGTCGGGGTTTCGGGTGCGAAGCACACCAGATTGGAACTCAAAGAACAGAGAGCAGTTTCCACCCCGGCATTGCAGCCGGCGGGAACCAGCAACAGACACCTGGATCTCCCGATTTCAAGGGCGGAAAAGGATAAGGAACTGTCAAACAAGGGAAGTGCTGTAAAGCCGGAATTCAGAAACTTCTGAGGATCCAGGCGATCATGCCGATGCCGAAGATCACTCCCAGGGCAAGATAGAGGCTGCCGACATTGCGGAGGTCGGTGGCCCCGGCGATGGTGGAAGCGCGGGCGGCGGTGGGGTTGCGGCCACGAATCCGGCCCTTGCGCAGGAAGCCATCGTAATGGCGTTGCAGCAGGAAGGTTTCGATCTGCCGGAGGGTGTCGAGCAACACGCCGACGGTGATGAGCATACCGGTGCCGCCAAAGAAGATGGCTATGCGCATGGGCACATTGAACTCGTAGAGGAGGAAATCCGGAAAGATCGCGATGATGGTGAGGAATATGGCTCCGGCCAGGGTCAGCCGGGTCATGATGAAGTCCAGAAACTTGGCCGTGGGCTCACCTGGCCGCACCCCGGGAATGAAGCCCCCGTACTTCTTCAGGTCGTCGGCGATCTGAATCGGTTTGAACATGACCGACACCCAGAAGTAGCTGAAAAACAGAATCAGCCCGGCCATGATCAGGTAGTAGGTCCAGTGGCCCCGGAGCAGGTTGTTGGAGAAATCGACCAAGAAGCGCCAGTCAAGGGCCGCGCCGAGCTGAGAGAAGATCTGCTGCGGGAAAAGAAGAATGGCGCTGGCGAAGATGACCGGCATGACGCCGGAGTAATTAACCTTGAGCGGAAGGAAGGAGCTTTGGCCGCCGTAGACCTTTCGGCCCACCACCCGCTTGGCATATTGGACGGGGATTTTGCGCATCGCCTGGGTGACGGCGACAATACCGGCGGTGACAGCGATGAGGAGGAAGCCCATCAACACCGCCTCCGGCGCCCCGAGGGTGGTCACACCGACGGGAGCGAAGAAAAGCTGGTAGGTGGCCTGCACCGCCCCGGGGAGATCGGCCAGAATGCCGACCGTGATGAGAAGCGAGATCCCGTTGCCGATGCCACGCTGAGTGATCTGCTCGCCGAGCCACATGAGCAGTACGGTGCCGGCGGTCAGAAAGATGGTCGAGGTGACGAGAAACCAGGCCTTGCCGGTGATGACAATGGCTCCGTAGGTCTCTTGGTCGAAACCCGCGAAGAGCCGTTCGGGGTTTTGGAGAGCGAGAATGAGCAGCACGCCCTGGACGAGACAGATGGCAACGGTCGCGTAGCGGGTGTACTGGGTGATTTTCTGCCGACCGGTGTCGCCTTCCTGCTGGAGCCGGCTGAGGGCCGGGACCACCGCGGTCATGAGCTGGAAAATGATCGCCGCGCTGATGTAGGGCATGATGCCCAGGGCACAGACCGCTCCCCGGAGCAAGGCACCGCCGGTGAACATATTGTAGAGCCCGACGAGGCTGCCCGCTCCACCGGCGGTCTGGGCGGCGAAAAAGTCCTGCAGCGGCCGGGGATCGAGGCCGGGCAGGGGGATATTCGCGCCCACGCGGGCGACAAACAGGAGGGCGAGGGTAAAGAAAATCTTGGAGCGGAGCTCCGGTATTTTCAGGGAGTTGGTAAAAGCGGAAAACATGCCCGGTGCGATGGAAGCGGCCGGCTCAGGCGGTCTCGGCTTGGCCGCCGGCGGCTTCGAGTTTGGCCTTGGCGGAGGCGGAGAATTTGGCGGCGGTCACGGTCAGGGCGCGGTCGAGTTCACCTTGGCCGAGGATTTTGAGCGGACCGGAGGAGCGGCGGAGGACTCCCAATTCGACCAGCTTGGCATGGTCGATGGTGGTGACGGATGGATCGAGCGCGGCGAGGTCGCTGATATTAAGGATGGAAAACTCGGTGCGGAACCGAGCCTGGTTGAAGCCGCGGTGCGGCAGTTTGCGGTAGAGGGGCATCTGGCCGCCTTCAAAACCGGGGCGGATGCTGCCGCCGGAGCGGGCGGTCTGGCCCTTGCCGCCGCGACCTGAGGTCTTGCCTCGGCCGCTGCCTTCACCGCAGCCGATACGTTTGCGGCGGTGAACCGCGCCGGGGACATTGGATAATTGGTGCAATCTCATGGCTTCTGGTGATGGAAGAGGTTCGGATGGGGGGCGGTCGGATCAGGCTTGGCGAACACGCTGGTAATCCTCTCTGAGCCGGAGCTGGAGAAGACCGTCGAGAGTGGCCTGGACGACCGCGATGTGGTTGTTGGAGCCAAGGGACTTGGAAAGCACGTTTTTCACCCCGGCAGCTTCAAGGACGGCGCGCACTCCCCCGCCGGCGATGATGCCGGTACCGGTGGTGGCGGGGCGCAGGAGCACCCGCCCGCCATCGTGCTGGCCGATGACCTCGTGGGGAATGGTGTCACCCTTGAGGCGGACATCGACCATGTTGCGGCGGGCCTGCTCGGAACCTTTGCGGATGGCTTCCGGGACTTCGTTGGCCTTGCCGTAGCCAACGCCGACACGCCCCTTCTGGTCTCCGGTGACAACAAGTGATGAAAAACTGAAGCGGCGGCCCCCTTTGACCACTTTGGCGCAGCGATTGATGAAGACGACCTTCTCGGTAAGCTCAGGGGCATCCGATTGGCCGACGGCGGGGGACATGGTTTTTTGTGAAGAGTATCTCATGGGAACAGGAGTCAGAACTGGAGCCCGCCTTCGCGGGCGGCGTCGGCGAAGGCCTTGACACAGCCATGGTAAAGGCGGCCGTTGCGGTCGAAGACGACGCGCTCGATTTTCCGGGCGCGGGCCGCATCGGCGACGCGCTTGCCGAGGATGGACGCTCCGTTGAGATTGGCGGCGAGCTTTTCGCCCCGCTCCTCCTTGCCGAGGCTCGAGGCGAAGACGAGGGTGCGGCCGGCCTCGTCATCAATGCACTGGGCGTAGATGTGCTTGTTGCTGAAGTGGACGGTGAGGCGCGGGCGCTCGGCGGTGCCGGAGACCTTTTTGCGGATGCGCCAGCGACGTTTTTGCTGAAGAACGGCTTTCTGCTTGGTGTTCATGGGAGCAGGCGGATGGTACAGGGGTTCTTGGGGATCAGGCGACGGTCTTGCCTTCCTTGCGGCGGATGCGCTCGCCGGCGTAGCGAACGCCTTTGCCCTTGTAGGGCTCCGGCGGGTAGAAGCGGCGGATGGAGGAGGCGACGGCGCCCACGACCTGCTTGTCGGTTCCCTCCACCTTGATCTTGGTGTTTTCCGCGACCGTCACGGTGATCCCTTCGGGGATGGGAAACTGAATCGGGTGGGAATAGCCGAGGGAGAGATCAAGGACGGTGCCCTTGACGGCGGCGCGAAAACCGACCCCGTGGATTTCCAAATCCCGGACATAGCCTTGGGTGACGCCATGGACCATATTCGCGATGATGGCCCGGGCGGTGCCGTACATGGCGTTGGCGAAACGGGTCTCCTGGCTGGGCGTGACCTTGACGGTGCCCTCCTCCACAGAGATCGAGACGGCGGGATTGAAGGTCTTGCTGAGTGTGCCCTTGGGGCCCTCGACCGCGACGGTGGTGCCATCGACAGTGACTTTGACCTTTTCGGGGATGGGGACTGGGTTTTTTCCGATGCGGCTCATGGCGGGGAGGAGATTACCAAACGTTGCAGAGGACTTCGCCGCCGAGTTTTTCGCGGCGGGCGTCGCGGTCTTTCTTCAGTCCGCGGGACGTGGAGAGGATGGAGATGCCGAGGCCGTTGAGGACCTTGGGGATTTCGGCGGTGCCGGAATAGATGCGGCGGCCGGGTTTACTGACGCGGGTGAGACCGGCGAGGGCGGGCTGGCCATCGACGTATTTCATCTGGAGCACGATGGTTTTGTGGCCGCGTTCGTCGGTCCCCTCCTCGACGCCGGCGAGGAACCCCTCGTCGACGAGAATCTTGGCGATGGCGAGCTTGAGCTTGGAGTGGGGGGCCACGCAGCGGGGCAGGCGGGCCGAGCTGGCGTTGCGGATGCGGGTGAGAAAATCGCTGATCGGATCTGTCATGGGAAGTGTGGTTGGGCCGCCGGGCGATATCCGGACCTCCGGCGGAGTGAAGCGGAAAAGAAGAGGTGGTTTACCAAGAGGATTTGGTCACTCCGGGGATCTTGCCCGAGAGGGCGAGTTCGCGAAAAGTGAGGCGGCTGAGGCCGAAGCGGCCCAGGTAGGCGCGCGGGCGGCCGGTGATGGAGCAGCGGTTGCGGATGCGGACGGCGGAGGAGTTGCGCGGCAGTTTGGCCAGCTTGCGCTGGGCGGCGAAGAACTCCTCATCGGCGGAGTCCGGATTGGCGAGGATGGCTTTGAGCTCGGCGCGCTTGGCGGCGTATTTCGCCACCAGGCGGATGCGGCGATTGTTTTTCTCGATGGATGATTTTTTGGCCATGGGGAAATCAGGCGGCGGTGGACTTGACGGGCTCGGAACGGCGGAAAGGCATGCCGAGCAGGCGGAGCAGTTCGCGCCCCTCGGGGTCGGTTTTGGCGGTGGTGACAATGGTAATGTCCATGCCAGCGTGTTTTTTCGCTCCTTCCACGGTAATTTCGGGGAAGATGGTGGCATCGGCGACGCCGATGGAATAATTGCCGTTGCCATCAAGGCGGCCGGAGACGCCGCGGAAGTCTCGAATCATCGGCAAAGCGATCATGATGAGCCGGTAAAGGAAGTCATACATGCGGTCACCGCGAAGCGTAACCTTGCAGCCGATGGGCATACCTTTGCGCAATTTGAAATTGGACACGCTCATCCGTGCTTTGGTCTGCACCGGGCGCTGGCCGGCGATGAGCGACATCTCCTTGATGGCGTCGGCGAGTACGCTTTTCTCGGCGACGGCGCTGATCCCGGTGTTGAGGATGATCTTCTCGATCCGGGGCACTTGGTGGACGTTTTTGTAGCCACGGAGCTTCATCAGCTCCGGCAGCACGGTGTCGTGGTAATAGGTTTTGAGATACGGTTTGCTCATGGACGAGTGGGTCAGATTTCCGGCCTGACCGGGTGGTGCCCGGGGAACGGAAGGCGCAGCGGTTACTCGGCGGCGGCGGTCTCCCGGGTGGTTTTGCCGCGGGGGGCGGCTTTTTGGACGCGTTTGAGATTGGAAACGTGGATGGATCCCTCGCGCTCGATGATGGCGCCGTTGGGGTGCTCCTGGGATTTCTTGGTGTGGCGCTTGATGAGGGCGAGACCTTCGACCACGGCCCGGTCTTTGGCCGGCAGGATCTGGAGAACCTTGCCGCGTTTGCCCTTTTCGGCGCCGCTGATGACGAGAACTTCGTCGCCGCGTTTGATGTGGTACTTCATGGTCAAAGAACTTCGGGGGCGAGAGAGATGATTTTCATGAACTGCTTTTGGCGCAGCTCGCGGGCCACGGGGCCGAAAATGCGGGTGCCGCGGGGATTGCCGGCGGCGTCGATGATGACGATGGCGTTTTTGTCGAAGCGAAGATAACTGCCGTCGGCCCGGCGGATCGGAGCGCGGGTGCGGACAATGACCGCACGCGCGACTTCGCCTTTTTTCACGGAAGCATCAGTCGAGCTTTCCTTGATATTGACGACGATGACATCGCCGACGCCGGCGGTAGCCTTGCGCTGGCCGAGCCGGCGGATCATGTGGGCCTTGCGGGCGCCGGTGTTATCGGCGACATCGAGAGCGGAACGAAGCTGGATCATGGCGAGGAAGTCCGGTGAAAGTGGGCGGTGAGGATCAGGAATCGCGGTCGGCGGGAGCGTCTTTTTCCAAGGGCTGGTCGACGCCTTCGGCCCGCAGGCCAATGACGGGGGCAACCTCGGTGATGGTGACGAGACGCCAGCGTTTGAGGCGGCTGATCGGACGGGTTTCCATAATCTGGACCCGGTCGCCGGGTTTGGACTCGTTTTTCTCGTCGTGGACGTGAAGCACGGTCTTGCGGTTGATGACCTTGCCGTAGCGAGGGTGCACGATTTTGAAGGGGACAGTCACCTTGACCGACTTGTCGCCCATGCGGGAGGTGACGGTGCCGGTGAGGGTTTTGCGTTGGTTGCGTGAAGAGGTTTCCATGAGGAGGTCAGGCCTGGGTGGCGGCGGTTTTGGTGCGGAGGATGGTGGCCATCCGGGCGATGTCGCGGCGCAGGGCGGGAATTTCGTGGGTTTTTTCGAGTTGGCCGGTCTGCTTGCGCATGCGCAGGTCGAGCAGTTCGCGGCGGGTGTCGCGGAGCTTTTTCTCGAGTTCCTGGGGGGAGAGTTCGCGGATTTCCTTGGGCGTCATGGCGTGAAAGATCAGACTTGCTCGTCGCGGGAGATGAAACGGCAGCGGATGGGAATCTTGGTGTCGGCAAGCCGCAGGGCTTCGCGGGCGATGGTGGCGGAAACGCCGGAAACCTCGAAGAGGACGGCTCCGGGCTTGATGGCGGCGACGTAATACTCGACCGGCCCCTTGCCCTTGCCCATGCGTGTTTCCAGGGGCTTTTTCGTGACCGGCTTGTGGGGAAAGACGCGGATCCAGACCTTGCCCTTGCGTTTCATGTGCCGGTTGATGGCGACACGGGCGGCCTCGATCTGAGAACCGGTGAAGTAGCCGCGGCCGAGGGCCTGGATGCCGAACTGCCCGAAGGCGAGGGTGTCACCGCCTTTGGCGTTGCCGGCGAGGCTGCCCTTCTGGGTCTTGCGGTATTTGGTGCGGGCGGGAGTGAGTGGTGGCATGACTGGGGATCAGTTTTCGGTGTCCTTTTTGCAGATCCAGCATTTGACGCCGATGGCGCCGTAAAGGGTGCGGGCTTCGGCGAAACCGTAATCGATGTTTTCGCGGAGGGTGTGCAGGGGAACGCTGCCTTGGCGCTGAACTTCGGAGCGGGCGATATCGGCGCCGCCGAGGCGCCCGGCAACCTGGATCTTGATGCCATCGGCCCCGAGACTCATGGCCATCTGCACGGCTTTCTTCATGGCCCGGCGGAAAGCGATGCGGCGCTCGAGCTGAAGGGCCACGTTTTCGGCCACCAACTGGGCTTCGATCTCGGGCTTTTTGACCTCCTGAATGTCGAGGAGGATTTCCTTGCCGGAGAGCCGGGCGAGATCCTCTTTGATCTTTTCGACCTCCTGGCCCTTGCGCCCAATGACAATACCGGGGCGGGCGGTGTAGATTTTCACCCGAACCCGGTTGGAGGCGCGCTCAATGAGAATGCGCGGCACGGCGGCCATCTTGAGTTTCTGCAAGAGGGTGCTGCGGATGACATGATCCTCGTGGAGGGTGCGGCCGAAGTCTTTTTTGTCGGCATACCAGCGGGACTGCCAGTTGCGGCGGACGGCGAGGCGGAAACCGACGGGATGTGTTTTTTGACCCATGGGAAAACTTATTTCTCGGTGAGAATGATGCGGATGTGGGAGGTGCGTTTTTTGCGCGGGGAGGCGGATCCGCGGGCGGCGGCCCGGAAGCGCTTGAAGACGGGACCGGCCTCGATGAGGGCGCGGCTGACGACCAGATCCTCGGCCGAAAGATCGTGGTTGTTTTCCGCGTTGGCGACCGCCGACTTGAGCGTTTTGGCGATCAGCCGGGCGGATTTGCGCGGGATGTAGGCGACCAACTCGAGGGCCTCCGGAACGGGCCGGCCCTGAATGGTGCGGGCGACTTCCCGAACTTTCTTCGGGGACATGCGCGCGTATTTGGTCAAAGCTTGGACTTCCATGGATGGGGGGCGGCCGGAGGTGGTTATTTGGCGGTGTGCCCACCATGGGCACGGAAGGTGCGGGTGGGAGCGAACTCGCCGAGTTTGTGGCCGACCATATTTTCAGTCACGAAGACAGCGACGAAGTTTTTGCCGTTGTGGACGTTGAAGGTCTGCCCGACGAAATCCGGGGTGATGGTGGACCGGCGCGACCAAGTGACGATCGGCTTGCGCTGGTTGGAAGCGGTAGCCTTTTCGACCTTGTCCATGAGACTGGGGTCGACGTAAAAGCCTTTTTTGATGGAGCGTGCCATGGGTTAAAAAACAGGGGCGGGCGGTTTATTTTTTCATCTTGCGGCCGTTGCGGCGCACGAGGATGAGGCTGTTGGATTCCTTGGACTTGCGGCGGGTGGGAAAACTCTTGGCGAGCTGGCCCCAAGGCGACTTGAGTTGGAGGTGGCCTCCCCCACCCTTGCTTTTGCCGGCGCCGCCGCCATTGGGATGATCAATGGGATTCATGGCCACGCCGCGGACCCGGGGCCGGCGGCCGAGCCAGCGGTTGCGCCCGGCTTTGCCGAGGGAGCGGGACCCGTGCTCGCTGTTGCCCACCTCACCGATGGTGGCGCGGCAGGCCGAGCTGACGAGGCGGATTTCGCCGCTGGGAAGCTTGATCGTGGCGGTGCCGCCGTCGACGCCAACCAACTCGACGGCATTGCCGGCGGAGCGGGCGAGTTTGGCGCCACGCCCGGGATAGAGCTCGACGGCATGAACCTTGGTGGACGGCGGGATGGCGGCCAGAGGCATGGCGTTGCCCGGGTTGAAATCAGCGGTGGCGGCACTGACCACGGCCTGGCCGACCTTCAACCCATCGGGGGCGAGAATGTAACGCTTCTCGCCGTCGGCGTAGGCCAGGAGAGCGAGGTGGGCGGAGCGGTTGGGATCGTACTCAAGCGTCTGCACTTTGGCCGGAATATCGAGCTTGTCGCGCCGGAAATCGATGCGGCGGTAAAGGCGCTTGTGGCCCCCGCCGCGGCGGCGGGAGGTCAACCGGCCATAGCAGTTGCGGCCGGCTGATTTGGAAAAGGATTCGGTCAACCTTTTCTCCGGCCGCTTGGCGTCGAGTTCCGGCGAGCGGTTGAGCTGCAGGAAGCGCTGGGTGGGTGTGATGGGACGGAAGTTTTTCAGCGGCATGGCGGCGAATCTCCCGAGATCAGACGATCTCGATTTTGTCACCCTCCTTGAGGGTGACGATCGCCTTGCGGCGATCGGATTTGTAGGTGAGGCGGCCGCGGCGGGTGCGGCTCGGCTTTCCTTTGAGATTGATGATGTTCACCCGGGTGACCTCGACACCGAAAGTCTGCTCGACGGCGGCGCGTACGGTGGGCTTGGTGGCTCCGGGATAGATTTCAAAAGTATACTGCCCCACCTCCGATGACATCCGGTTGGATTTCTCGGTCAGGCGAAGGCATTTGAGGATTTGCTCGGACTTAATCATGACGCGGCCTTTCCGTTGGCGGAGCGGGTGCGGGCGATGAGGGCTTCGAGGCCCCGGCGGGTTACGACGATATGGTCGTGCAGGCAGAGGTCGGTGGCGCTCACGTAGGGTGCTTCCTGGAGATCGACCCGGGACATATTGCGGGCGGCAAGGATGGTGCCATCGGAAAAGGCGGCATCAATAAGGAGAATGGAGCCATCGGGCACGATCTTCTGCAGCAGGCCGGCCAGCAGCTTGGTTTTGGGCTCGGACAGCTCGATCGCCTCAATGACCATCAATTCACCGGCTTGGATGCGGTCGAAAAGAGCGCGGGAAAAAGCGAGCATCTTCACTTTGCGATTGAGCTTTTTGGAGTAGTCACGGGGCCGGGGTCCAAAAACGACCCCGCCACCGGTCCAGATGGGCGAACGGGTGCTGCCATGCCGGGCCCGGCCGGTGCCTTTCTGGCGCCAGGGCTTTTTTCCCCCACCCCGGACTTCGCCGCGGGTTTTGGTGCAGGCGTTGCCTTGGCGGCGGTTGGCGGCTTGGGCGACCACGGTTTCCTTCAGCGCCTGGACGCCCTTGTCGCCTTCGAAAACGGGGAGACCGTCGAAGTCGGTTTCGGACGAGGTGGAGCCGTCGGATTGGAAGACTTTGAGTTTCATGGCAAACCGGAGGTTAGCTGGCCTTGGCCTTGATGCCGGCACGAACGAGGACCGCAGAGCCAACGGAGCCGGGCACGCAGCCTTTGATGAGGAGAAGATTTTTGGCGGGATCGATTTTCACGATCCGGAGGTTCTGCACGGTCCGGCGTACGGAGCCCATGTGACCGGGCATCTTCTGGTTTTTGAAAGTGTGGCCCGGAGTCTGGCGCTGGCCGATGGAGCCGATCCGGCGGTGAAACATCGAACCATGGGAGGCAGGGCCGCCGCTGACGCGGAAGCGGCGCACCACCCCTTGGAACCCCTTGCCCTTGCTGGTGCCGATGACGTCGACCACCTGGCCTTCGGAAAAGCCGCTGACATCAAGCACGTCGCCGGCTTTGTGGTCGCAGGGCTCGGATAGGCGAACCTCGCGGAGCTGGGCCACGGGATCAACCCCGGCCTTTTTGAGATGGCCGATCTCACCGCCGGTGAGGAGCTTTTCCCGGGTCGGCGAGAACCCGATCTGGACGGCGTGGTAGCCGTCGGTCTCGACCGTCTTGACCTGCACGACCGGACAGGGGCCGGCTTGGACGACGGTGACGGGGACGAGGTTGTTTTCCCCGTCGTAGATCTGGGTCATGCCCAGTTTGGTGCCTAAAAGAGTGAAGTTCATGAAACTAAGCGGTAGGCGGAAAGGATTCCGTTTGGGTGAAGGACCTACATTAGCGAGGCGGCCTTCGGAAAGGGCCGCCATCAGACTGCGGCCGTGGAATCAACCGATCATAGGCTCAGACGTTGATGGAGATGTCGACCCCGGCCGGAAGGTTGAGCTTTTTCAGCTCGTCCACGGTCTGGGCGGTGGGTTCGATAATGTCGATGAGACGCTTGTGCGTGCGCACCTCGAACTGCTCCATGGACTTTTTGTCCACGTGAGGGGAGCGGTTGACGGTGAGTTTTTCGATGCGGATGGGCAGGGGCACGGGACCGGAGACGCGGGCGCCGGAGCGCTTGGCGGTATCGACGATATCGGTGGCGGACTGGTCGATGACCCGGTAGTCAAAACCCTGGAGGCGGATGCGGATACGCTGGCCGTTCATGGCGGAAGTTCTCAGGAGCGGGCGGGGGCCCGGGAGGAGGATTCGACAACCTTGGAGAGAAGGTTGGCGGGCACCTGTTCGAAGTGGGAGGGTTCCATGGAATAACTGGCGCGTCCCTTGGAGAGGGAGCGGACGTCGGTGGCGTATCCGAACATCAATTCCAGGGGGACAAAAGCGGAGATGATGCAGACGCCGGCTTTGGTCTCCATGTTCTGGATACGGCCGCGGCGGCGGTTAAGGTCGCCCATGATGTCGCCCTGATATTCCTCGGGCGTGCTCACTTCGACCTTCATGATCGGCTCCAGGAGGGCCGGGGTGGCCTTGCGCATCGCCTCCTTAAAGGCGAAGATGCCGGCCATCTTGAAGGCCATTTCCGAGGAATCGACCTCGTGAAAGCTGCCATCGAAAATCCGGGCCTTGAAGTCGATGACCGGGTAACCGGCGACGACGCCGTTGTTGGCGGCTTCCATGATACCGTCGATGGTGGGCTTGATGTACTCCTTGGGAATGACACCGCCAACGATTTCATTGAGCACCTCGATGCCCTTGCCGGGCTCATTGGGCTCGAGTTTGATGATGGCGTGGCCGTATTGGCCGCGGCCGCCGCTCTGGCGGATGAATTTGCCTTCGCCTTCAGCCTGGGACTGGATTGTCTCGCGGTAGGCGATTTGGGGTTTGCCGGAGTCGGCTTCAACCTTGAACTCGCGGAAGAGGCGGTCGCGGATGATCTCGAGGTGGAGCTCACCCATGCCGGCAATGATGGTTTGACCGGTTTCGGCGTTGGTGGAGACGCGGAAAGTGGGATCTTCTTCGGCGAGGCGGCCGAGACCGACGGACATCTTCTCTTGGTCGGCCTTGGTCTTGGGTTCGATCGACATGGAGATGACCGGCTCGGGAAAGGTCGGGGGCTCGAGGCGGAGATCGAGGTTGGGGTCGCAGAGCGTGTCGCCGGTGCTGACATCCTTGACGCCAATGACGGCACAGATGTCGCCGGAATACACCGCATCCACATCGTCGCGGCTGTTGGCCTTCATCATCATGAGACGGCCGATGCGTTCACTGCGGCGGGTGCGGGGGTTGTAAAGGGAAGTCCCCTTGGTGATGGTGCCGGCGTAAACGCGGACGAAAACGAGCTTGCCGACATAGGGATCGCTCCAGAGCTTGAAGGCGAGGGCGGCCGGTTTGGCGCTGTCGTCCGGCCGGATGCCAACTTTTTCGCCATCGGAATTGGAACCTTCGATATCGGGGATATCAAGCGGGCAGGGCAGGTAATTCACTACCGCATCAAGCAGGCGTTGCACACCTTTGTTTTTGAAGGCCGATCCCGGGATGACGCCGACAAAATTCAGCGAGAGGGTGGCCTTGCGGATGGCGAGCTTGAGTTCGTTTTCCGAGATCTCTTCGCCGCCGAGGTATTTCTCGGCGATGACATCGTCGAAGTCGGAAACGGCTTCCAGCAGGGCTTCCCGATAGTGGGCGACCTCATCGGCCATGTCGGCGGGAATGGCGATCTCGAGGGACTTGACGCCGGCGGGATCGGATTCATCGAACTGGTAGGCCTTGAGCTGGACGAGGTCGACCAAGCCCTTGAAGGTATCCTCCGCCCCGATGGGCAGGTAGAGCGGGTGGGCGTTTGACTTCAGCTTGTTGCGGAGATCGTCGACGGCGCCAAAAAAGTTTGCCCCGGTCCGGTCCATCTTGTTGACGAACGCAATCCGGGGCACGTTGTACTTGGTGGCTTGGCGCCAGACCGTCTCGGACTGGGGCTGCACGCCGGCGACGGCGCAAAAGACCGCCACCGCTCCGTCGAGCACCCGCAGCGAGCGCTCCACCTCGGCGGTGAAGTCGACGTGGCCGGGGGTGTCGATGATGTTAATGCGGTGCTGGATGTCGGCAAAAGGACCGGTCGCCGTCGTCCAGGCGCAGGAGATGGCCGCGGACGTGATGGTGATGCCGCGCTCGCGTTCCTGCTCCATCCAGTCGGTGACGGCATTGCCGTCGTGCACTTCGCCCATCTTGTGGACGACCCCGGTGTAATAAAGGATGCGCTCGGTGGTGGTGGTCTTGCCGGCGTCGATGTGGGCGGCGATCCCGATGTTGCGGGTGTATTCCATCGGGAAGGCGCGCTTCCCGGAATTGGCGGACGAGAGTGGTTGGGCGGCGACGGACATGGCGATTACCAGCGGAGATGGGCGAAGGCACGGTTGGCCTGGGCCATACGGTGGGTGTCATCCTTTTTCTTCACGATGGCACCGGCGTTGTTGTAGGCATCGATGATTTCCTGCGCGAGGGCCTCGCGCATGGGCACACCCTTGCGGGCGGTGGCGGCGTTGATAATCCAACGGAGCGCCAGGCTTTCCTGGCGCTCGAAGGGAATTTCCACCGGCACCTGGTAGGTGGCGCCACCGACCCGCCGGCTTTTGACCTCGAGGCGGGGGCGGGCATTTTCCAAGGCTCCGAGAAGGAGGTCGACCGGGTCGCCTTTCTCGAGCTTTTCGCTCACGCGCTCAAAGGCGCCGTAAACGATCCGCTGGGCGAGGGTTTTCTTGCCGTTGCGCATGATCATGTTGATCAGGTGGGCAACGACTGGGCTGTTGTAGCGGACGTCGGGGACGACGGTCCGCCGGGTGGCGCGACGACGGCGAGACATGGCGGGCGGAAGGGGTTACTTGCTCTTCGGGCGCTTGACGCCGTACTTCGAGCGGCTGCGGCGGCGCTTCTCGACGCCCATGGCGTCCAAAGCTCCGCGAACGATGTGGTAGCGCACGCCGGGGAGGTCCTTGACCCGCCCGCCGCGCACGAGAACGATGCTGTGTTCCTGGAGGTTGTGGCCCTCGTCGGGGATATAGGAGATGACTTCGCTGCCGTTGGTCAGCCGGACCTTGGCCACTTTGCGAATGGCGGAATTGGGCTTTTTCGGGGTGCGGGTCATGACCTGCACGCAGACGCCCCGTCGAAAGGGGTTGGAGGCCAGGGCCGGGGATTTTGACTTCACCCGGACGAGGCGGCGGCCCTTACGGACTAACTGGTTGATCGTCGGCATAATGAGACAGCAGGATTGATGGGAAAAAGGGAGCGAAATTAGCAAAGAGCCCGTCACCGGCAAGCTCTTTTTGGAGAGAAAAAGACTGGCTCGCAAGCCGCCGGACGGTTCTTACGAGCGCGTTAGGATTGAAGTGCCGTCCGCATGGGCATCGTGGTCGATTCGGGCGGATGGCTGAGAACCGAACAGCCAAGACAACGCTGCGGAACACTGGCAAGCCTTTTCCAAAAAAAAAATCGCCGGATATCCGGCGATTGCTGAGACGGTTGCGTGAAGTTGGGGAGCGCTAGGCTTCCGGCGTCGCTCCGAGGTAGACTAACCGGACCCTGAGGAAACGGGCGGGGCCGCCATCGACAATCGGAACGTTATCCTCCACGGTGGTGCGCACGTAGGACTCGGCGGCGGAGACGGGGTGGTCCTGACTGCTCCAAAGGGAGGTCCAAGTGGCCAGGTCCGTGCTCGCTTCCACAATGTAAAGAACGTCCGGGGCGTCGGTGAGGCGGTCGAAGGAAAGCGTCAACACGGTGCTTCCATTGAGCGCGGCGGTTCCAAGGACCGGTCCGGCGGCGGTGCGGGGCTCGAGGGGATTGCCCCCGAAAGCATACTCCTGGAGGTTATTCCAACCGTCGAAGTCAGGGTCGGCTGAAAACCCGGAAATGTCCGGGTCCGCAAGCTGCTCGGGGGAAAAGTAGGTCGCCGCCCAGACGCCATAGCCTCCCGGAACCTCCCCGCCGAAAACGCGCGCCACCCGGATGCGGGGCTCGCCCGCGAAGGTCTCGAAGCGCCCGCCGATGAGGATGTTGCCGTCGGCGTCGAGGGCGAGGGTTTCGATGGTGTTGCTGGCGCCCAGGCCGGGGTCGAAGGTGGTGTCGAGCGATCCATTGGGATGGAGCCGGGCGAGGCGGCGGCGCTGCACGCCGTTGTAAGTCTGGAAGGCGCCGCCGATGATGATTTTTCCGTTGGGCTGGACGGCGATGGCGTGGACGGTGGCGTTGGGACCGAGTCCGGGATTGAAGGCCGTGTCGAGGGTCCCGTCGCCGTTAATACGGGCGATCCGGACCCGCTGCTGACCGGCATAGGAGGTGAAGTTTCCGGCGATGAGAATTTGGTCGTCGGGCAGCGGGGCGATGGCATTGACGGATCCGTTGGCGCCGACATCGGCCTGCACGAGGTGGCCCGCGGCGCTGCCGAGGTTGTTGACCCGGGCGATGCGGCCGCGGTTGGCGGTGTTGAACCGGGTGAAAAGGCCGCCCACCAGGCTGTCGCCATTGCCCACGGGAACGAGTACATTGACCAGATTGTTGGCCAGGGAGCCTTGGCCGAAGCCATCGGTGAAAACCGCACCGGTCCCGGTGAGGCGGGCGAAGTGACGGCGGGACTGGCCTCCGACCACGTCGAACCAGCCCCCGATCACCACGGTGCCGTCGGCCTGGGGATTGATCCCGTGCACCTGCTCGTTGATGGAGGGGGTGAAGGTGGTGTCGCGGCTGCCGGAAGGCGCGAGACGGACCAGGTTGGCCACGTTCGCGCCGCTGAACTGATCGAAAAACCCGCCGGCGAGGATGTTGCCGTCGCCGTCGAGGGCGAGGGCGCTGATTTCTCCGTTGCCGCCGGTGCCGACGGCAAAGGAACCGTCGACCGAGCCATCGGAGTTGAGGCGGACGATGTTGCCGTGGGGCTGGTTGTTGAACTGGGTGAACCAGCCGCCGAGGTAGATTTTTCCGGAAGCAGGATCGATCAAGAGGGTCGTGACCGAGTCATTCGCTCCGTGGGAAGGATGGAAGGAAGGGTCCAGCGAGCCGGGAGCCGGCGTTTCGGCCGCCAACCACGGAACCAAGGCCACAACGGAGGCTGCTGCGAAAAACCGCAGCCATGAGGCGATCGGGGAAGACGGGAATAGGGAACTCATTTTACGGAGGAAGGAGAAAGGAGATCGATGGGAAAGAAGGCATCCAGTGCGGCAGCAGGGCGGGCGGGTCAAGCCGAACCCACTCCGGTACCTTCGACCGAACTAATCCCAGGATTTAACGAAATTATCCCGCATCCGGTCCGGAGTCGGCCCTCCGGGACCCGCGGAGTAGATCACCACTTGGGCGCGGATCCGGGTGTCCTCGGTTACCGGGGCGGTGGCCGCAGTGGTCGGAAAACGCTGGGAGCGAACCCGGAACTCGGGAACCGTGCGCAGCACCACCTGACCGCTGAGGTTGCCATCCATGACCACGATGATGTCGGTGTTGCCGAAGGCATCCGCGATCAAAAGTTCGTTGGGCGCGTCAGGATCGGGGACAAAGGAGTCATCACCCATAGAGAGATAGGTGACGCCGCGGCGGTTCGGGTGAAAGCGGTTGCGGGGGCTATTGAGAAAGGTCTGATCAAACGGACGCCCGTCCATTTGCTGCCCCACGAGGAACTCCACGAAACTTCTGGGAATCCGGCGCTGGCGGCTTGTATCCCCGAGGTTGAAGACAAGATTCCCCTCGGGATCCAGGTCGGAGCTTCTCCAAGGGTTGCCCGCTTGGGGCTCACTACCGAAGTCCGGCCAAAAGCCCTGGTCTTGGCGAAAGGTCTCGATCGCGGTGACCCATTGGCTGAACTGGACGCGGGTCTTGGCCTTGCGGGCGTTTTCCCGCACCCGGCTGACCGTGGGGATGAGGATGGCGGCCAGGACCGCGATGATCGCGATGACGGTCAGCAGTTCGACGAGGGTGAAGCCGCGGCGGGAGGACGCGACACGAGAGAAGCGGGTGGTGTGGGAGTGCATGAAAAGGGAAAGGGGAAGGCTCTCAAAAAAAGTATCACTTTGACAACCCGATTTCCTGCCGTGGGCGGCCCGCCCAGGCAAAGGCACCCGGCCGCTGCCGGCGGGGCGCAGACGGAGCCATCCGCGAAGCGGGCGGGCACAAAAAAGCCCCGGTCGCAAGGACCGGGGCCGAAGGAAGTTACACGGTTTACAGATCAGCCAATCAGAAGCCGATGGTGACCGAGGCGGACCACCAGAGGTGATTCTTGTTGGCGAAAGCCCGGGAACGGTCGTGGGTGGCGTAATGCACCCCGAAGTTCAGCATGGCGTTCTCATTGATCTGGTAGGGCGTGGTGACGTCGACACCCCAGTAGAGGTAGCCGGAGCCGCTGTTGGGCTCGACAATACCGACACTGGCGGAGAGATCGAGCGAGGCGCCCAACTCAGGCAGCGGAATGCTGTGCCCGATGGAACCTTCCAACGTCCAGACCTTCAGATCGAAGTCGTAGAACAGGTAAGCGGAAGGGGTGAATCCTTCGAGGTCGGCAGTGATGCCGGCATAGATCTCGAAAGTGTTCGAATCCGTCGGGTAGTAGTAGTAGGTGGCGCCGATGTCGACGGAGAGAGTTTCGTCGATGGGCACTTCGAAGCCGGCATAAAAGTCGATTTCGTCGCCCCATCCTCCGGAGCTGCGATTTTCGATGGGCAGTGCTGCCCAGATGCCGGCGTAGAAGTTATCCATCGAGAACTCGATGGACGGCTGCAGGGTGTTGTCGGCCAATTCCTGGCCGCGAAACACGTACTGGGATACGAAGGTGAAGTCGGTCGAGAGGGAGTAATCCTGAGCCTGGGTGGTCGCAGAAAGACCCGCCAACGAGCCGATCACGGCAAGAGCGATAGTTTTCTTCATGGTATTGTCGTTTGCTGTTTTGTAGTTATGTCGAGCCGGGGCATTCCCCGACAGATACTTAGCTCATTTCAGACCAGACCGAACCGCAAGCAAAATTTTCCAGAAAATAACCTTCTGCCGCGGAACGGCTTCGGCATGAAATAGCCGCATCAATGACCCAGCATCGACCAATGAGTTCCCCGCTTAAGCCGATCCGCCCGCATTGGGCGGGGCTGGCGGCCTGCGTTTTCGGACTGTCGGGGGTGGTTTTGGGCGCTTTGGGCGCTCATGCTCTGGCTGCGCACCTCGAAGCCAGCGGTTCCGCCGAGATTTGGCACACGGCTGCTTTTTACCATCTCGTTCATGCCGTGGCCATGCTGGCGTGGAGCGTCGGGGCCGGAAAATACTCCCGCTCTCAGCTCCCCGGCTGGCTGTGGGGAGCAGGCATCCTCGCTTTTTCCGGCTCCCTTTACCTGCTTGCCCTGGGCGGACCCCGGTTTCTTGGGCCGGTCACCCCCGTGGGCGGTGTGTTTCTGATCGCGGGCTGGGCGGTGGCGGGTGCTGTTTTCCTTAGGACCAAGTCCATACCAGGCAGGGACGCATGAGTGGAGCAAGCGGGAGATCGCCGTTTCCCCTGCCTCCGGCACTGCGAAAGCCGTTGGAAGCCCTGCGCAAAGCGGGAGGCCGCCCGCTGCTGGTCGGCGGCGGGGTGCGCGACTGGCTGTCGGGGCTGCCGGCGGCGGATCTCGATGCCGAGGTTTTCGGACTCCCGCCTGACCGGGTTGAAAGCGTGCTGGCTAAGTTCGGCCGGGTGGACCTCGTGGGGCGGTCGTTTGCGGTCTTCAAACTAAGGCTGGGTGGAGAGATCCATGATTTTTCCCTGCCCCGCCGGGAACGGAAAACCGGCCGCGGGCACCAAGCCTTCGTCATCGATGCCGACCCTTTCCTGAGCCCGGAAGAGGCGGCCGCACGCAGGGATTTTTCCGTCAATGCGATCAGCCTTGATGCGCTCACCGGAGAGATCCTCGACCCCTGCGGTGGTCTTGATGATCTGCGCCAAGGCATCCTCCGCCACACCTCCCCGGCTTTCGCCGAGGATCCGCTCCGGGTTTTGCGGGGGTTTCAGTTTGCTGGGCGCTTTGCCTGGCGGCTCCACCCGGAAACCGCCGCGCTTTGCCGGGAGCTTTGGGCGGAGTTTTACACCTTGCCGCGGGAGCGTATTTGGGGGGAATGGCAAAAGTGGGCCGGCCAGTCGACCAGGCCTTCTGCGGGCCTGCAGGTTTTGCAGACCTCGGGCTGGCTCGGCTTTTTCCCGGAGATCGCCGGGCTCCGCGGAGTGCCCCAGGATCCGGAGTGGCATCCCGAGGGCGATGTCTGGATCCACACCGGCAAGGTGGTGGATGCCTTGGCGACCGATCCGACCTGGCAGGAGCGGCCCGTCCAGGACCGCGCCATCGAACTGCTGGCCGCCCTGACACACGACTTGGGAAAGGCCTGCACCACACGCAAGGAGTTGCGCGGCGAAACGATGCGCTGGGTGAGCCCCGGCCACGATGAAGCCGGGTTACCGATCGCCCGACGCTTTCTGGCACGCATCGGCGCTCCGAAGTCCATCGTCGAGAAGGTGCTGCCGCTGGTGCGCCGCCATATGGTCGGCCACTCGTGGAGGGGACAGGCGCCCTCCGCCTCCGCGGTGCGTCGCCTGGCCCGAAACTTGGCGCCCGCCACCATCGAGAGCCTCGCCCGTCTCCTTCGCGCCGACGCTGCCGGCAGGGGTGGACTGCCCTCCTCGGGCGCAGCCGACCGCCTCCTCAAAGCGGCCTCCGATCTCGCTCTGGCCGACCAGGCCCCCCGGCCGATCCTCCTCGGGCGGCACCTGGTGGAAGCCGGCCTCACCCCCGGGCCCGAGTTTGGCCCGATTCTGGAGGCCGCCGCCAGTGCCCAGGAGGAGGGCGCCTTCGACACTGAAGACGGCGCCCGCGCCTGGCTGCAGGCTTACTTAAAAACCAATCTGCCTTGAAGCCCCGCCCATCCCGCGATTGGCTTTGCCGGCAACCGCCTCCCACCATGACTGACAGCTCCACCGCCAACCAGCTCGACCAACTACGCCGTTTTTCCGTGGTGGTCGCCGACACCGGGGACTTTCACTCCATCCGCCAATTCAATCCCCGAGATGCCACGACCAACCCTTCCCTCATTCTCAAGGCCCTCGAAAATCCCGCCTACGGTGAAGTCCTCGACCGGGCCGTTATCGACACCCCCGACGGGCCGGGCCGGGTCATGGCGGCCATCGACCGGCTCTTGGTCGGCTTCGGGCTGGAAATCCTGAAGTTGATCGACGGCCGAGTATCCACCGAAACGGACGCCCGGCACTCCTTCAACACCGCAGCCACCATCGACCAAGCCCGCGCCCTCATCGCCCTCTACGAAGAGGCGGGCATCGATCGGGATCGCGTGCTGATCAAAATCGCCTCCACCTGGGAAGGGATCGCCGCCGCCGAAGAATTGGAAAGGGAGGGCATCCACTGCAACCTCACCCTGCTCTTCTCCCTTGTGCAAGCGGTCCGCTGCGCGGAAGCCGGAGTGACGCTCATCTCTCCCTTCGTGGGCCGCATTCTCGACTGGCACCGGGCCCGCACCGGCGGGGAATTCACCCCGGAAAACGATCCCGGCGTCCTCTCCGTGCGCACCATTTACACCTATTTCAAGAAATTTGGTCTGCGCACCGAAGTGATGGCGGCCAGCTTTCGGTCCGTCGGCCAAATCCTCGCCCTGGCCGGCTGCGACCTTCTCACCATCAGCCCCACCCTGCTGGAGGATCTGCGCCAGTCCCACGCCCCCCTTTCCCGCCAGCTCGATCCCGCCACCGCACGCACCGCCGACCTTGACCCCATCCCGGTCGACGAACCCTCCTTCCGTTACCGGCTCAACGACGACGCCATGGCCACTGAAAAGACCGCCGAGGGCATCCGTGGGTTTGCCGCCGATACCCTCAAACTCGAGAACCTCGTGCGCGCCCGGCTCGACTGAAACCCAGCCCCATGGCGGAGCCGCCCCCCACCCACCCCGGCCCCCTGAGTGCCGCCGCCATCGAGGAGCTGCGTCGCTACGTACTGGTCGATCCGCACCCGTTTGTCCTCGATCTGCCCGCCTGCTCCGGCATGTGGCTCGCCACCATCGACGGCCGCCGGCTCTTCGATTGGTCGGGGTTTTACGCGTCGCGATGGATTGGATACAACCACCCCGGGCTCGCCGAGCCCGATTACCTCCGGCGGCTGGCCCAGGCGGCCAACCTCAAGACCGCCAACCCCGACTTTCTCACGCCCGACTGCCTCGCCTATTACCGCGAACTGCGCCGGTTGGCGCCGCACTGCATGGATAATCCCCGCCTTGAAGTCTACGCCCTCAACTCCGGCGCAGAGGCGGTGGAAAACATGATGAAGTATTTTCTCAATCTCCATGACCGCAAACTCGCCGACGGCCGGGAGCCCGTGCCCACCCGCCGCAGGTTTCTCTACTTCGACCAGGCTTTCCACGGGCGCACCGTCTTCGCCCTCAATATCACCGACCTCACCCACGACCCGGTCATCACGAAAGACTTTCATGGCCTCATCGAGGGCAACATCCAAATTCCCTTTCCCGCCATTGATGCCGACCAACCGGACGACGAAAACCGCCGCCGCTCCGGGCTCGCCCTCGAACGGGTTGAGGCGAGCCTGCAGGAATTCGCCGGAGAGATCGTCGCCGTCATCGTCGAACCCATCCAGGGAGCCGGCGGCCACCGGGTCGCCGAACCCCATTTCTTCCGTGAACTCAGCCGCCTCTGCCACCACTACGGCGCCTATCTCGGCTTCGACGAGGTCCAGACCGCCGGAGGCCAGACCGGGGCTGTGTTCGCCGCCGACCTCATGGACCTCCCCCACCCCCCGCAGGCCATTGCCACGGCCAAGAAATTCGGCTGCGGAGTCATCTATATGTTGTATCCAATGAATGACTACGGCGTGCTCGATTCGACCTGGGGAGGCAATCTCTCCGACATGGTCCGCTTCTGCCGCGAGGCAGCCATTGTGCGCGAAGAAAAGCTCATCGAGGCGGTTCCACCCAAGACCGAGCGCCTGACCGCCGCCCTCCGCCGGCTTCAGGATCGGTTTCCCGACCGGCTCGGCAATATCCGAGGTCTCGGGCTTTACCAGGGTTTCACCCTCCGCCGACCCGGTGACCGGAATCAACTCACCGCCACCGCCCTCCAGGAGGAAGACTTGCTCCTGCTTGGAGCTGGCATCGACAGCATCCGGCTGCGGCCCAACCTTTCCGTCACACCCGGGGATATCGACCTGCTCGAAACCAAGCTGGCCGCCTGCCTCGAACGACTGTGATCAGCGGTGCCCCGCCGCCCGGAAGCGGAAACGGCCCGGACCGCTGACAAAAATCCTTCCGCCTCCGCCTTCCGCCCACTTGCCGGCCGGCCCATCGGCGGCGATCGGTCGGCTGCGCAGAGGAGCCGGCAGCAGCAGCATCGCCTCCGTGCCGGCCGGTAGGTCCAACCGCATCCGCGGTTCGCCATCGCTTTCCACCGCCACCTCGACCACTCCGGAGGGAATGAAGGTCCTCCCCGCAAGGTGGTTCCGCGCCGCCGGCGCCGGACGCACCATCAGTCGCCCGCCCCCGGGCCGGGCCAGGCGAACTCCCAGGATCGATTCCTGCAGCCAAAGCAACACAGCCGCGACAACATCATCCCGCAGCTCTGTTGAGGCAGTCGCCAAGTTGCGGACCAGCTCCAGCGCCGGCCCCGACTCCCCGATCTCGCCCATGGCATCGAGCACAGTCCAGATTTCCAAAGCCGTCAGCGTTGCCGATCCGGGGTCGGTTGCCGCCGCGAGCAGCCGCGGCCGGCCTTCTTCCCTCCGCACCAGCCCGGCACGCACCGCCGCAGCCAGCACCGGCGGCGGCACTGCGATTTCAGACGACTGCCGCCATCGACCAGCCGCAGCAGCAGCCGCCTGAAGCCAGGCCCCGGCGATCTTTTCCTCGCCCAAGGCTCGGGCGAGCTGGGCCAGCCTTCGAGCCGCCGGCACGAGGACCACGAGATCCTCGAGATGATCCGTCCGCGCCAGGTGCCGGGTTGCGGTAGTTCCCGCCTCCCTGACCCAGCCAGCCGGCAGTCCGGCCACCGAACCGGTCCAGAAAAACCGCCTCACCAGCCGCTCGACCGGCTCCAGCGCCTCCAATCCCTCCTCCACGCCCAGCCATGGTCGCTCCGCAAGGGCAGCCTCATCCTCACCGAGGCCTTTCCCGCCCCAACGCCGGGTAGCTTCGATTTCAAGCCAGGTCCGGGCAGCCTCGGCAGTGCCCGGCCTGCCGCCCCGCCAACCCGCCGCCAAGGCATCAATGGCGGCATCGCCACAGCCAAGAAAACCCCAGGCATCCTGTTTTTCGAATGCGGCCATGCACTGGCATCCTCTTCTCCGACGCCGCCAGCGCAAGCGCCGCCTCGGCACCAGGATCTCAGCCCGGGTCGATTAAAGGCTTGTTCCCATCGCCTGGGTTGGTTTGCTAAAGCCTTCCCCCGTCCGGGGCTGTCCCGACCCACGCCACGACCTCATCTCGGCAACATGTCCACACTGCGCTACATCAAGGCCTTCATCAGCGACCGCCAGGTCGCCTCCATTACGCCGACCTCCCCTTTCGGTCTCCGCAAACTTCTCCGCCTCCTCGATCTCACCCAACGCGTTGACATCGTCGAATTCGGTCCCGCCACCGGCGTCATCACCCGCAAACTTCTCGGGGCGATGACCGCCGATTCGCGGCTGATCGTTTTCGAAACCAATCCCGACTTTGTGGAGGAGCTGCGCCGTATCGAAGATCCACGGCTTGCCGTCCACAACCTGCCTGCGCAAGCCATGCGCGGCGTGCTGGAGGAACGCGGCATTACCTCCATCGACACGGTCGTGTCCGGCATCCCCTTTTCTTTCCTCAAGCCCCACGAACGCTCCAGCCTGCTGCGAGATTGCCGCGACCTCCTGCGCCCCGGCGGCAAGTTCATCGCCTACCAAGTCTACGGACATCTGAAAAAACCGCTCGCGAGCGCTTTCAACAACGTGCGCATCCACGTGGAGCTGCTCAACCTGCCGCCACTCGTCATTACCGAGTCGGTGCGCGAAGCTGAGCCCGAGCCGGCCTGAGGCCCGGCCGTGGAGGTGATCCGCCATGTCTTGGCTCGCCCTCCAGTATGAGCCACCCATCGGCCCCGAGGCGGACTTGTCCGTGGCCATCATCGGGGTCGGACTGATCGTGGCTCTGGCCACCACCCTGGTGGCGTTTCCCATCATTGACCGCTACGTGCGGGGGCCCTTCGACCTCGAGCGCGGCCAAGCCCTTCTGCTGCTCATCGCGGTGGTGCTGACCGCCGGAGCGATCGGTGCGCTCGTCGGCTACTTTTTTCTTCGCGACCACGAGCGCTTCCAAGCCCCCGAGGCCCCTGCTCCGGCCGCCGCCCTGGCCCCGGCGGCACCCCATCGACCCGCTTTTCAGGACGCGACCGCGTACTCGGCCGTAATGACCGAATGCAGCCCTCCCCGGGGCCGCCAGCGCGTCACCACCGTCATCCGCCGCGGCTGCAGCACCGCCACCAGATCGTCGAGGATCTGATTGGTCACCGCTTCATAATAGATGCCCTCGTTGCGGTAGGCATTGAGATAAAGCTTGAGCGACTTGAGCTCCACACAGACCGCTCCCGGAGTGTAGCGCAAGGTGACTTCCCCAAAGTCGGGCTGGCCCGTCTTCGGACACATGGAGGTGAACTCCGGATGCACGTGCTCGATGGTGAACTCCCGGTCCTCCCGGGGGTTGGGAAAGACCTCCAACTGGTCGCGGCTGCTCATGCGCCCGTTTTCCCGGCGCCCGGCCGCCCGGGCAACGCTATTCTGCAGCCGCAGACCGCAGCAGGGAAAAGCACCGGTCCGTCCGGCTTCACCCTTGCACCCACCCGCGGCGCCCGCTTCAACTGGCCCATGGATCTATTCCGCCGACCCGACGGGCGCGAGCCCGACCAGCTCCGCGACATCTCTTTCGAGGCCGGCATCGCGCCTCACGCCTCCGGCTCCGTGCTCGTCTCCTTCGGCCGGACCCGCGTGATTTGCGCCGCCACTTTCGAGAAAAAAGTCCCGCCCTGGATGCGGCAGCAGGGTGTCTCCGGAGGCTGGCTTACCGCGGAGTATTCACTTCTCCCTTACAGCACCCACGACCGCAAGCAGCGCGACATCTCGCGCGGCAAGTTGGACGGCCGCACCGTCGAGATCCAACGCCTCATCGGTCGTTCCCTGAGGGCGGTCCTCGACCTGAAAAAAATCCCCGACCACACCCTCTGGATCGACTGCGATGTCCTCCAAGCCGACGGCGGTACCCGCACCGCCGCCATCACCGGAGCCTTCCTCGCCGCCCGCCTCGCGATCCAGTCCGAGCTCGAAAAAGGCACCTTCAAGGAGAACCCGCTCCTCGACTCCGTCGCGGCCGTCAGCGTGGGCGTGGTCGCCGACCTCCCTTTGCTCGACCTTCCCTATGAAGAGGACAAAGCCGCCTCGGTTGACTTCAACGTGGTCATGACCGGCCAAGGCCGCTACGTGGAAGTCCAGGGCTCCGGCGAGGAAGCGACTTTCTCGGAAGACCAGCTTCAAGCGCTCCTCATCCTTGCCCGCCATGGGATCGGCCAAATCGCCGCCCTTCAGGCTGCTTTCCTCACCCGCCATCTGCTCGGCTCCGCCGGCTAGGAACCACCCGATCCGGTCGAATCGGGTACTTTTTCGTTTCCTCACTCCCTCCCCTCGTCCTTAATGAACCCCTTTTCTGCATGAATATCCACGAGTATCAGGCCAAAGCCCTGTTCGAGAAATTCGGAGTCCCCTGCCCGCTCGGTGCCGCCGCCCGCGCCCACGATGAAATCGACGCGGCCCTCGACCGAATCCCCGGCAAAAACGTGGTCGTCAAATCCCAAATCCATGCCGGAGGCCGGGGCAAAGGTACGTTCATCGATGGCTTCAAAGGCGGGGTGAAACTTGCCGAGACCAAAAAACAAGCCCGCGAATACGCCGCCGCCATGCTCGGGAATACGCTGGTCACGGCCCAGACCGGTCCCGCCGGTCGGATGGTCCGCACCATCTATTTCTCCGAAACTTGCCCGATTCAGAAGGAGTACTACCTCGCCTTGGTCATGGACCGGGCAAGCTCCGTCCCCGTGCTCATCGCCTCCACCGAGGGCGGCGTGGACATCGAAACCGTCGCCCACGAAACCCCGGAGAAAATCTTCCGCCTGCCCATCAACCCCCTCCTCGGCCACCGGCCCTTTCAGGCCCGGTTGCTCGCCAAAGCACTGCAACTCGGCAAGGCGGAGAGCAAGGTGCTCGGCGACCTGCTGCCCGCCCTCTATCGAATGTTCTGGGAGTGCGATGCATCCTTGGTCGAAATCAATCCCCTCGTGACCACGGGGGACGGCCGGCTGCTCGCCCTCGATGCCAAGGTCTCCCTCGATGACAACGCCCTCTTCCGTCATCCCGACCTCCTCGAGTTCCGTGACCTCGGTGAAGAGGATCCCAAGGAAGTCGAGGCCTCCCGCCACGGCCTCAGCTACATCGCGCTCGAGGGAAACATCGCCTGCCTCGTCAACGGCGCCGGGCTCGCCATGGCGACGATGGACATCATCAAGCACTTCGGCGGCAATCCCGCCAACTTCCTCGATGTCGGCGGCGGCGCCAATGCCGACCAGGTCACCGCCGCCTTTAAGATCATCCTCAGCGACAAGGCGGTCAAAGGCATCCTCGTCAACATCTTCGGCGGTATCATGAAATGTGACACTATCGCGACCGGCATCATCGAAGCCGCCAAAGCGGTCAAACTCGACCGCCCCCTGGTCGTTCGCCTGGAGGGCACCAATGTGGAGGAAGGAAAAAAACTGCTCTCCCAAAGTTCCCTCGAAATCGTCTCCGCCGATACCATGGCCGACGCCGCACGCCAGATCGTCCAACTCGTCTCCTGATTCCCATGAGCGTCCTCGTCGACAAAAACACCCGCGTCCTTTTTCAGGGCATCACCGGCAAGGCCGGCGGTTTCCACGCCAAGCAATGCATGGACTACGGCACCAACGTGGTCGCCGGCGCCACCCCGGGCAAGGGCGGCACCACTTTCGAGGGCAAGGTCCCCGTCTTCGATACCGTGGAGGAAGCCGTCCGCGAAACCGGCGCCGACACCTCCTGCATCTTCGTCCCTCCGCCCTTCGCGGCCGACTCCATCCTCGAGGCCATCGAAGCCGGCATCCGGCTCATCGTCGCCATCACCGAAGGCATCCCGGTGCGCGACATGGCTGAGGTCAAAGCCCGCCTGGCCACCACCAAGGCCCGCCTCATCGGCCCCAACTGCCCCGGCATCATCACCCCGGGCCAGTGCAAGATCGGCATCATGCCGGGCTACATTCACCGGCCCGGCAGCGTCGGCATCGTCTCCCGCTCCGGCACCCTCACCTACGAGGCGGTCTGGCAGATCACCTCCAAAGGCTACGGACAGTCCACTTGCATCGGCATCGGCGGCGATCCCATCAACGGCACCAGCCACACCGACGCCGTCCGCCTCTTCAACGAAGATCCCGACACCGAAGCGATCATCCTCATCGGTGAAATCGGCGGCACCGCGGAGGAAGAAGCCGCCGCCTTCATCAAGGAAAAGGTCAAGAAACCGGTCGCCGCCTTCATTGCCGGCACCACCGCTCCACCCGGCCGCCGCATGGGCCACGCCGGCGCCATCGTCTCCGGCGGCACCGGAGCCGCGGACAGCAAAATCGCCGCCCTCAAGGACGCCGGCATCGAAATCGCCGCCACCCCCTCGGACATGGCCGACGCCCTCCTGCGCGCCTGGGGCAAGGCCTGAGGCAAACTCAGGCCATGAAACTCCATCTCCTCCGGCATGCCCATGCGGTCACCGCCGCCGAGGATCCGGAACGGCCGCTCTCCGCCAAAGGCCGTCGCCAGGCCGAGACTTTGGCGGCTTGGCTCGGACGAACCCGCTGGGCGGAGCCCGCCCAGATCTGGCACAGTCCCCTCGCCCGCTCCCGCGAAAGCGCCGAGGCGCTCTTGGACGGCTGCCCGCAGGCCGTCCTCCGCGAAGTCCACGGCCTGGAACCGGCGGATGATCCCGCGGACTTTCTCGAGAGCATCCAAAACGTACCGAACGGTTGCCTCATTGTCGGCCACGAACCCCATCTCAGCCACCTCGCGAGCCTGCTGCTCTTCGGACACGACGCCACCGATTGGCTTCACCTGCGCAAAGCCGGATGGCTGACCCTCTCCTGCCCCGGAAACACGGCGTCACCAATGCGCGGGTGGTGCCTGGACCTCTACCTGACCAGCGGCAGCCTGAAAGGCTGAGGCAAAAAGAAAGCCGCTGTCCCGTGCAGGACAGCGGCCTAAAGTTCTCAAAAACCAAAACGGAATTAGAAGTTGGTGTAAGAAGGGTTGAGGTGCCGGCGCTGCAATTGTCCCTCACTCACGGTTCGGGCATGACCGTCGAGGAAAGCCACCTTGGTGCGGCCATCCTTCCACCGGATCTGGCCGGGACCGTTATCACTGATTGGAACGGGCTCATTGGCCAGATTTCGGTTCACGGTACCGAAATTTCCCTCATTCCAAGAACCGAATCCATTGTCGTGAATATCCCCATGGGGGAAGGCTCCTGTTGCCACCAAAACTTGGGTCGATGGCTCCCTGTGGTTGTTGACGTTGGTAAACCGGTTCAGCGGCATGCTCTGCGTCGCACTGGGCTGCGAGCGCACAGTGATGGTCCGGATAAACGCATGGTGAAATGGGTTGGTGGGGAAATCACCGGAGAAGGTGGGATCCCGGAGAATGGGAGTGGTCAGGTCACCTGCGAGCTGCGTGTTAAGGGGCGCATTGTTGATATAATTTGTGAGCATGACATACCATGAACGACCTTCACCGGCAGGATAATAGTTAATGGCACTAGCCGGATCTCCGTGGTCATGGCCCAGCAACTGGCCGTTGTTGTCGGATGCCCAGCTCAGATTGGCCAAGGCCACTTGGCGAATGTTGCTCATGCCCTGCGACCAGCGGGCGGACTCGCGGACTTTGCTGACCACGGGAATGAGGATGGCGGCCAAGATGCCGATGATGGCGATGACCGTCAGGAGTTCGATGAGGGTGAAGGCTCTGGGGGATTTCATGTGGTGTGGGATGTCTGAGGGTTGTCTTTTTGAAAGATATCACTTCTCTCCGCAGGGATTTGGGAAACGGTGCTTGGTGAAAGGCATTGGCTTTCCACTGATTGACCATTGCCGTTGTGTAACCAAAACGAATTCCGCTTGGAACCCGCACATTGTGCGAGCCCTGAGGGAGGTATGCGGAGTTGCCATGGGATTTGCGGTGATGGTGGGGCTGGTGGACAAACGTTAAAGCGGCAAGGATCACTTGCCGATGGCAGTGTCTCTCAGACGCACTCACCGAGCAAGAGGACCACCGAAAGCCCAATTTGTTTCTGAAGATTTTAATCAAACATTACCCGGGGGTGGCCTAGGCAGGGGGCAAACCGATTCCTCTACTAAAGCAGAGGACCCGGCGCCAATGTCTTCGCCTCGGGAAACCGCTCCAGTAAGGCGCCGGATTCGGAAACAAAGCCCACGACCTGATCCGCCGCCCCACCCGTCAGACTAATCGAGCGCTCCAGGATACTCTCCACCCGTTCCCGGGAAAAGCCGAGACCGGGAGCCGCGAGCAAATCCTGGACAAAGGCCTCCCTAACCTCCTGCCCTTCACGCAGCCGCCGGGCGGCCGCGAGTGCACAACGCTTGATTTCACGATGCGCTTCCTCCCGGGGCGCTCCGGCTTTCACGGCCTCCATGAGCAGGGTGGTGGCGGAGAGAAAGGGAGCCTGTACTGCCGCCTCCACCGCCATCGCGGCCCCGAAAACCTCCATGCGATCGAGCACGGTCAGCATGGTTTCGAGAAGTCCATCGGCGGCGAAAAAAGCGTCAGGCAAAATCACCCGCCGCACCACGGAGCAGGAAACATCGCCCTCATTCCACTGATCCCCGGCCAACCCGCTGGCCGTGGCCGCATAGCCGCGCAGCAGTTGGTGAAAGCCATTGATCCGCTCGCAGTTCCGCGCATTGACCTTGTGCGGCATGGCCGAAGAACCGACCTGTCCGGGCAGAAATCCCTCCGTCAACAGCCCCTGCCCCGCCATCAGGCGCAGGGTCTTGGCTAAGCTCGAAGGGCCGGAAGTGATCGCCAGCAGCCGGGCCATCGTCTCCGCATCCAGGCTCCGCGGATAAACCTGCCCCACGACTTTGAGACTGTGCCCAGCCCCCAAGTGAGCCAAAACCCCCGCCTCCAGCTCGGCGACCTTCGCCGCATCACCGTCGAAGAGCGTCAGGAGATCGAGTTGGGTGCCAACCGCCCCTTTCAAGCCCCGGAACGGATAGGAGGTGATGAATCCATCCAGACTTCGGACAGCATGAAGCAACTCCTCGCCGAACATGGCCAGCCGCTTGCCCAGAGTGGTGGGTTGCGCCGGCACATTGTGGGTGCGGGCCGTGACCACCAAGTCGGACCATTGGGCCGACCGAGCGGCCAAGCGGCCGAGCACTGCGACCGCTTTGAGGCGAATGAGCTTCAGGGCCGACCAAATCTGAAGCTGCTCGACGTTCTCCGTCAGATCGCGGCTGGTCATCCCAAGATGGAGGCACTCGAATCCGGCCAGGGCGCAGAACTCCTCCAGCCGGGCCTTGACGTCGTGGAGCAACTCGGCTTCGCGGCGGGCAATGGAAGCAAGATCGACCCTTTCACGCACCTGCTCGAAAGCGGCGACGGCTCCTTCCGGAACCGCCAACCCCAGCTCCCGCTGCGCCTTGAGCACGGCGATCCACAAATCCCGCTCCATCACCACCCGGCCTTCCGGAGACCAGATGCGGCACATGGCATCCGACGCATAGCGCTGAGCGAGGACGTTTTCGATCTGAGGTTTGCACCCCGTGGTGGACGGGGTCGCTGAAGCCGTGGTGCGGTGAGCCATCTTGTGGAGAGGCATCCTGCCGCTATCCCTCCCATTCCGGCAACCCCGCAGTCGCGTGAGGGAAAAAAAGAAGGCCCGGCATCGCTTTCGCAATGCCGGGCCATAGCTCTGGCAATAACCTACTCTCGCAAGACCTTGCGTCTTACTACCATCGGCGGCTGAGGGCTTAACGGCCGTGTTCGGGATGGGAACGGGTGGGACCCCTCGCCTGTGGTCACCAGAAATTGGGAGGTCCCGTCGCCGGGACCAAAGTCCAGAAAAAGCAAATCCGCGCCACAACCGCTGCCAACGGTCGCGCGGAAGGTAAAACAAACGCCCGGGCTGCCTGGGAAAAAACCGATCAAACCTCACGGGTCATTAGTACCGGTTAGCTCAATACGTTACCGCACTTACACATCCGGCCTATCAACCAGGTGGTCTACCTGGACCCTTTAGTCCCCCGAAGGGGAAGGGAAACTTTATCTTGGGAGGAGCTTGGCGCTTAGATGCTTTCAGCGCTTATCTCTTCCGGACTTAGCTACCCGGCGCTACCGTTGACACGATAACCGGAACACCAGCGGTCCGTCATTCCCGGTCCTCTCGTACTAAGGAATGAACCCCTCAAATCTCCTGCGCCCACAGCGGATAGAGGACCGAACTGTCTCACGACGTTCTGAACCCAGCTCGCGTACCACTTTAATCGGCGAACAGCCGAACCCTTGGGACCT
>REEB01000075.1 GCA_007695295.1 Puniceicoccaceae bacterium
GGGGGGGTGGTGGGGGGGGGGGGGGGGGGGGGGGTGGCGGGGGGGGGGGTGGCGGGGGCGGCGGCCTGGGGAAACGGCACCACCGGGGCAGTGGACGGCGTTTCCGTGGCTTCCGGACCGGCGGCAGTCTCGGGCGGGGGCGTTGGGGGGAGGGTAGTTTCCGGGGCGGAGTCGGCGGGCGCCGGGGTGGACGCTGCGGCCAGAACGACCCGACGCATCAGACCGCTGACCGGGACGATTTCGGATGGCTCGATGCCGTCTTGGATGGCGAGGCCGACTTGGCTGACGAGCTGCGAGAGGACATCCTTGGCTTCCAGAACGACGTCGATGACGGTGCCGTCGAGCGAGCGCTGGCCGTTGCGGACGAGGTCGAGGAGGGATTCAACCTCATGGGAGAGCCGGTTGATGGGGATGAGGCCGAGGAAGCCGGCCACGCCCTTGATGGTGTGGAAGGAGCGGAAGATGGAATTGATCGCATCAGTGTCCTCCGGATTCTGCTCGAGCTGGAGTACGGCGGCCTCGGTCTGGCCGAGGTGGTCGACGGCCTCGGCGTAAAACTCCGGCATGAGTTCACTGTTTTCGGAGAGGTTGAGCTGGAGGAGGCAGTCAAACTCGCGGAAGGGCTCCTCCGCGGAATCGCCTCCGGGAGCGGGCTCGGCCTCCTCGGAATCGGCCGCGGCTGAGGCTGGGGTGGAGACGGGCTCGAAGGAAGGTGGGGTTTGTCCGGCGGAAAACGCCGTGAAGGCATTATCGACCCAGATGGTGAAGGCACCGAGACGGTCGAGCAGGGGGCGGTCGAAAGGCCGGGCCTCGTCGAGATGGGTGCCGAGGATGGCGAGGAGGCCGTCGAGGGCCTCGGTGAGGACGGGTACCTCGGGAAAGGATTCGTTGAGCTCGTTGAGCAGGCTGTAGACGGGGATCAACCCCTCGTCCTTGCCGGGTTGGGCGAAGACCAGTTCGGCGGCGATTTTGCTCGTGAGATTTTCGAAGGATTTGAGTGCTTCCGGGGTCCAGTTCATGACGCGTGGGTTCGTTGGGGAAGCGCAGGCATGCCTCCCCGGTGAAGACATCGGCCGCCGGCGGGGGTGGTTGAGGTTAAATACCCGTCGATTGCGGGGTGATTCCTCCCGGCGGAGGGGGCGTCAGGCCTCGGGGTTGAGGGTCTGCTGGACGAGCTGAAGGACGTTTTTCAGGGAAAACGGCTTTCGGAGCAGGGCGGTGCCGGGGAATTCCTCGAGGCCGGCGACCGTGTCCTCACTGTAGCCGGTCATGAAAATGATCTTCATGGAAGGCTGTTCGCGGCGGAGGGTCTGGGCGAGGTCGGCGCCGCTCATTTTGGGCAGCATGAGGTCGGTGAGGAGAAGGTCGAGGCGGCGGGGGGTTTCGCGGAGCTGGTCGAGGGCCTCCTCGGCGCGGTTGGTGGAAAGGACCTCGTAGTTGTAGAGCCCGAGCAGACTGGTGATGCAGTCGCACATGGTTTGGTCGTCTTCGACGACGAGAATGGTGTGTCGCTTTTCGGCGCGCAGGGTGGCGGAAGAGCCGGCGGTCTCTTCGCCGGCGGAGGCGGGGGCGGCTGCGACCAGGGGGAGGTAAAGGTGAAAGACGGTGCCGTGGCCGGGCTGGCTCTCGACCTCGATATGGCCGGCGGCATTGCGCACGATGCCGTAGACTGTGCTGAGGCCGAGACCGGTGCCCTTGCCGATGGGCTTGGTGGTGAAAAAAGGATCGAAGATATGGCTGCGCGTTTCCTCGTCCATGCCCAGCCCGGTGTCGCTGAAGCTGACCCGCGCATAGCTCCCGCGGGTGAGAAAGGCGGGCAGTGTCGCGGCGGCTTCCTCCTCGGAGAGTTTATGTGTTTCGATGAAAATCTCTCCGCCGGAAGGGAGGGCGTCGCGGGCGTTGGTGGTGAGATTGATGAGGATCTGCTCGAGGGCGGTGCGGTTGATGTTGATGAACAACTCTTCGGGGCAGAGGCGGTCGACAAGCGAGATGTTTTCGGTGATGAGGCGGCGCAGGATCTTGCGGATTTCGCGGACGACGAGGTTGAGATCGAGGACGCGGGGCTCGAGGTTGCGGCGCCGGCTGAAGGCCATCAACTGCTGGGTGAGCTCGGCGGCGCGGCGGGCGGCCTTCTGGATTTCGGAGAGGTATTTCTGGTGGTCGGGGTTTTGGGCGGTCTGCTCGAGGAGGATGTCGGAAAAGGAGAGAATGACCGCGAGGAGGTTGTTGAAGTCGTGGGCGACGCCCCCGGCGAGGCGGCCGATGGCCTCCATTTTCTGGGATTGGAACAAGTCGCGCTCGAGGCGGCGGACCTGGCTGACATCGCGGAGGATGGAGACGAAGTTGGTGATTTTCCCGGTCGGCCCGTGGACGGGGAAACTGCGCCAGACCAGCACCGCCTCGCGGCCATCCTTGCGGTAATTGACCACTTCCATGGAGGTGGGCCGGCCGTGGCCGAGATCGGCGTGGCCGGCCTCGATGGCCTGGCGGTTGGTTTTTTCGCCTTCGAGGAAAGTGGTGGTGCGGCCGACGGCTTCCTCGGGGGTGTAGCCGGTGATGCCGGTGAAGCCTTGGTTGACGTAGAGGATTTTCGGCCCCGGGTGGTCAAACTGGGCATCGGTGATGAGAACGCCCTCGCCGAGGCTTTCGAGGGCGGCGGCGAGGAGGCGGACGGTGCTTTCGCGGGTGGCGCGCCCGCTGCGATTGCGGAGGATAAAGACCGCGCCGGGGGGAGGCGCTTCCGGGGAGGCGCTGGGGATGGCGAGGATGAGGGGGAGCAGCTCGAGGCGGAACGTGCGGTTGTCAAGACCGTGAAAGGTGACGTCCCGCGAGGCGCCCGACTTGGAGAGGACGGTGAAGTCGGGATTGCCGAGGGGTGTCGCGGAATCTTCACAGCGCAGCCCGAGCTCGGACGCGGGCCAGGGATTGGCGGCGGGTCCGGGGCGGCGGCCGAAGAGCAGACCGGCGGGTGGGTTGAGCCAGAGGACGCGGGCGGCGCGGTCGAGGATGAAGGCTGGTTCGGTGAGCTGGGAAAGCAGCGGCTCGGCGGGGAGCATCCAGCCGGCATCGGCCTTGGAAGAGGGCGAGTGGTGATCGTGCCCCGGGGTGGGTGTGCTGCCGTGGGAAGTGGCCATGGGAAAAAAGGTGCCGCCGTCCTCTGGGGAGGAGGATGCGGGGGGGCGGAGGAGGCGCAAGCCGGGAATGGCGCGTGGGGTGTGTGCGCGGGGACGGCCGGAGGACTTCATGCGCCTTTCCCCGTCTCTTGTGTCCATCCCGTCCATACAACGAGCCGCGGCGCTCCCCTGCGCGGGAGGGTTTACGGCCAAAGCTCGGTTTCCAGGGAGACGAGGTTCTGGTCGAGGGCCGTGAGCGAGAAGGACGGATCAATCCCGCTGGCGCCGGCGAGGCGGGCCAGCTCCCGCGGATGGTCGAGGCACCAGGTAAGGATTTCGCGGATACGCTCGGGCGTGAGCGGATCGATGATGCGGCCGTTGACGCCGTCTTGCACGACGGCGCCGCAGAAGCGGGAGGCCAGTACCGGGAGGCCGGTGGCCTGGGCTTCGAGCTGGGTGAGCGCGAAGCCATCGGAGAGGGTGGGGAGGATGAAGCAATCGGCCCGCCGGTAGTGCTCGGCCGCCTCACGGCGGGAGACGGGGCCGGTGGCCACGATCCGGGGCCAGCCGTCCGCCGGCGCGGGCAGGGGGAGATCGGCGGGGCCGACGAAGGACAGCTCGATGGGGGCATCCGGTAGTCCGGCCATGGTCTCCAGCAGCAGGTGGGCGCCTTTGCGCAGGATGATCTGGCCGAGGTAGAGGACGCGCAGGGGCCGCTCCGGGGTGAAGGCCGGCGGATACTCGCGCGGTCTCGGCGCGGACGGTGCCTCGTAGGCGAGCGGGAGAACACGTAGTTTTTTATCTGATACGCCCTGGCGGACGAGGGCCTCGGCGGACCAGGGCGAGTTGACCGCGACGAGGTCGGCCGCTTCGAGCTCCGTGTGCCAGGATTTCCAATACGTGGCGGGGGGGCGGGCGAAGCCGGTCTCCGCGCCGATCCGGGCGGCTTCCGCCGCGACGAGGTCCTCCTCGAGTTTGCCGGGATCGATCTGGCCGAGAATGGTTTTCCAGCCGCGGCTGCGGAAGGCCCGGAGGAGGTCTCCGGCGGCGTAGCTGAAAGCAAAAAAAACGCCCGGCCGGCCGCGGAGGTCGCGGTCGAGCAGGGCGTGGAGCCGGCGCTGGTGCCAGGCTTGGAACCAGGCGTTGCGCCGGAGGGTGGTTTCCCAGGGGGTGCGCCGGAGGGCGCGGGAGCGGAGGTCGAAAAGCGGGCGGCGGATGCCGGGGTGGAGGACGCGGGCTTCGGCGAGCTCGGGGTGAAAGCGTTCGCGCAGGCGGGCCGGGATGGCCGGGCCGAGCCGGTGCCAGAGCGACCCGGGCGGGGCCCAGAAGTCGGTCAGAAGGGCGGCGAGCCGGCCGCGCCGGTGAAGCAGGCGGGGAATGGCGTAGTGTTCACGGGAGCCGAGTTGGCAGAAGATCCAGGGAGGCGGCGGGGGAGACTTCACGGTTGGCCGGGGGCGGGGGGCTCCGGATCGGGCCAGCGGGGTTTGACCGGGACACAGGGGTTTCCCGAGCAGACCATGCCGGGCGGGAGATTGCGGGTCACGATCGAACCCGCTGTCACCACGGCGTCGATACCGACGGTCACCCCCGGGCCGACAAAGGCTTGGGCGCCGATCCAGGCGCCGTCGTCGATGGTGATGGGTCCGTTGCGGAAGGCGAAGTCGGGGCGGCGGTAGTCATGATTGCCGCCGCAGAGAAAAACCCGCTGCGAGACGCAGGCGTGGCGGCCAATGCGGACCGGTTCGAAGTTGAGGATGAAGGCCTCTTCGCCGAGCCAGGACCAATCGCCCAGCTCGAGTTTCCAGGGGAAGTGGATGTTGACCCGTGGCTTGATGTTGACGCCTGTGCCGACGCGGGCCCCGAAGGCGCGGAGGAGACCGTGTTTGATAAACTGAGGCCAAGGCAGGGCGGAGAGGAAAAAGACCGATTTGGCGAGATACCAAAGCGCTTCGACCCAACCGGGACGCCCGCGGTCGAGCCCCTTGGAGGCGTCGAAAGTGTCGATGCGGACACGCGTCGCCGGTGTGGTTTCGGGTGGCATGGGGGAAGAGAGAAGGGAAAAAACTGAAAAACTGAAAACCTGAAAATCTAAAATGGAGCGTTGTTTCGAGGCGAGGAGCGACGACCCCGCGGTCGCGGGGCAGGCCGGGCGCGAAGCGAACCGGACCAAGGGGTGATGGGCCGGAGGTAGGGGTGTAGCTGCCGAGGTGACGAGGCAGGGCGGGGGTGGCTTTCGGAAGTCTGAGGCTGGAAGGCCCGAGGATCTCGTGCGCCCTTCCCCGTCCATCCCGTCCATCGTGTCCATCACGTCCCTGCAGCCTCCCGCCCTCGCGGGAAGCGCACCCTACCGTGAGGGGAGGGCCGCAATGGCGTCGTCGAGGGTTTTCACGATCGCGCTCCACTGGTAGCGCTCCTCGACGAGGCGGCGTCCCGCGCGGCCGCGGTCGCGGCGTTCGGATTCGGAGGCGGCGAGAGCGGTGCGGAGGGTATCCGTGATGCTTTTAACCTCGGGTTGGCAGAGCCAGCCGGCGCCGGTTTCGCGGGCCTCGGGGAGGTTGCACTGCTCGGTGGCGAGCAGGGGGACACCCGCTGCCATCGCTTCGAGCAGCCCCATGGGAAATCCCTCGGAGTGGGAGGTGAGGGCGAAGAGATCGGCTGAGCGGAGGAGGGCGATTTTCTCGGGACCGGTGACGAGGCCGGGCAGAGTCACCGCGGAGCCGAGGTCCAGCCGACGGGCGAGGGCCTCGAGTTCGGCCCGGTGGCCGGCTTCGTCGGGCCCGGCGAGGACGAGTTCCCAATCCGGCGGGCGGAGAGCCGCCCAGGCCCGGAGGAGGAGGTCGGCGCCTTTTTTGGGGTGGAGGCGGGCGAGAAAGACGACCCGGCTGCGGTCCTTCGGCGCGGGGGCGGGATCGGGGGCGTCGAAGGGGGCGAGGTCAATGCCGTTGGGCGCGACGACCACCGGGGCGCGAATGCCGCAGGCGCGGATCTGGTCGGCCTCCTTGGCGGTGAGGGCGCGCCAGAGCGCGGCGGCACGGACATTGGCGTTTTCGAAGAGGAGGTGGACGAGCCGCTTGCGCCAGCGGGAGCGGCCCAGGATCCAAGGCTCGAAGAAACCGTGGACGTGATAGACCAGAGGTTTGCCGTGGCGGCGGGCGGCGCGGCCGAAGGCGTAGTTGGTGCCCACATACAGGCCGTGGCCGTGGACGGCGTCGACGGCGTCCGCGAGCTTGTCGGCGGCGCGGGGCAGTTCCGGGGACCAGTAGAGCTTGGCCGGACCGGAGCGGGGAAAGCAGTGCAGCCCGGGGACCTCGGGCGGGGTGAAGCCGGGGCCATGGGTGGCGGCGAGGCGGGAGTCATGGCCCGGGCTGAGAAAGGCTTGGTGCAGCTCGAGGGCGGCCCGCCCCAGGCCGCCGCCTTGGAGGGGCTCGATGGACTGCACGAAGTGGAGGTGGGAGGGCATGGGGGCGTGGTCCGCGGGAGGCGGCGCGCTCGGCGATCGCGCCCTACCGCAAGGGTGGCGGGGATGGTCGGGGGAGCATCTTGCTCCCCTGCAGGTGTAAAGACGTAGCCGCCGAGGTGACGAGGCGGGGGTGGTCCGCTTTCGCCGCAAGCGGACTCCGGCGTGACAGCCATTGCTCTTCGCGGAGCTCCGAGCGAAGGCTGGCTGGGGGTCTGCTGGCACCCCTCCGGGGTGCGTAGAGGGGGTGGGCCGTGCATCCGGTGGTGTCGCGGCGCTCAACCACCGGCTACACGCTGGCATCCCTCCGGGATGCTGGAGTTTGCGGGAGGACGCCGCAGTCGCGGGGCGGGCCGGGCGCATCAGCGAACCGGATCAATGGGGGCCAGGTGACGGGAGGCGGCAAGGTAGGGCGTGATCGCCGAGCGCGCCGTGGTTCCGGAGGTGGGAGGGCATGGGGGGATGGTCCGCCTACGCCGCAAGTGGACTCCGGCGTGAAAGCGCTACGTCCCGCAATTGGGGAGGGATTCGAGGAGATCGCCGAGTGGCAGGGCTTCGATGCGTGGGGCGAGTGGATGGCGCTGTTTTCCCGGATGGACGACAAAGAGGTGATCCAGTTTCAAATCGGCCAAGGCAACACGCATTGAGCGCGTGGTCCCCGGGGTGTCGGTGTATTTAATTTCGACGCCGATCCGTTTTCCTCCAGAGAACAAAAGGAGATCGAGCTCCGCTCCGGCATGGGTGGCCCAGAAGTAGGCCTGCCGGGGGTCGCAGTGATGGAGGATCTGCTCTAGGCAGAACCCCTCCCAGGAAGCGCCGAGTTTGGGGTGGGATTCCAGTTGCTCCCAGTTTCTGATTTCGAGCAGGGCATGGAGAAGTCCGGGATCGCGCAGATAGATTTTCGGCGATTTGACCGTGCGTTTGCCGACATTTTCAAACCAGGCCGGGAGCTGGCGGACGGAGAAGGCACCCGTGAGGATGTCGAGGTAGCGGCGGGCGGTTGGCTCGGAAGCGCCCAGGGAGCGGGCCAGTTCCGCCGCGTTCCAGATCCCTCCGTGGAAGTGGGCGAGCATCAACCAGAAACGGCGCAAGGTGGTGCTGGGAATGGTGATCCCGAGCTGCGGCAGATCGCGTTCGAGAAACAAGGTGATGAAATCCTGCCGCCAGAGCAGGCTGTCATCGTCGGCCGATGCGAGATAGGAGGGCGGAAGGCCGCCCCGCAGCCAAAGTTGCCGCCAGTGGTCTGGGCCCGTTTCCAGCAGGTCGAAGCCATCGATTTCGAGCAGGGCGACCCGGCCGGCCAGCGACTCCGAGATGGAGTCCAGCAGAACCGGGGAGGCGCTCCCGAGGAGCAGAAAGCGGGCCTTTCCTTCAGGCCGATCGGCCAACACCCGCAGGATCGGAAACAATGGTGGCAGCCGCTGGACTTCATCGATCACGATCAGGCCCTCCAGAGTCTCGAGGGCGAGCATCGGTTCGCGCAACCGGGCGAGGGAGCGCGGATCCTCCAGATCGAAATAGTGGACCGGTCCGTTCTGGTCCGCCGCATAGGCGCGGGCGAGGGTGGTTTTCCCGCACTGCCGCAGGCCGGTGATGGATACGATGGGAGCCCGTGAGAAGCCGGCGTCGATGGCCCCCAGTTTTTTCTGCCGCTGGATCACCCGCTAATAATTCTGGAAAATACGAAGTTTGGCAATCGATTTTCTAGAAATTTAGGGCATAGTTTGGAGCGAGACGACCGCACCGGCTCGTTTGTCCGGGGCTCTGCGGTCGTGGAATGATGAAAGGTAGCGGGAGCATCTTGCTCCCGTGCGGCGGGCCGGAAAGGACTGCCGTCTGACGATGTCAGCTACGGCCGGCGACGCGGGTTTAGCCGCCACAGGACACCCATAACCCATTACCCCTCACCCATAACCCATAACTCATTACCCATAACCCGCCACC
>REEB01000124.1 GCA_007695295.1 Puniceicoccaceae bacterium
GCGAGGTTGCGGCGAAGGAGGTCGAAGCCGCTCCCGCGGCTCCGCTACGACGGAGGGGGCGCGGATGGCCCGGGGGTAGCGGAAGCGCGGAGCGCTTTCGTGATGGGAAGGGTGCGAGGTTGCGGCGAAGGAGGTCGAAGCCGCTCCCGCGGCTCCGCTACGACGGAGAGGGGGGAGGCGTCCCGGGTGATTTGGATTTTTACGCCGTGGGCGCATTTGAAACGTCCGATCTCCAGCTCCGGGCTCCGGCCCGGACCCCACCACGAAAAACGATCGCCGCCCCCTCCGTTTCCCCCGAGTTTGGCCGCATGTTCGTTGGTTCCCCACCCTTCCACCTTCGCCGCCATGATCATTCGGCCCGCTGACGGCGAAACCCTCTGGGACAGTTGGATGCTCGAGGCCGATGGCCTCTTCCATCTGTTTTACCTTGCTTCAAACCGATCCGAAGGACGCATCGGCCATGCCGTGGGCTCCGATTTGCTCACCTGGGAGAGGCGTCCCGACCTCGTGCTGCCCTTTCACCCCTACACCGGCATGGTGGTGGCGGACGGGAAACGCTTCATCCTCGCCATTGGCGAAATGCTGGACGCGGTGCAGACGACGGTTTTCTACGAATCCACCGATCTTGAGCACTGGCGGCCGCTGCGCGGCGCGGCCCGGCTTCGCCCGGCGGGACCTTGGTATCTGGAACGACCGGACCAATGGCGGCCCCTGGTGCCATGGCGCGACCCCTTTTTGTATCACTCCGACGAGGACGGATGCTGGCATGCGATTGTCTATGCCGGCCGGCCGGAGTTCGGCCCCGATGACACCGGGGCGACCCTGGCCCATGCCCGCACCCGCGACTTCACGAGCTGGCAACTGCTGCCGCCATTGGACACGCCTTCCAACCGGTTCTATCACTTGGAAGTGCCGGAGTTGGTTTCCATCGAAGGCAGCCATTACCTGCTTTTCTCGACCGGCAGTGCCTACGGTATCCGCTGGGACACCCCCGGTCGCCGCGAATCCGTCGGCACGTATTACTTCAAGGCCAACTCGATGGAGGGACCCTACGAACTGCCGGCTGATCCCCTTTTGGTGGGTGCCGGACTCGGTCGCATGGGCCCCTACGTCGCGCGAACGATCAAGGTTGGCCGCCACTGGATGCTCTACCACCACAACCGCTGGCATCAGGATGCCTGGGAGGGCGCCTGGGGTTTCCCCAAGCAACTCCGGCAGGACCATCAGCGCGATCTCAGGGCGGAGTTTTGGCCTGCGCTTTACGCGCTCACCCGGCCCGCCGCCATTTATTACCCGCCAGTCGGCGGCCACCCGTGGCGAAGCACCGCCGGGGGCGCGGCCGCCCAAGCGCAGTCCATGGGTACATCCTTCCGCCTCGCCGGCGAAGAGTCGGATTTGATCCTCGCCTGCCGGCTGTGCAGCGCATCCGCCCAACGGTGTTCCGTGGCCCTGCGAACTTCGGCCTCGAAGGGTGTGCTTGTGACGTTGGATTTTGCCGCCGGCACCCTCGAAATTGCTCTTAGCCATCGTCATCCCATCGCCGGCTGGGGCCGTGACCGGACGGGCTTCGTCCCGGATTCCCGCGCACGCGGGGATCCCCACACGCTCGATCGCTGCGAAGTGGCCCTGACGTTTTCCGTGCCCCACCAGCTAACGGTAGTGGCGCGCCACGAATGCATCGAAGTCTACCTCGAAAACCAATGGAAGCTGACCACCATGCTCCCCACCCCGATGGTTTCGACCGGTGGCATCGAGCTGGTGCTGGAACGCGGTGCTGCGGAATTCAGCGACATTTCCCTCCACCGCTTCGAACCGCTCAAGCCTTCGGAGCGATCCGGAGAACGCAGGCTCGATCCCTTTCCGGGCTGACCGGCCCCGGCGGCCCGGCGGACGCCCGGCTCATGGGGGCGTGATGAGCGTCCCCTCGGTGAAATCCGCGCAGACGCGCTCCAAGCGCACGGTGGCGATACGGTTGGCGAGGTCCCGCCCGGGGGCCGCCGCCGCCGGCACCACCACCCGAATGTAGTTGGATGTGTAGGACGGCCAGAGCTCTCCGTCGCGATTCTCGCAAAGCACCCCCATCTCCCGGCCGAGGTGGGCGCGGTGAAAGGCATGCTTCTTGTCCGCGGCCAGCCGGCGGAGGAGGGCGCCGCGGCGGTTCCGCTCTGACTTCGGAATCGTATCCGCCATCCGCACCGCGGGAGTCCCCTCCCGCTCCGAGTAGGTGAAGCAGTGGGCGGAGGCAAAGGGGCCTTCGCGGAGCACGCGGTAAGTGGCGCCGAAGTCCTCCTCGGTCTCCCCCGGAAAACCGGTCAGCAGGTCTGTGCCGAGGTGGAGGCCAGGCACGCGCGCGACCGCCGCGCGGGCATAGTCCATGTATTCATCCAAGCAATACTTTCTTCGCATGGCCGCGAGGATGCGGTCGGAGCCGGATTGCAGGGGCAGGTGAAGAAAGGGCTGGAGGCGGTGCGCCGGATCAGCCATCCGATCGAGCAGGCCGTCCGGCACGGTGGTGGGCTCGATGCTGCTGATCCGCACCCGCCGCAGACCGGGGATGGCGTCGATCGCGTCGACCAGGTCGGCCAAATTTTTCCCGCCGGAGGCGTAGGTGCCGAGATTGACGCCGGTCAGGACCAGCTCCCGCACTCCGCGTTCGACCAGGGAGCGAGCCTCCGCGAGCAGATTCTCCCACTCCCGCGAGCGCGCCCGGCCCCGGGCCATTGGGATGATGCAGAAGCTGCACATGAAATCGCACCCGTCCTGGATCTTGAGGTTGGCCCGCTGGTTGCAGGGCTTTTCTCCGACAAAGCTGATGCTGAAGTCCGACCGGTCGATCCGGTCCCTCAGGATGAGCGGCCGCTCGAGCTTGCCCAGCCGCACGTGGTCGAGCACCGCGAGTTTGTCCTGGTTGCCGACGATGAGATCGACGCCGGGAATACCGGCCAGCTCGCGCGCGCCCATCTGCGAATAACAACCGATGACGGCGGTGAAGGCCCGGGGATTGCGGCGGATGAAGCCGCGGATGACCTGCCGGGCCTTCGCCTCCGCCAAGCGGGTCACGGTGCAGGTGTTGATGATCCCCAGGTCCGCGGGTTCGCCGAAAGGCACGACCTCATAGCCCTCGGCCTCGAGGCGGTCGCGCAGGAGCAGCGACTCCGCCTGATTGAGGCGACAGCCGAGGGTGTGGATGGAAGCGCGGCGGCGCGTGGCAAGGTTTGAAACCATCAGCGGAACGGTGCGTTGGAGGCATCCTTGAAATGGCCTTCCATAGGTTCAACTCCAGAGTGCCGCTCCCAGCCGCCGGCGCATGATCTCAAGGGGATGCGGTTTTCCCAGCGCCACTGCACATCGCTTGCAGACGCCTGGGGCCGGGCTTGGCGCACGGCACAGAGTGCTTCCGATGCCCCTGGGGGCCGGGTGGATGATGGCACCTCGATCAGACGTGGAGGAGGATCGGTTGGCGTTCGACTGTGACGGGGTAGGTTTCGACGGCGGGATCAGGTTCGTTCTCGCCAACCGTACGCATCATGCTTTTTGGCCGTCGGTGGATTCCACGCTGATCCGGTAATTCTTAACGCGGCCGCGGTTGGGGTTGAAGACGTTTCGGTCGGTTGCGATGTCAAACTCCCAGCCATGCCAAGGGCAGCGGATGAGTTCGCCGGTCTCGAATCCACCGCCCCGGCCAGGGGCCGGTTTCCAAGTGCTCGGTGGTGCCGGTGATCACCCCCTCGCAGAGCGGCGCGAACTGGCGCGGGCAGATGTTGCGGAGGGCGTAAAAGGTACCGTGGACATTGAAGCGATCGGGGCGGCAGGCCTTCCTCATTTCAGTCTCGCACGCCGCCGCAAGAAGAGCCGCTCTGGCGCGGCCGCGCCGAGTTCCACCGCCACGGTGATCCTGATGCGATCGCCGAGATCCTCCGTATCCTCAATGCTGATTCGGCTATTTTCCTCCCATATCTCCAAGTGCTCCGAGACCTCCACCAGCACCTCGGCATCGGTGGCCGCTTTCATCACTTCATAGGTGAACCGAAGCCCATCCTCTGTGCGGACGGCCCGCGGCAAGAGAGCCTGCGAAGGCGATTTCGGATCCAGTCCCAGCAGGTATTTGAGCACATTGCCAATGTTGTCGTGCGCGGGAGCCGCAGCGGCGCCACTGATCGCTTCATCGGCCAGCTCCCCGGGATCGAAGTGCAGCGCCCGCCACTGGTCAAAGGGTGCCAGCAGGGTCTCGAAGGCGGTGAGAACAATGTGGTTCGGGTTAAAGGGGCTGCCGGGACCGTAGTGGACGAAAAAGGATCCACGACCGTCGGCGGTTTCCAATCGTTGCCCGGTGGTGATGTTGGCAAAGGTGCCGAACAGTCCGCCGGCGGCATTGAGAATGGTGAAGGTGTGGTGCGCCTCGGGAACAAACCCGTCGATCATGCTCAGCTCGAGCCGGCCACCGAGAAGGGCGGTGCCGGTGATACCGACGAGATCATGCGTGCCACCGGCGGAAGTGCCTCCGATCTTGATTGCAAGTATTGCGCCAGCCTGTTGCGTATAGTTGCCGACGATGGTGGTGCCGCCGGCGAGGCCGGTTTCGACACCGAGGAGAGTCCGCCCCGGCGCGAGGACGCCGCTCGCATTGACAAGATTACCGTGGAAGACGTCAACCTGCAGCATGCCGCCCGTCCACTCCAGGGTGCCACCGTCGAGAAAGGAAATTTCTCCCGCCGCCAGGCGCCCTCCGGCCAGTCGAATCGTGCCGGAGGGATGAACTTTCAGCGTGTCGGTGGAGAGAACGGATCCCGGGCCGGATAGAACAATGAGTCCCTCCTCGGTGGAACCGTTGCCGACCTGGGTCACCACACTTTCAGCCTTGGCGTGGTCTTGAATCCGCAGCGTACTGCCCGGGACGGACGCCACCAGAAGCGTCTCATGGCATATGAACGTGGCCTGACCTCTCAGATGAAAAGGTGCGGCCGAGGGCGGGCGGTGGGTGGATTGATGAACCTCCATCCTGGCGTCGCCTTCGAGCGCCAATCCTTCGGTGAAGCTGCCGGAAAGAATTCCATGGCGGTCAAGCCGCAGCAGCCCTCCATCGGCAATCAGCGCCTTCTGGACAATCAACTCGCCACCATGGTCACCACTGCCGACGAGGATGCGTCCTCCATGCCCGAGCGAAACCTCTTCAGCCACCAGTTTTGGGGGGGCGTTGGGAGCGCCAATTGAGACGGTTGATTGGATATGTGGTTGGGGCGAGTTCGACCCCAATTTAATCTGCGAAACCACGGTCTCCGCATCGGTGCCTTCGATAGAGAGCCGATTGCCCCACAGCTCGGACCGCAGATCAAGGCTTTGTGTTTGAAGCCGGGAGCCCCACAATACCCTGATGTGCGCGGAACCGACCGGGTCGACCCGGATCGTTTCCGTGAAAACGGCCGACGATCTGAGGTTGAGGTTCAGTTCGCTGTGTGCGCCGCCCACTCCGAGGACGAGAGCGCCGCCCGTTATCGAGGCGTCATCCTGTGCAAAAATGCGTCCTTGCTCCACGACCAACTCCCCGGGATCAATGTCGAGAATGCCTCCGAACAGGCTGACCCTTGCGCCATCCGCGATAATCAACGGCCTGGATGACCAGGACTCGCTCATGTCGAAACGCGAGGGGCCGGAATGGATTTCGTAAACGCTGTTGGGAGGTGTTCTGTGAGGTGCCCGCCGCATCCGGAAAACGCCGCCACCGGTTAGGGTCATAGAGTGTCCGGCCGCCCACTCGAACGGGATCACTCCGATTGCGAAGCATTCCACCTCGATGAGGCCGCCGTTGATGTTGATGTCACCATCCACCTTGAGGTTTGCCACTTGATTCCAGCTTCCCACCGTCAGTCTGCCGTGTTGCCGAACCCGCAGCCCCTGGGCCCCAACCCTGAGCGAAGCCCCTCCATGTTGCGTCCCCACATTGACGACACCGCTGCTGGAGGCCGCCCCGAGCGGACCGATAATCAGGCCCCCCGAGTCCGTCTGGCTGACGATGGAGCCCTGACCCTGGAGCTCAAGGGTGCAGACGGCGCCCCCTGTGCGGGTCCCGATGCGAATGTCTCCGGCGGAAACCTGGGAACCGGAGAAAACCCGCAGCGTGGGATTGGAGACCAGTGCACCAACCACGAGGGCGGCTGCATTTTGCTCCGTGGTGGTCCCTCCGACGGTGAGCATTTCTCCTCCCTGCAGATTCACGTAACTACCGGTCGTCAGGGTGAGATCGCGGCCGATGTATATTCGCGAAGAGGGGGCCGCATGGGCCGGGCCGAGAAGCAGACCGGCACCACTGCTGAGTCCGACCTGTTGCGATACGGTGAGCTGGAAATTCTGGGGATGCAGCGTACCGGCGGTCATCGTGAGGCTGCGGGCGCTGCCGTGGGCGTTGAGCATGACCAGGTTGGCGAAGCTGATGAAGCATTCATCGTTGGGGGTCGGGGTGCCGGATGGATTCCAGTTCCCGGCCGTATTCCAAGTGCCGTATCCGAATGGCTGGAAGCGCCAGTCCCGGATGACCGCGTCCGCGGGAGATGCCGTGGCTAAGACCAAGCCCACCAGCACCGCACTCGAGGATGAGCGGTGGAGGAGAAGGTGCCTGATGGGCGTTGCGGCCATCGGCGGGTGCGGGGGTTGGAGGACTCCCGGAGCCGCCGAATGAAACGACGGCCGGGGGGCGGTCTGGGGACTACGGATTTCGGATGCTTTACTTCAGGGACAAGCCGACCATCCAGAACTCCTTCAGGGAGCCGGGATCGGGAACTTCAATGAGCCACTCGTCGTCACCGAGGTAATGGACGACGGCGGGGGCGTTGGTCCAGGGGCCGGTGGGAGCCGGGGCCTGGAAGAGGCCAAAATCGAGCATGGGGGCGTACTGGACCGGAAAACTGTACATGAGATTGTAGTTGGCGCCGCTTCCAGAGAGTTGGATCTCCACTTCAGGCACGGCGAGAAATGCCGGCGGCTCGGTCCAGGAGGCGGGGAAAAACGGGTCGGCGCCGTCGAGGAAGAGCTGTAAAAGCGAGTAGCCGTTGTTAAAGGGCTCGGCGAAGGGATCGTTATCCAAGCCACCGAGAAAGAGCTCCTCCCACTCATCGCCGAGCAAATTGCCATCTGTATCCGTTTCAATGATACCGGGAAATGAGACAATCTCGCCGGCGACTCCACTGTCGAGCCGAAGGACAACGATCGTCTCCGGCGCACAGGTGCCGGACAGATCGGTGAAGCCGGTCACGCGGACCACAGTGCCCGCCAGCACTGGCGGCGAGAGAGGCAGGGCAAAGGGGCTCCCGTCCTCCTCAAGCAGGGCGACGGGATTGGCGGTGTGCGCATCGAGCAGGACGGTGCAGGTGGCGGTTTCGGCGCCGGCCGGCACGATCAAGTCGCGCTCGACCACGGTACGGGGCTGGACGGCGGCGAGGACTTTCCCGATACCGACCGCGGCGGAGGCGTAGGTTGCCGGCGTCAACTCGGTGATGGTTTCAGGCGCCCCACCCGGCCAGTCATTGGTGTAGGAGGGTGGCAGCACACCGGCATGGATAAAGCGCCGGAGGGCGTCGAAGGGCGGAAGAAAGGCTCCCGTGTAGGTGTTGTTAAAGCGGGCGCTGATCCGGTGGACATCCAGCGCGACCCGGCGGAGATTCATAATGTCGGTATCGGCGGATGTCCGCAGGGTGTCGCGGATCGTCTCGACCGCGGCATCGAGCCGATAGAAGGGATGCGCGGTTGAGCCGCCGGCCACCGGAGCTTCTAGGTCGGACAAATCGTCCATTTCCGCATAGACCAAGGGCGTTTCAGGATCCCCCGCGAAGGCCACGGGGACGGCCGCACTGTCCGCAGAGCGGCCGGGGGTGATGGTGAAGCGGAAGGCATTCAATGCGCCTGCGGTCGGCGCGTAGGCGGGCGGGAGCACTCCACGCTCCAGCAAGGTCTGTTGCAGGAAGCGCTCGACCAACAGGGTGACCACGCTCTCGAGTGAATCGAGGGTGTAGCCCATTTCCATGACCTCGAGGGCTTGGTAATAGCCGATGGCTTCATTGCGCCAGTGCTGGGCTTCCGGGATGACACCCGTGCCTCCATAGGGTCGGACAAACGGCGCTGACTCGGGTCGTGGCATTGTGAATACGCCGATGATCTCCCGGCCAATGAACGGTTCTTCCTCCGGGGGAGGAAAGGGCGCATCAAGCGCGAAGGCCGGCCGCGTGGAAAAGACCGCCAGGGATCGTGCACCGAGCGAGCCGAGGTGGACGAGTTGGGCCGAGGGCTGCGGAAAGAACGAGTGCTGCCGCACGCCGGCTTCCTCGTCGGGCAGCATTGGATCGGGTGTCCCGACATCGATCAGGCTGCCCGCGACATCGCGGGCGAAAATCTGATTGCCGGGGTTGGGCGTCGTATCGGGGAGGAGGTCGCCGGGGAGCAGGCTGGCGGTGGCCTCGTTATTGTCCCCGTCATGGGAGAGTGGCCGGACGTAGACTCTCACGCCGGCATCGGAGAGCTTCTCAGGCGGGAGACCGGCCCCTTCGAGCAGGCGTTGGAGGCTGTTGCCCGTGTTGGTCGCTCCGTCGGCCGGGATGGCCTGGAAAGGATCGTGGCCGAGACCGATCTTGGCGTAATCCGGCACGCCGTCGCGCAGGGAACTGAGGGTATCGGCAGGTTCGGTGAAACGGTAATGGGCCTGTTGGATCGGGGAGGCGGCCATTCCGACCGCGGTGAACCACTCGACCACTGTTTCCTTGTAGACAATACGTTCCAAGTGGCGGCTGAGCCAGACCGGATACTGGGGATCTTCCGGATCCGGTTGCGGACCCGGCGCGATGAAAGGCAGCCACGGAGCGCCGGGGCCGCGTCGCCAGAGCAGATCGGCGCCGGGAGGGATAGCGAACTCCACCGCCACGGAGGTCCGGTAGAGACCGGGCGCGGGGGAGATGGAAACCATCGGTACTTCGGAGCCCCAGCCGGGGTCGAGTGGCGCGAGGGAGATGTCGGACCGGTACTGGTTGAAGAGGGCGTGGGTGGTGCCCGGCGGTTTGGCTCCGTAGGCATAATTGACCGGCCCGCCGATCCCGGCTTGCGGGCCTTGGAAAAACGAGCCCGTGGCGGTGACATTGCCGCCGGGCTGGTTGGGGTCGCCGGAACTCCACTCGCCGGCGCTGTGCCGGGCGAGGATGCGGGCCGCCGGGTTCGCGAAGGGCTCGCCGGCGAAGACCAGAACATTGCCCCGGGTGCGGCTGGAGGGGGCGGGGATCCATTGCGCGGTGTCGATGGAATCGAAGACGCCCGTGCCATTGTTATGGCGCCGAGTGTCCACGCCGGTTGAGCGCCCGGCCACAATGCCGTCGGCTTCAAAGCCGGGCAGCCCGACCTTGACCAAATGCAAAGTCCCGCCGCCCACCGGCAACGCCGATGCATAGGCCTGGCCCGGCGGTGGGATGAATTGCTGGAGGATCGGCCCGACAGTGGTGCCGCTAATGGACCGCACCACGGCTTCACCGGTCTCCAACAGCTCGATCAAGCGAAACTCGCCCGCACCCGCTGTTACCAGCGAGAGGCGGTGGAGCGGGCCGCTGGCGTTGACCGCCGTGGCGGTGCCGAAGGTGAAAGTGCCGGGAACCGGCTCCTGCACCGGAAAGATGCGGAAGTTGCTGTTGCCGGGGGTGTAGAAGATGAAAAAAGCCAGCCCGCTGGCGGTGGTCGGGCCGCCGACATAGCGGGTTGCCGCCGGCAGGGATGGAATGGTGAAGACCTCCGGTAAACCGGCCGCACCGAGATGATAGACCCGGAAGGTGGCCATCGCGGGCATGCGCTCGAGTACGGCCAAGGTGGGGCCGAAGCCGGTCTTGAGGATGACCCGGTTGAGACTGTCGAACGGATGTGGCGTGGAAGCCTTCACTGCCTGCTGGGGGAAATCGGGCAGGCTGTTGCGGTAGAAGGCGAGTCGATGGTTGTTGGGGGCGTTGTTGAGCGTCGACACCACCAGCAGATCCTCGGGAGGGCTGGTGCCCGTGAGCTGACCCGCGGCGAGGGCGGTCGGTCCGACCGCCGGGAGGTGAACCGACTGCGGGACGGATTGTGCGGTGCTGTTGAGCGGCAAAAGGACGATGCGGTTGAATTCCGGCCCGGTCAGGGCCAGCGAATCGCGGAGCATGGTTTGCAGCCGTCCGGCGGTTACGCCGGTGATGCCGGCGGCTCCGGAAGAGCGCGGATCGACCCAGTTGAAAACACCCTCGGAGGTCTGGTAGCCGACCCGCAGCGCCCCGGTTTCCTTGTCCACCACAACCGCGTCGGCGAAGCCATTGCCCGTGAAATCGGCCCAGCCGTGGAATTCGGCCCCGGCATCCTCGAACCAGACCGCGGGCAATGGCTGGGCGGCCAGCGGGACCAGCCAGACTCCGGCAAACCCGAGGATGAGGATGGGAAGGAGCGGTTTCATCAGTTCAGGGGAATGTCCACCTCGTTGGTGGGGATGATGGTGACGAGTTCCCGGGTTGTTTCATCGTAGAGGGCGATCAAGTACCGGTAACGGGCTCCGGTCAGAACCGGCAGGCTGTCGATGACATACATATCGACAAAACTGCCGACGGCTCCCGTGCTCGGGACGAGAAACATGAAGGGATCGTAGACGATATGCCCGGCCGGTGCCGCGCCGGTTTCGAAAGCACTGGCAATCTGGTCCATCATGGGCGACACCTGCACGACATCGCCGGGCACGGTTTCGAAGAAAGCGAACGGCTTGCCCGGCGGCATCGCCTCGTCCGGCACTTGGATACGGTACAGCACCATGGGAAACAGCCGCCGCTCCACACCGCCAATAAGCCCTTTGAAGATGTACTCGAAAGGATCGACATTCGTGGCGATACCGGGCACCGGCTCGCGCCCGACCGTGTAGCTGGTGGCTCGGCCCGGATAGCGCCCCACCCTGACCCCGACACGCTGATGGTTGGAGTTCCAGACCGCTTGGACCATGCCGTTGAACACCATGGCCGCGGGCGTCACCGAAGGCAGCGGCCGAGCGGGCCAAGGCACATCGGGATCTTCGGGATCGGGAGGCGGCGACCAAGTGAACCGTTCTTCGTTGCTGAAAGGCCCCTTCAGGCCCGACTTGGCGACGGCGCGGACACGGACAAGCCAATTGGCGTTGGGTGGGTCAATGGGCGTCTCGATGGTGAAAGTGGCGCCGTTGCCGAAAAGCGGACCAACCTTCTCGGTCTCGAAAACCGTGGTGTTGACGTTGCTGTTGAGGATCGGGCTGTGCAACACGATGATGGGGATCGGACCCACGGGCGAGTACAGCTCGGTCGAAAAGCCGGGAGAAGGATGGGAGCCGGTCGTGTTGGCGATGGTGACTTCGAAATGCGAAATGCCGTGTGGAGGGCAGAACCATTGGATTAAGGCGACCGGATTCTGTGCGGATCCTCCGCCAAGGATGGGGGCCAGCATGGGCTTGGGGATCGGTTGTGAGCCGGGGGCGTCCACGCACCCGAAGAACGCCAGGGCACTGGGATTGCCATGCACATCGAACACGCGGGCGTAGAAGCAGACCCGGGCGGCGGCGGCGGGCAGGGGATTCATCAGAACTGGCGGAATCGGCATCGGGCCTTCCTTCAGCAATAGCATCGGCCCATCGTCGATGGTGTAGTAAATCTTGTACTGGGCCGTCCCGGTGGTGGGAGTGACATCGATCCAAATGCCGGGGCCATTGGGCGGGGTACTGCCCGGAGGCGGCGGATAGTGCGTGCGGCAGGGTCGTCCCCGCCCGGTGGGATCCAAGGGATGGCGGGTGTAGCGCATCTGCGCGATGAACTGAAAACGGTAACGCTCGGCGCCGGACAAAGCAACCTGGGTCGAGGTGTGATACCACTCACTGACCTCCCCCGTCTGGGTGCCGGCGCGCGCCCTCACGAAGACCAGAGGATCGAGCAGCTCCCGTGCTATGAAAAACTCAAGCAGCAGTTTGTCTTCGTTGCCAAGAAAGTGATACGGACCGGTGGCAAGCAGGAGAATGGTCTCCTCTGGATTGCGGTAGAACTCGAACTCCACCCAAGCGATGTTGGGGTCGGCATGGAGCCGGTGGGTGAGCATCTCGAAAGCCACCGTACCACGTTCCGGCCCATCGTCGTCGCGGATGACCTCGATGTTGCCGCCGCGGGACATCTCCGGCTCGCCGCAGAGGATGCGGACTGCGCCGCCCGGCTTTTCCGGACCTTCGCGATCGCGCAGCACACCGAAGACGGGCGGGCTGTGCCCGGAAAGGTTTCCGGTGAAGGGCGGGAACGGGCAAAAGACCTCGCCATTTTCGACAAAGCTGGAGTCATCCACGGCCCGCAGGGTGTACCAGTAGGTCTGGTCGAGATCTGCCGGGACGGAGGGCGATCCGGGGCCGTCGTCGAGATATGTGTAGGTGGTTTGTCCCGGAACATGCGGGATGGGGCCGGCGATCAGATTCGCCAGTGGATTGGCCCCGAGAGAATAGACATCGGCAGAGTTTTCCCAGCGATAAACCAGGTAACCGGAGGTGCCGGAATACTCCCCTGGAGGGTTGGCATCCCAGGTAAGTTTGAGAACTTGCTTCGGGGTGGCACCGTCAAAGTGGTAATAATTCTCAACCACCAGTCCATCCGGAGTCGGCGGCGGCATCCGGGTGCAGAACGTGCCGAGAACCCCGTGCGAAAAGGCGTGATCGCGGCCGAGTGCGTCGCGCGGGCTGACAAAGTAATAAAACTGGAGCCCGTTTTCGACCGGGGTGTGACTGTCGGGATACCCGGGCATCTGCGATTCGTGGTCGCGGGCGAAGTAAGGCTCAGGCTCGGGGGCGACGACTTCGGCCGGGCTGAGCACTTCGGCCGGATAGAGGGGACCGCGATTGACCCGGCCGATGCCAAGGTTGGGATCGAACATTGCGGCCGCCAGTTCCTCGGGCAGCGGCGGAACTGCATCCCAACCGAAGGACTCGGCCACGCTGCGGGGCACCCGGTAGAGGTTGAAACCGCGCATGAGCAGCCCGAGTCGCAGCAGATCCGGCGGGGTGTCCCAGCGGAAGCGGATGTTGAGATCGTCGTAGCCCGGCTCCTGCGTAAAGGGCGGTGCAATGGCCAGCGTGGTCGGCGGCGGCAGCAGAGTCGGATTGGCGTGATCGAGCGTGACCCGCCCCACCACCGAACGCGCCTCCATCCCTGGGAAATCAGCCATGCGCAATTCAAAGGTGGCCACACCGCCGGCGGGCAGCGGCACGGCGAAGGCATTGCCGAAAGCCATGTTGAGAGACGGGAGTGTGCTCACCGCCACCAGCAGCAGATCGGCCGCTTCTTCATCCTCCATCGCCGCGCGCACGAGGGCGGAAACCTTTTGGCCGAGGGAGAGGTCGGCCGTTGGCAATAAATCCTGGAACAACGCATCGATCGTTCGGCCGGCCAGCCCGGGCTCCTCGCCGAGGGCATGGACCGCGCGGTTGACCAGCGTCTCGATGACTTGCGGAGAGGTTTGCGGCCGCAGCACCGCGATGCGGGCATAGGGGTTGGCCGAATCCGAGGAACCGGCTTTCATCCAAAGACTCACTTCCTTGGATCCGATGGTCTTTATTTTCGAGGGCCAAGCTTCGAAGAAGACGTAAGCGGTGGGCGTGCCGGAGACGTCGGTCGTCAGCCCTCCAAGGGTGATGACCGGATCGACGGGGATGTCCTGGGCGGCCAGTGGGACCGCGCCCAGGCCAGCAACGAGCCAGGCTCCGGCAAGGAGGCGGGCGGTGCGCCTGGGCAAGGATGTAATTGAACTCCGGTTGTTCATACTTTGACTTTGCCCTTTATTCGGCCGCTGGATGTCACGCGGCCGTCGAACCGCACCGACTTCGATTTTTTGACGCACAAGGGACAAATGCCGAACTTGCCGGTGACCGTTCCCTTGCCGGTCAGTTTGAGTTCGAGATTGCTTGAACTGCTGAGGATGTCGGGGGAGCCCTTGATCAAGCCGACCAACTCGACCTTGCCCGTGACCGAGGCGACGCAAAGGACGGTTCCGGTGACGCCGAACATGATTTTACTGCCGAGCGTCGGACCTTCGAGGAAAAGGAAGAAGCCGGCCCCGAAGTGAACGGTGACGCTGAAAAAGCAGGTGTCGGGCAAGCCCAGGAGCGGCAGCAGCGGCACCGAACCCTGACCGTAGACATACATCCCGGTCAGCGGGACGCTCCCGAGCACATCCGCCACGAGCGGATCCCAGAGTTTGATCGGATCGAGGGTGCAGGTGCGGCCAAAGAAGACGCCGCCCAAGGCGCCGTAGTTGTTGCCGAACTTCATCCCCAGCATCGCGGTGATGTAATTTTCGGTCGCCCCGAAAGCCAAACCGGCCGCGAGATTGGTGATTTTAAACCCTTCGAACCCGATTTCCCCTTCGGCCATCTTGAAGCTGCCCGCCATGCCAACGGGGAAGAGCTTCCAAGCCTCGTTGGTACTGAGGAAGGTGAGCTTGGTCGCGACATTGACCCTCACGCCGGGCGTGATGAAGTCAATCGGCACATTGTTGGCGCCGAGAGTGACTTCAGTCGCGAGCCCGCCCTCCGGCACGCAGGAGGGGCTCTGGTCGTCGGACTGGTATTGGTTGATTTCAAGAAAAGCCTCGATCCGGGTGTCGGTCGGAATCATGAGGCGGAACTCGCCGTCGATCCGGACCTTGCGCAGGGCATTGTCCTGGAAAACCGCATACCCCTGGACCTTGGCGGCGGCGAAGGAGGCATTGAGCCGGTCGCCGACGGCTCCGCGCACTTTGTCGTCGATCGCGGCGATGGCCGCGGCCAGCACTTCGCGCACAATGGTGTTGACCGAGCCGAAGACGGAGTCGGTCAGCGAGTGCATCAGGATATTGACGTCGAAGATCCGGTGTTTGATGGCGGTCTGGACCTTGGCTTTGTAGGCGGTGCCGTAGAAGCGGTCCATGAACTCCTTGCGGATGCGATTACGTACTTGATCGGCCGATACGGCCTTGAAGTTGTTGCCCGGGCCGAATTGGTCCAGGTAGACCGAGAGGGCGAAGCGGGCGGAGTCGGCGACCTGGGCGAGTTCGCTGCCGGCACCGACGAAGGCATCCTGGAAAAGTTGCTGCAGCTCGGCGCGAAGCTCGCCGCCGGTGCCGATGGCGTCCTGGATTTCCCCCAGCACTTTGTCGACGTTTCGAAAAGCACCGGCGATGTCGCGCAATCCCGGCTCCACCTCGCTGAGGAGCGGGGCCATGAGTTGGTTCAGCTCCTGGTCGATGCCAGCCCCGACGGCGGCGGCGAGATTGGCGCCGAACTCCCCGGCGAGCTCCTTGATCAGCGCCCGGGCGAGATTGCGGACGACGTTGATCTGGATGGCGTTGTTTTGCGGATTGCCCGGCTCGAGGAGCTGGATGACGCCGTTCGGGCCGATCAATCCCTGAATGCCGGCGCGGATGTCGCCGATCCGATCATGCAAATGGTCGAGCTGGTCGAGCTGCGCCGGGAGAACGCCGAGGCGGTTGAGCACTTGGGTGCGCAGGGTGCCATTGGGATAACCGAAGGTCTGGGCGAGGACGACGTCGGGGTTGGTGGTCCAGTTGCCGCCGGACCAGCTTTGGTCGAGCTGGTTGTAGAGCTGGTTGATGGCCTGGTTTAGCGCGGATCCCAGCAGTTCCTCGAAGTAGCTGTTGAGGTTGTCACTGAGCAGCTTCGTCATCGTCGCGGTGGACTGATGGATAAGCTGCTGGACGCCCGGAGTGATGGCATCGGCGACCACTTGGGCCATGCCGGTGCTGTCCGTGAGACCGTTGATGACGAGGTTGGCGAGATTGAGCTGCGGCAAGGTGTCGAACTGCGCACCGAAGCGGATCTCGGCCCGCTCCGCACTCAGGTAGCGGATGTCGTGCTCGATGTTGAGAACGACGAAATCGTTTTTCTCGGCCTGGGCGGATCGGAACGTGCGGGTGTTGGTGTCCCAGGCGACGGGGTAGTTGAAGTCGATGGCGCCACCGAGCCAAGTTTGCCGGGCGCGGGGTTGGTATTGCTGGGATGTGCGGTAGGTGTTGATGGATTGCCCGGTGCCGCCGGCGCTCTGCGGGTAGGGGTAGCCGCGATTCCAGGAGTCGTGGTCGTTGTTGTCGAAGAAGCCGGAGGGGTTGCCACCGATCTGCCAGGAACCGTTGGCGAGGAAAACGGGCGCGGTGCCCCAAAGCACACTCTCCGGAGCAGCGGCAAAGGTCTGGAAATGCACTGGCAACTGCTCGAAAAAGCTGACCCGGACGTGGCCGGCGAAGTTTAGGAAACCGAAGGGGATCGCAGCAGGCGGCGAATGGATGAAATTCGGCGCCACACCGGTGACATTGAGATAGGCGAAGGTGAGCGGGATGAAGGTGTACGTTTCGTAGGGATCGGAGGGGTTGGCGGGCTGGCGGAGCGGCCCGCGCAGGGTGGCTTGGGCGGGCGCTTGGAAGCGCGAGCGAGGTCGGGGATGCCGCGGGCCGCCGGGATCAGGTTGCCGTGGGGAAATACTCCGATGGTGCCATAAAGCACTTCGGGCATGTGGGCCGAAAACGTGGCCGTGCCAAGGGTGAGAAAGGCGTTCGATGGGTCGCACTCCTGCCCCGGCTCCTGGACGAACTGCATCGCGAAAACATCCAGGGGTGCATTCCAATAGGCGGCGATGACCGACTGTTGCCCGCCCGCGACTTTCATCCCGTCGAGCGCGCCGTGGCAGAGGAAAGTCAGCTCCTCGAAGTCGAGGTCATAGTCGGAAGGATGCGGCAGGTAGAGGGTACCTTCGGTGCGCGAGTCGACCACTTCCGTATCCAGAAAAGCAAGACCAAAACTGCTCAGGGTGAAGTCGTAGCCGCTGAGGAAAACCTTGGCCGGATCCATCGCGATCTGGTCGTGGATGCCGGAAACGCCGCCAAACCGGAGGTAGTATTTGCTGCGGTTTTTAAGCGTGTACCAACCATAGGGGGAACCGGCGAGATAGCTGAAGCCCTCGACCGGCGAGGCGGCGTTGTCGGAGACCGGCCCGGCCCGGAAGTTGAGGCCCGCGTAGTCGTGCAGTCCGTTTTGGTAGGCGGTGGTGCCGGCCCGTTCGGCGATTTGCCCATTGTTGCGGTTGACGCCCGAGAGATGGATGACCGCGGGGCGGAGATTGGCGGAGAGGCTGGAGCTGCCGCCGCGCAGGAAGTGGCCGGAGGAGGCGAACGTCGCCTCGATGAAGTCCGATGCGCGATGGGTGTAAACGTTCGCCCCGCTCTGCCAGGCCCAACGGAGGATGAAGGGGGATGGGAAAACTCCTTCAGCGATCAACCCGCCTTCCTGGTGGATGCGAAGCCGGTCATTGTCGGGCCGGAAGTTCGCGGTCTGAAAGCCAAGACCCGCACCGCAGCCGGGTGACCGGCAATCGGCCGGGAAACGCACCACCACTGAATCGCCGGGGAAAAGCTGCAGCCAACTGTTGGCGGTGTTGACCAAGTCGGAGGACACCGCCACCTGTCCGGATTCAAAGACCGCTTCGCTGGCGAAAGGCGCATGCATTCTCACCTGTCCGGATCCGAGCGTGAAGGTGGCGGTGAGCCGGGCGCCCTTGGCGGAGCCGACCGAGGCCACCCGGTACGTCCCGCCCACGGCGATCGCGCTGCGCCAGTATTGGTCGTTCGAATGCTTGATCTTTTTTGTCCCCGGCACCGGCGCCGCATCCATTTCTTGGTAGAGGTTGCCGAAGACGGCGCGGGCATTGTTCGTCCCCTCCGTCCACGGCGTACCTTCAAACCGCCCCAGCGGCACATTCCAAGTCAGCGCGCTCATCCGGGCCGCCACCGGTTTGGACTCTTCCACGACCCACAATTCGGATGTGGGCGGGACATTGATGACGGGATTGATGAGCGGATCAAGGGATTGGTTGAGGGGGACATTCGCGAAAGGTATGGCCGGATTGAGCCGCGTGGCATGGGGGCTGTTCGCGAAACCGAAGCCGGCTGGAAAAAACGGTTGCACTGCGGTGGTCTCCGCTCCGTTCGGGGTCAGCCGGGTGCTGATGCGAAAGTAGCGGACATTGGCGACCTCCCCAAAGTCCGGCAGGCTCGGCGGCGTGACCGCGATGTTCGCTCCCCCGCGGTAGGCGGCGTCGCCATTGGGCAGGAGCCCGACCGGGATGCCGTTTTGACCGTAGGTGTGGCCCGGCATGCCTTCGATCGATCCTGCGTCGGCCGGCACATTCCAAACAGTGTGGATTTCGCTGCCAACGTTGTTCGCACCGATCGAAGGGTCGTTGGTGATCTCGGAGACCATGGTCGCAATCTGGGCGTTGCCGGTGCCGAAAAGCAGACGTCCGCTGAAATGCAGCAATTGCGCGGGCGCCGAGTCCACCGTGTTTCCCGGCAGCACCAGCGGCGTGGGCGGGGGACGCTCCAAGTGGGAAATCTGTGCCCGGAGGCGGTACTGGTGGTTGACCGAGTCAAGCTGCACCCCGGGCTCGGGACGGAACTGGACCAGGCGGGTGAAGGCGGTCGTCTGGGGCCGTTGGAAGGGGGGGACGAAGGCGAAACTGTAGCTGTTGAGCGTCGGCTGCGGTGCGGCATTCACAAAAGTGTCCGCCACCGCGATGACCTCGTCGTTTCCATCCACCATTTCCAAACGGAAAATGACCGGGATGGTGTCATTGGTGGCGGGGAGAGTGGGGGAATCGTAGCGGTAGAGCCGGAATCCCACCTCCGCCGCAAAGGTGTCGCTGGCATTGGGACCGAAGATGGACCGGTCGGTGATCGTGACAGACTGCAGTAAGGCGACCGCGTTGAGGTTGGGATCCGCGCCCGGGGCTCCGGTGAAGTGAATGAAGCTGTTCGCAACCACCGATTGCTCCGGCCCGAGGGACTGGATGATCTCGCCGACCTCCCAGAAAAAGTCACCCTCCACCCGGTAGGTGGTGTAGGGGTTCAGCCGCTCGGCCGGGCGGACAAAGTGGTCGATGGTGATGATCTCGTTGTTCGCCCCGGCCGGAATGGCAAAAACCATGGGATCCGTCAGTACCTGCGGCGGCTCCATGGACGTCTCATCCCGGAGACTCACGGCCTCCCCGGTTTCCACATCGATGAGCCGGAAGCCGGCAAATCCGTGGACCTGGTCGACATTGGCCCCGGGATTGTCGAAGGCGACCCGCATGCGCACCCGGATCATGTCCCGGTTGTAGCCGGAACCGGGGTTAAATTCATCCGCATCCAACACATACCCGGGCGACGTGTAGCCCAAAAACTCGACCGTGTGGGAAACCGGCTCCGCCGAACCTGCTGCCAGAGAAGCGAAAAAACCGAAAGCCATCCCAACTGAGAGAACTTTCGGCGAGAATAAGCGTCTCCGGGAATCCGTGGCTACGGCCGAAGGCAGGGGGATTTTCATGGCTGCTGACGGAGGTGAAACCCCAAGTGTCACGGGCTCGACAGCAATCTCGACCCCAAAACTCCCGGAGCAAGGATGGACAGGGCAACGACCTCAACCCTGCCGCTTGAGGGTGTCAAGTGTTTTTACTCAACCCATTAGCTGTTCTTCACCAGTTGTCCGGAGGGAGGCATCACTCTTCATCCCCGGGGCCCAAGCTTTCTCACTCCGCCAAGCCGCCCAGCAGGGCCGAAGCGATGGCGAGGTAAATGAGCACGCCGCTAATGTCCGCGATCGAGGTCACCAGCGGAGCGCTGGCGGTGGCCGGGTCGAGCTTCAACTTCTTCAGGATGAAGGGCAGCGACATCCCGATCACGCTGCCGATGATCACGATCGCGACCATGGAGATGGCGACCACTTGGGCGACTTCGATGCCGGACCGGAAGTAGGCGACCGCAAAAACCGCCACCGCCATGCTCAAGCCGAGGAGGAAAGCCACCCGCAGTTCACGGAAGACTGCGAAGAGGTAGTGCTTCATTTTCACTTCACCGAGGGCCATGGCGCGGATGACGAGGGTCGAGGCCTGGGAGCCGGCGTTGCCGCCACTGTCGATGAGCAGCGGCAGGAAAAACACCAGGGCAACAACCGACTCGATCAACTCCTCGTAGGCGGCGATGCCGGCCCCGGAGAAAATATTCACAAACACCAGCAGCACCAGCCAGACGATCCGCCGTGCGTAGAGCGCGGTCACCGGGGTGGCAAGCAACGGGGTCTCCAATGGCTTGATCGCACCGCCTTTATGAATGTCTTCGGTGGCTTCTTCGACCGCGACGTCAAGCACGTCATCGGCCGTCACAATCCCGAGCAGGACACCGTCGCGGTCGCACACCGGGAGAGCGAAGTAGCCGGTCTGCTTCATCAGGCGCACCGCCGCTTCCCGGTGCTGGGCGGCCTGCAAAGAAACGAAACGGCCGTCGAGCAAGTCGCTGACCTTGGCATCGTCCGGGGCCGCGATGAAGCGCCGCAGCCGCACGTCGTCGATGAGGCGCCCTTGGTCATCAGTGACGTAGATCATGTTCAGCGTTTCGCTGTCTTGGGCGTGGGCCTTGATGTGACGCATGGCCTCCTGGACGGTCATTTCCTGCCGTACCGAGGCGAAGTCCGGCGACATCAACCGCCCCACGCTGTCCTCGGGGTAGCCGAGGAGGGTCAGCGCCACCTTGCGGTCATCCTGGTCGAGCAAACCAAGCAGCTTCTGAGTGGCCGCGGCCGGCAGCTCTTCGAGGAGAAAGGTGCGGTCGTCCGGACTGAGGTTGGCCAGTAGATCGGCGGTCTCCTTGTCCGTAAGGTCCGCGAGCAGGGATCGCTGGTGGGCGTCGTCGAGAAAGGAAAACGCATCCGCTGCCTTGTCCCGCGGAAGGCTGCGGAAAAGCAGGACCCGATCGCTCTTTCCGAGGGTGTCGAAGAGCGGGGGGAGCAGCTCGGGTGAAACCCTGGCAAGCACGTCGCGCAGCTCGCCGAAATTCTTCTTGGCGAGCATTTCATGGATGATCTCGTTGGCCAAATTCCGGGTCATGGTTGGTTGGGAGGGTGCAGGGTCTGTCGCTTGGGTCGAGGCCGTGTCGCCGGAAACGAATTGAAAAAACACGGGGCCCGCCCTGTAAAGCCTTTCTCTGGGCAAATCCCCGCGTAGCGCCCCTGCGGATACGAAGCGCCGCTCGGCCAGCCCGGCGGGTTTACACATAAGCCTCTCTTTTTTCGGGATTGCTTCGCAGGTGGCTGCGTTCCCTCCCAGCATTCTCAGCATGCTGACACCATCCCTGCCCCGGATCCTCCCGGTGATCGCGATCTTTTTGGCCATGAACCTTCTCACCCCTGTTGCTCCGGCCGCCCGCCTTGCGGAAGCTTCCATTCTGGACCGGGAGTTTCTGCTCCTGTACTTCACCGACGGCGAAGTCGAGTTTCTCGACGATGCCTCCGGGCCGACCGCTTACGGAGGACACAGCCACGAACCGCGCTTGAACTGGGTTACCCCCCACGGCGAGCCGCTCGATGTGGCCGCGGCCACGTCCCGGAAGAGCTGGCGGCTGAGTTCGGCGGAGGACGAGCGCTACGGCCCGGACGGGCTCCCTCCCGAAGACTGCCATCGCAAATCAAAAATCAACGGCCATGCCCAGCTCGAATGGGACGCCGCGGCCGACGACTGGCACAATGCATACACCCACAAGCACTTCATCTACCTGCGTCTCCCCCACCCGCTTCGCGAGGGCGCCGCCTACACCCTCACCATCGCGCCGGAAACCAACACCGACCGCACCGAAGTGGAGCTGACTTTCGACAGCCGCCACTCCCGCTCCGAGGCCATCCGGGTCAATCTTGTCGGCTATCTTCCGCAAGCCTCGCTCAAAGCCGCCGACCTCTACCACTGGATGGGTGACGGCGGTGCGCGCGACTACAGCGGATTCGAAGGCAGCCGGGTCTACCTTTTCGAACCCTCCACCGGCGAAAGCCACCCGGTCGGCACGGTCCGTTTACACCAGCCCTCAGGAGCCGATGTTTCGGGCCATAATTTTACCCAGTCGCCGGTCTGGACGGCGGACTTCGGCAGCTTCGACCGCCCCGGCACTTACCGGCTCGTCATCGAGGGCGTCGGATGCAGCCCGGACTTCGAGATCCGGGAGGACGTCTACCGCGATCCCTTCCGTGTCTCCACCCTCGGCTTTTTCTACATGCGCATCGGGGCCGACGGCATGCATCTGACGCCGGTTCCCCGTCGTCCCCTCTGGATCCCCGGCATGGACCCGGAGGACTGCCGCGTCCTCATCACCGACATGCACCCTTGGCGGCCCGAGTGGCCCGGTGGCGGCGACCGCTGGGATCAACCGCGCTTCTTCGCCCAGTTTGTCCTTCCCGGCGAACCGGAAAACCCCAACGCCTACGGCGGCCACTCCGACGCCCTCGACTGGGACCGCCACCTCGGCCACATCTCCATCATCTACGACATGCTCCTGCCCTACCTGCTGACCGGCGGTGCGCTCGATGACGACGACATCGGCATCCTCGAGAGCGGCAACGGCATCCCCGACATCATCGATGAAGCCCGCGACGAGGTGGACTTTTTTCTCCGCCTCCGCCACGAAGGCGGGTACAGCCAGGGTCTCTCCAACCCCGACACCCGAACCAACATCCTCTACCAGGCAGGCAACACCCCGCTGGCCGCCTGGGCCAACGCCGTCAACGCCGCCATCCTCGCCGAGGCCTTCCGCGTCTCCGGCCACGATGAGTTGATGGACGAGTACATCGAGCACTCCCTCGAGGCCTTCCACTACGCGGACGCCCTTGAAGATCCCTGGCTGGAGCGCCGCCAAAACATCGGCGAAGGCTTCATCAGCGGCCGCGACCTCAAGGCCACGGCCGCGGCTTTTCTGTACAACCTCACCGGCGAAGAGCGATGGGAAACCGTCTTCGTGGAAAACTGCGTCATCACCACCCCGGAAACTCCGGTCCTCCGCTACATCTCCGGCAATCCCGGCGACTCCCACAACCAGCTCTACGCCGCCGTCGCCTACCTCACCAGCCCCCGCGCCATCAACCACCCCGTCCTGCGCGACCGCCTCCGGGCCGCCATCCTCAACGACGCCCGCGCACAGGAAACCCGCCATGCCGAAACCCGCCCCTCCCGCCGCACCACCGACGACGCGACCGGTTGGTTTCAAACCGTGCAGAATGTCCACCGCACCATCGCCGCCCATGCCTTCGCCAGGGATGCCGCCGATCGCGACGCCTTTCTCAACGCCCTCCTCTTGGAAGCGGACTGGGGCCTCGGCCGCAATCCCCTCAACATCATCCAGATGACCACCGCGACGACCCCGCTGGAACGCCACCGCAGCGTCGTCAACATTTACACCAGCGGCCGCAACGATGGCACCCCCGGCCTTCACCCCGGCCACACGCCCTACCTCAATCTCGGCCCCTGGGGCACCCACCGGGTCATGGGCAACCCGCTCAAACTCCATGAAGAGAGCCACCCTTATCCCGATGACTACCGCGCTTGGCCGATGGCCGAATTGTACTACAGCACCCGCTTCGTTTACGCCCACTCCGAGTTCACCCCCCAGCAAACGATGCGCGGCAAGGCCGCCCTCTACGGCTACCTCTACGGGCTCGCACGAATGGACTGAGCCCGGATCGGGCCTTTCGGCCACGCCACCCGCTCCGCCGCGGAGCGCCGTCCCCGCTGGCGATCCCTTCGGCAACCCGGATGCACCGGAGGTGAGAACGAAGTCCTTTCCTTGATTGAATTGGCGTCCGCTCCGGTTCACAACACGGAAAACCCATGCCGCCGCAGCCCACCTTTCCCTCCGAAAAATCAAACTTCCCCGATCCACTCACCGGCCGGACCGTCACCCGGTGGACCTGCGGATCCAGCAAAGACCAGCATCTCTACTTCACTTCGTTCAGCGTCACGGTCGACAACCGCTGGCTCGTTTTTCTCTCCGAACGCGGCGGCCACCCCAATCTCTACGCTCTCTCCCGGCCCGAAGGCGCCCTCCGGCCGGTATCGCAAAACGGCAAAGGCCTCCTCCGCTCCTATGTCTACCCCTACGGCGGGGCGCACGGTCTCAGCAAAGCCGGTCCCGTCCTTGACCCCGCCCGCAACCGGCTTTTCTGGATCCAGGATAACGCCGTTTGGATGGGCGTGCTCGACGAGGCCGGGGCTCCGCTTCGCCTTGCCTCCCTGCCCCCCGGCACTTGGTCGGCCTTCACCCATGTGTCACCGGACGGTCGATACGTCTGCGTCCCGGTGACCGATGAGCGCGCCTTTGACCCCGCGATGAAGAGCCAGGGCGAACAGATGCGGGACACCGTCGCCCGTATCCGCCGGCACGGCTGGAAAAGCCATATCCTGCTTTTGGACACTGAAAGCGGCCGGATCGACACCGTCGCCGAAGTGCCCTTCTGGGTTACCCATGTCCAGTTCGATCCCGCCGAGAGCGGCCGCATTCTTTTCAACCAGGAGGGAGGGTCGATCGTGCGCCCCCGCATCTGGTGCCTGGAAACCAACGGCAGCTTCCGCCCGCTCTACGACCCCGACGCCGAAAAGGTCGAATGGGATTCTCATGAAAACTGGGATCCCCGCGGCGGCGCCGTCGTCTACCATGGCCGGATCGATGAACAACCCTACCTCGCCGCACGCACTTGGGAGGGCCGGCTGCTCTATCGCCACTTTCTTCCGCCGGCCCTCGACTTCCTCCACGCGACTCTCACCATGGACGGCCGCTTCCTGCTCATCGACTGCCGGGACGGCGTCCTTGCCCGGGTCGATCCCTCCTCCGGAGCCGTTGAACCCCTCTGCCGCCACGACTCCTCCAGCCGCGAACAGGACTGCCATGTCCATCCCATCACCACACCCGATGCCGCCAGTGTCATCTTCACTTCCGACCGCGCCGGGTCCGTCGACGTCTATGAGGTCTCGCTTTCGTAGCAATATTCTCACTACGGAACTTTCCACCATCACGGTGGGAGTCCACGTCCCCTGCCACCGGTAAGCCGGCCGTTGATCGCTCCGTTGGAACAGTGCGCAAACTTGCGACTGCCCAGACCTTCTCACCAATTATGGACCTCTCCCCCGCCCGCTGGATCTGGCTCCCCTCGGAGCGCACCCCCGCCAACACCTTCGTCGTCTTCCGGCGATCCCTTGACCTGCCCTCCGTCGTGCCACCGGTTTCCGGATACATCTCGGCCGACAGCCGCTACCGGGTCTGTGTCAACGGCCGGTTCGTCCAATTCGGCCCCGGTCCCTGCGATCCCCGCGAACTCGAAGCCGATCCGCTCGACCTGACCCCGTTTCTCCAGCCCGGAGAAAACCGCATCGAAATCACCGTGCTCTTCTACGGCCACGGCGAAGGCACCTGGGTCTGCGGCAAACCGGGCCTGATCGTGCGCCTCGAGATCGGCGGGCCGTCGCCCCGGCTCCTCATCAGTGATCGCGATTGGCTCTGCCGCCCCGATCCTTCCCGCCCCCCCGGTGGCCCCAAACGCTCCTACCTGCGCGCTTTGCAGGAAATCGCCGACCTCACCCTCCCGGAGACGGATTGGCGCCCCGCCCTCGAGCTCGACCTGCCCGCCGACCGCCCGCCCCTCGCCGGCCATTACCTCGACTACCAGACCGACGCCGCGGCCGCCTCCTCGGAGTGCCGCCTCGTGCCCAGGGGCATTCCCCTCCTCAAGTGCGATGAGGAAGTCGAGGCACGGCCGGTTTACTCGCGGGCCATGATCTGGAAACGAAATCCCGAGGAGTGGTTTGCCTTTCGTGCCCCGGACAGCTTCGAAATTCCCGAAGGCGCCGACATTCATGACCTCGTGGGCGCCTCGTGCCGCCTGCCGGCCGCCGTAAGGGGTCCCGACAGCCGGTCAACCGCCGCCATCCTCACTTGCCGCCTGCCCTTCCAATTGGTGGGCTGGCCGTTCCTGGAAGTGGAGTCGGAAGGAGAGTCCGTGATCGAGATCCTCCTCCAGGAGAGCCACGATCCCGACCGTAACCGCTGGATGGATACCCACCACTTCCGATGGATCCGCCTCACCTGCCCGCCCGGGCGGACGTGCTTCCAAGCCTTCGAGTTCGACTCCGCCATGTGGATTCAGCTCCACGTCCGCGACAATCCCCTCCCCGTCACCATCCACCGTGTCGGACTGCGCCACCGGGTCTATCCCTTCGCGCAGCCGGCCGCTTTCACCTTGGGCGAGCCCGCCCTCCAACGCCTCGCCGATGCCTGCATCCGCACCGTCTGGAACAATGCCCACGACACCCTCGTCGACTGCATGGGCCGCGAACGCCAGCAATACAGCGGAGACGGCGGCCATGAGATCCTCGCTCTCCTGACCGCCTTCGGAGAATCCCGTCACCCCGCCCGCTACCTCAAGACCTGGAGCCAGGGTCAGACCCGGGAGGGCTATTTCCTCGACTGCTGGCCCGCCTGGGACCGCATGAACCGCATCCCCCAGCGCATGCTCGGCCTCACCCCATGGGGTCCTCTGCTCGACCACTCCATCGGTTTCGTATTCGACACCTGGCACTTTTGGCTCTGCACCGGTCAGAGGGAGGCCGTCGCGGATCTCCTCCCGCGCTTCGAGCGTTTCCTCGGCTACCTTGAATCCCTCGTCCTGCCCGACGGGCTGCTCCCGGTGGAAGATCTCGGCATCCCCACCGTCTGGATCGATCATGACGCGTACCGCGAGCAACGCGAAAAGCAGTGCGCCTTCACCCTCTATGCCGAAGCCATGCTCAGGACGGCACTCGCGCCTCTGGCCCGGGATCACGGCTACCCCGAGCTCGCCAATGGCGCCGAGAAACTGGCCGCCACCCTCTTACACGCCGCCCGCATAACCTTCTGGTGCGCGGCCACCCGGAGCTTCGTCAACAACCTGCCCTGGCGGCAAAACAATGCCGACTCCCGCTGGTGCGACCGCTCCCTCGCCACCGCCCTCCTTTTCGACCAATGCCCGGACAGCGACACCACCGCCGCGGTCCGCTTGCTGGCGAAGCGCCCCGCCAGTCTCGGTTTTTCCTACGTGCCCAACCAGATCTGGCGCCACCGCGCCCTCGCCCGCGCCGGCCGGATCGACATCCTCCTCCATGAATACCGCACCGAGTGGGCGGAGCTGCGTTCGGTCCGCGAAAACGGCACCATCAGCGAGTTCTGGAATCCCCGGCCCGACAGCAAAGACCAATTCTCCCACCTCGGAGTCTTTCCCCTCATCGTGCTCCACCACGACCTCGTCGGGCTGCGGCCCACCAGCCCGGGCTACGCTTCCTACGAAGTGTATCCGCAACTCGGCGACATCCGGTCCCTCGACACAACCTGCCACACCCCCGCCGGCCCCCTCCGCTTCTCCAGCCGCCTCCAACCCGACGGCCGCCAATCCATCACCCTCACCGCCCCGCCGGAAGGCGCAGGCAGGCTGAAAATCGGTTCTGAAACCCGACCGCTGATCCCGGGAGTGGCGTTCAGCTTCGAGCTGCCTGCCTGAGGTCCAGCTCCACCGTGCCGCAGAGACGCGCTTCGACGGCCCGGCCGTCTTCCGGCAGCGGGGATTCGGCAAGGTTTCCCGAGCCCGAAAGCCGCTCCACCGAAACGGCCTCGACCAGCCGGCCCTGGGGGCCGGTGAAGCGGTTGCCCTCCAGCCGGACCGCACCGTGGTAGGGAGTGGAGCGCTGCCCGGGATCACCGCTCTCGGGACCGATCTGGAGGACGGCCCGGCCCCAGGCGGGCTCCACGGCGCAGTGGTGGAATTCGCAGTTTCTCACCGTCAGCTCTCCGACCGGGCCGCTCTCGCACCAGAGTCCGAGGCCGCCCGCCGCCTGGATCGCCGCCCCGCTGGAGCGGAAGGAACAGGCTTCGACCAGCACCTTCCCCCGGGAGGAAAGCAGCACCCCGCGGGCCCGGTTGTACCGGAAGTCGCAACGGCGCAGAACGGCGTCGGGATGCCAGTCGAGATTGTCGAGCGCATCGCCCATGGCCAGGTCGTCGGGTAACCGATCCTCGAATACAACCCGGGCATAGTGGCGATTGAGATCCTCGACCGCACGGGCGCGGCCGGTCCAGTAGTCCTCGAGGCTGACCTCCCGGGCGATGGCAAAACGCTCGCCCGGCCCGCCCACCGGGGCGCCGGCCTGTTGGAAATGGCGTCGCTCCACCACCACGCTATGGTCATCCAGCCGCCGAACGACCGGGAAATAGGCCCCGTGGATGTTGCAGCCGTCGTCGAGCTGCCCCTGAAAACGGCAGCCCTCCAATCGGATGATGCCGCCACAGTTGGCAAAGTGGGTCGCGTCCTCGAGGTCCGAATACACTCCGGGTCCCCGCGGAGAAGGGGCGGTCGCACAGGCCCGGAGATCGATGTCGCGGCTGCGCTGGGCGATCAGCCCCATGCCGGCGGCCGCATGAATCAGGACCGACTCCAGCCGGACCGCCTCGCACCCATCCAACACGATCCCGGGAGCGGGCCGGACCAGGCTGCGGAGGGTCAGCCAGTTGCCCACCGCCGGCCGCCGGCTGCTCCGGCCGCGGATTGCCAGATGCTCACGGTCGACAGGCTCGAAGGTCCAGTGATTGCCCCAGGCACCGAGGTTGTCGCCGCTGCCGGCCACGGGATGACGGCCTTCGCGGTCCCATTCGATGAGACTTCGGATCTTTTCCCGCCAGTGCGTCCCTTCCAGGTGGACCTCGCCGGAATAGACCGACCAAGGACCGTTCCAGGCCGGATCCAGACGCACCACCACGCGGTCCTCCGTCACCTCCACGACTTCCGAAAATCGGTTCTGGGACTCGGCCCGATCCAAGGTCAGGTTGCGAAGGGAGAGCCCGCGGCAGTTGCGGAACCAGAAGGGCGAGACTTTGCCCAGCGAACGGAGCGTGCAGCCCTCGCCCTCGAGGGTGATGTCCGACCGGTCCGCCAGCGAAAACGCCGTCAGGCGCGCCCCATCATCGTGGTTGGTGACGGCCAGGGACTCGGAGGCGGCGCCCTCCGGATGGAGGATCCAGTCACCTTCCGGAAAAACCAACGTCGTTCCCGACGGGATCGAGCGGGCGGCCCGGCGCAGAGCCGGGGCGAGATCGCCGGCCCGGTCGGCGGTCTCGCGAAAATCCAGCAGGGCTTTATTCATGGCGCAATCGCAGCCGAGGATAGCCGATCAGGCCGGCTGCTGCTGGGAAATGCAGTGCAGCGTGCCCAGGCCCCAGACGAGATCGAGGCAGTCCACCGGGATGATCTGCCGCCCGTCAAAACAGTCCGCCAGCACCACCCCGGCTTGGAAATCCCGCGCGGGCTGGCGAAAGGTCGGGTACAGCACCGCCCCATTGATGATGAGAAAATTGGCGTAGCTGGCCGGCATGACCTGGCCTTCGCGCTCGCAGCGTTCGGGCATGGGCAACTCGCGGATATCGAAGGGCCGGCCGGCGGGGGTGCGCAGGGTGCGCAGCCGGGCCAGGTTTTCCCGGAGCGGTTCATGATTGGGGGAGGCCGGGTCGGGGTCGACCACGGTCACAATGCCGTCTTCGCGGAAAAACCGGCTCAGGTCGTCGATGTGGCCATCCGTATCATCGCCCTCGATACCGTCCCCCAGCCAGAGGATGCCATCGACCCCGAGGCCGTCCCGCAGCATTCGCTCCACCGCGCCCCGGTCGAGGCCGGGGTTGCGGTTCGGATTGAGCAGGCAGGCCTCGGTGGTGAGGAGCAGGCCGGCGCCGTTGACGTCGATCGAGCCGCCTTCAAGCACTGAATCGAAAACAAACCTCCGCAACCCGAGCGCTTCCGCGATCAAGCCGGGGATGCGGTTGTCCTGCTCGTAGGGCGGGTATTTGTCGCCCCAGGCGTTGTAGCGCCAGTCTGTCGCGGCGACTTCTCCCGTTTCGCGGTGCTTGACGAAGATCGGACCGTGGTCTCGGCACCAGGCATCGTCGGTGGCATGATCGAAGAGGCGGATGCGGCCGGGGACGGCGCCGGAAGCGTCGAGCCAGTGGCGGGCGGTGTCCTGCAGCTCCGCGGCGCAGTTGATGCGGACCTCCTGGAAACGGCTGATGAGGGCGGCGATTTCGGCAAACTTTGGCGGGATGGCTTCGAAGAAACCCGGCCAGGATTCGGTCTTGTGCGGCCAGGACAGCCAGACGGCCTCCTGATGGGCCCACTCCGCCGGCATCCGGAAGCCGGCCTCACGCGGGGTCGTGCTCATCGCTCGCCGGGTTCGTCGAGAAACCGCTTCTGCAGGCCGGCATAGGTTTCGATCCGCCGGTCGCGGAAAAACGGCCAGTTGCAGCGGACGTCGTCGAGATAGCCGAGGTCGCACTCGACCAGCAGGATTTCCTCCCGGTCGCTCGATCCTTTGGCGAGAAGCTGGCCGTGCGGATCGGCGACAAAGGAGCCCCCGAAGAACTGCACCGACTCCTCCAGGCCGACCCGGTTGACGGCCGCCACGTAGCAGCCGTTGGCGACCGCATGGCCGCGCTGGATCGTCTCCCAGGCGGTGTGCTGGGCCTTGCCGAAGGTTTCCTTCTCGTGCAGGTGCCAGCCGATCGCGGTCGGGTAGAAGAGAATCTCCGCTCCTTGGAGCGCGGTCAGCCGGGCGGCCTCGGGAAACCATTGGTCCCAGCAGACCAGCACCCCGATCCGCCCGAAGCGGGTGTCCCAGACGCGGTAACCGAGATCCCCGGGCGTGAAGTAGAATTTCTCATAATAGCCCGGATCGTCCGGGATGTGCATCTTGCGGTATTTTCCAAGGTAGGAACCGTCCGCATCGATGATGGCGGCTGTATTATGGTAGAGGCCGGGGGCGCGTTTCTCGAAAAGCGAAGCCACCACCACCACGCCCAGCTCACCGGCCAGTTGGGCCAGCCGCTCGGTCGTCGGCCCCGGCACCGGCTCGGCCAAGGCAAACAAGGCCACCTCCTCCCGCTTGCAAAAGTAGGGGGTGAGAAACAGCTCTTGAAGGCAGATGATATGCGCCCCGCCGGCCGCGGCCTCGCGGATGTGCGCCTCGGTGCTCTCGAGCGCCAGCCGAGGTGTCTCTTCCGCCTTGCCCTGGATGAGCCCGAGGGTGACTTTTCTCGCTGCCGTCGCCATGATTTTAATACACCACTTTGTTGAGCGGATACTCGATGATGCCCTCCGCCCCGTGGGACTTGAGCACGGGGATGATTTCGCGAACGACGGCCTCGTCGACGACGGTCTCGAGGGCAACCCAGTCCGCACTGCTTAGCGGGGAGATGGTCGGGTTGCGCAGGGCGGGCAGGCCGTTGAGGATCTCGTCGAGCCGGTCCTTGGGGGCATTGAGCTTGAGGCCGACTTTGCTTTCCGCTTCCAGCGCGGCCGTCAGGAGCAGGGCGATGTTCTCGATCTTGCGGCGTTTGGCCGGAATTTCCCAGCTCTGGCGGTTGGCGATAAGCTTTGTGTTTGTCTCCATGATCGTGGCCACGATCCGCAGCTTGTTCGCCCGCAGGCTCCCGCCGGTCTCGGTGATGTCCACGATCGCGTCGACCAAGTCGGGCGCCTTCATTTCGGTCGCCCCCCAGGAAAACTCCACCTCCGCGGAGACACCCCGCTCCTTCAAGAAGGCACGGGTCGTCTCGACCAGTTCAGTGGCGATGCGCTTGCCCTGGAGGTCCTCGACCGCGCGGATGGGGGAGCTCTCCGGCACCGCCATCACCCAGCGGGACTTCAGCCGGGTGGCGCGGCTGTAGATCAAATCACAGACCTCGACCACATCGGAGCGGTTTTCGCGGATCCAGTCCAGCCCGGTTAGCCCGCAGTCGAAAAAGCCGTGCTCGACGTACCGGCTGACCTCCTGGGCGCGCACGAAGCGGCCGTCCAGCTCGGGATCGTCGATCACTGGCCGGTAGGAGCGCGAACTGAGTGTGATGGAAAACCCGGCCTTGCCGAAGAGTACACGGGTCGACTCTTCGAGGCTGCCCTTGGGCAGGCCGAGCATCAGAAGCGGTTTTGATTCGGACACGGCTCCGAAACAGCCCCAGCCCTCCACCCGGCTCAAGGAAATTCGCCGATTGCAGCCATTCGTTAAAAGATTGAAAAGATTCGCCTTCAGGTGACCCCGTTTTTTCCGATCAGTTTTCCTGATAAGGCACCACCGGGCGCCATCCATTTCCCCGGTCAATTCTGTTGCCACCGCACCATTTTTTTACAAACTTGCTTTCGACCATGCCAAATACGCCCAAACCGCTGGTTCTAATCGTGGAGGACGAGGTCGAGCTGGCCAACTTGATCGCCGAATACCTCGAGGGGAACAACATGCTCACCCAGGTCTGCCACCGCTGCAATCTGGCTTTCCGCTTCCTCAAGAACAACTTCGCCAACATTCTCCTCCTCGACCTCACCCTGCCCGACCAAGATGGGTTTTCCTTTTACGAGGAGCTCAAGCGCAACGACATCAGCGTCCCCACCATCTTTCTCACCGGCAACGCCTCCGAAGTCTCCAAGGTCAAAGGCCTCGAGCTGGGGGCGGACGACTACGTCACCAAACCCTTCAGCATGGCCGAGCTGGTCGCCCGGATCAACGCCGTCCTCCGGCGCGCCGAGGTCGCCGGTGATTTCAACCTCACCAAAAACGTCCGGCTGACCGACGAGCCTTTCACTTTCAACCTCGCCCGGGTCGATCCCAAAACCCTGCTCGTGACCTTCCCGAACGGCAACACCGCCAAAATCGGCCGCAAGGAGCTGGGTATCATGGCCTACCTCGCCAACTCTCCCAGCTCCATCGTCACCCGCAAAAACCTCATCCACTCCGTCTGGGGCATCCATGCGGACATCCGCAGCCGATCCCTCGACCAGTATATCGTCAAAATCCGCGACCTCTTTCAGAAGGAGGGGGTCCCCCTCGACAACCTCAAAACCATCCACGGCATCGGCTACCAATACGAGCCCCTGGAACAAACTCCCTCCGAGTAACCAGGCGCCCGCGGCGGCCTCCGTGGTCCCGCCATCATGCCGCTGTATTTTGCCTACGGGTCAAATCTGCTGACCCCCCGCCTGCGTGCCCGCAGTCCTTCCGCTCTGCCCATGGGCGTCGCCAGCCTTCCCGGCTACCGCTTCGGCTGGCAAAAGATCGGCTCCGATCGCTCCGGCAAAGCCGCTCTCATCCCCGGCCGCCCCGGCGGTCGCCAGGCCGTCTGGGGAGTCCTCTTTTCCATCCATGAGTCCGATCTCGCTCCCCTCGATCAGGCCGAGGGCGAAGGGACCGAATACCACCGCCGCGAGATCACCGTCCAGACCATCGAAGGCCCCCACGCCTGTTTCACCTACTTCCCCGATCCGGGCCGGATCGACCCCTCCCTGAGTCCCTTCGACTGGTACCATGCCCTTGTCCTCACCGGAGCCCGCCAACACCGACTGCCGGCGGACTGGATCCGCCTCCTCGAAGATGTCAAAACGGTGCCAGATCCCGACCGCGTCCGGGCTTCACGCCATTTTCTTCTTCTCGAGGGCTTGGAACACGGCGCCGTTCACCGCCACTGACCGAATCCAGGGCCAGGCTCCGTCGGCTTGCCGGCCGCTGGCGTGGCCTTTGGCAGGGCTCCGGCCCGGGCCTGGTAATTGGCCATTTCAAATGCACCAACGGCGTAATAATTCAGTAGCCCGGGCCAACGGCCTGCCGATCATACACGTCTTGAGCATGGTGTCGCACCTGGCCCCAAGGGCCAAAATACCATAGCCCGGTCCGAAGGGCGGGGTTTGCGGCCAAGGAACATGCGGGCTGAAAGTCCGCTGCCCGCATCGCGTCCTTTCAGGCCGCAGACTCCTTCCAATCCGGATTCCCAACCCGCTGGGCGGGCTGTGGAACTGCCGCACCTTTGGTGCTGAAGAACGTCCAAACTCCAAGGCAGGGACCCGGCCCTGCCAGACCCACCTGCGGTCGTTATCTATCTCTCCCCGGCACCGAAGGGACGAAGACCAACCCCCTCCGGAATGGCCGCCACACCCTGCGGCAAGAGCGATTCCAGCGCACCGATGCCGGCACCCGCACCGGCCGGGCCTTTTTGACAATCCAAGGCCACCGGACTTTGCTGCCTTCTTCCTCTTTCCTCATGAAGCGCAAACTCATCCTCGCCCTCTGCATCGGGCTTCTCCTTTACCTCCTCACCGGCTTTCTGGTCGCACCTTGGATCCTGCGCACCCAGGCCGAGCAGCGACTCGCCGAAGCGCTTGACCGCTCCGTCACGATCGAAACCCTCCGACTCAACCCCCTCACCTTTTCCCTCTCCGTGCGCGGGCTTTCCGTGACCGACCATGACGGTGCCGAGCTGGCGGGCTGGGACGAGTTTTACGGCCGCTACAGCCTCTCCTCCCCCTTCCGGCGCGCCTGGACGTTCGCCACCCTCCACTTCGTCAACCCGCGCTTGCGTTTGGTGCTGGACGAATCTGGTACGCTCAATCTGGCCGATCTCCTCGCAGCCTCCACCCCGGCACCCGACGCCGCCCCGGCGGAACCTGCCCCTCCGTCCGGCCCAGCCAGCCTCCCGGCCATCCGGATTCAGCGCTTGGTTGTCGAAAATGGGCGGGTCGATTTCTCCGATCGTTCCCGCCGCCTGCCTTTCGACACCCATGTCGGCCCGTTCACCTTTCATCTCAGTGAATTCACCACCCGCCCCGGCGACGGCAGCCCCTACGCCTTTGAAGGCATCACCGGTGCAGGTGAAACCTTCCTCTGGAGCGGCACCATTTCCGCCGATCCTCCCGGCTCGGAGGGCAGGATCCGCCTGTCTGGAATCGATCTGCCGCGCTTTCATCCCTTCATGAACGAGTTCGCCACCGCCGTCGTGGAGTCGGGGAAACTGTCCTTGGAAATCGACTATACGGTGACTTGGGATGGGTTCGCCGCTTGGTCGCTTTCCGATGGCCGCATCCTTCTCGAGGACCTTGCCATCGCCGGCCCCGGAAGGGACCAGCCTTCCGTCTCGCTGGCCGGCCTCCGGATCGAAGGCCTCGCCGCCGATCCGATCACCGGCCTGCTCTCCGCCGATCAGGTCCGGCTGGAAACCCCGCGCTTGGCGGCGGTCCGTCTCGCCGATGGCGCCATCGACGTGCAGGCATGGCTGCGGCCCATGCACCCGCCCGCCGAGCCGGAGGCCGAATGGGATTGGGAAATTGCGGTCAAGCACATCGCACTCGACGACGCCGGGCTGCAGTGGACCGACCACAGCACACCCGTCCCGGCCCGGATCGAGGCCCGGGACTGGCGTCTGCGCCTCGATGGGTTTTCCAGCCTCCCCGGCACCGTGATGGAAATCGAAGCCGAGGGCGGCGTCGGTGAAGGCGCGCGGCTCGACCTCTCCGGCACGGCGGCCATCGATCCACTGATGGCCGAATTGGCCATAGAATCCAGCAACCTCCCCCTCGCCCTCGCCACACCCTACCTTCGGGGGCGGGTCAGCGCCGATCTTCACACCGGTCGTCTTCAGGCCGACGGAACCCTTCGCGCCACCGTCACCTCCCTGGGCACGCCCCCAAACCAATGGGAGGCCGCCCTCGCC